>JBKBKV010000096.1:0-501 GCA_046294495.1 Dehalococcoidia bacterium | reverse complement strand
GGCACCACCCCGGAGTAGATGGCGTTGCGGTAGAAAACTTCCCCGTACCCGGAGAGGCTATCCACCCCCTCCTGGATGCGGGCGCCGGCGGAGTCGTTGAGGCCGATGATGGGAGCCCCCACCTTGGCCGCCAGATCCATGAGGCTGGCGATCTTGCGCCCGTGCATCTTGCCCAGGGAGCCCCCCAGCACGGTGAAGTCCTGGCTGAAGACGAAGACCAACCGGCCCCCGATGGTGCCGTACCCGGTCACCACCCCGTCCGCTGGGGCCTCAAGCCCTTCCATGAGGCCAGTTTCCAGGTGCTCGGCGAAGGGCATGAGTTCCACGAAGCTTCCCGGGTCCAGAAGGTATTCTATTCGCTCCCGGGCGGTGAGCTTCCCCTGCTGGTGCTGCTTGCGGATGCGTTCCTCTCCCCCGCCGAGGAGGATCCTTTTCCGCCTTTCCTCCAGCTCTGCCAGTAGCTCATCCAGGATAAGCTTGGCGTTATCGGCCATACTGGCC
>JBKBKV010000095.1:0-506 GCA_046294495.1 Dehalococcoidia bacterium | reverse complement strand
GACCATCTGTCCGTGGAACTTGCCTTTGTATGGGTAAAACCAATGGGTCATATATTGGCTACTGTAGCCAATTTGCCCCTTACCGCGGACGCTAGCAATATACCAGTGGTGTGAGCGTTGTCCCTGCACCTCCACAAAGTATGCAGTGCGCCGGCGAAAAGCCTCAAGGTCATTGCGCCACGAGTGGAACTCCATCCGTGCCAAAAGAAGTTCATACAGTTGGCTTACATCCTCAAACAGTTTGAGGGCCTTGCTGGTGTAAAGTCCGTCTGTTACCCATACGACCGGGTCAATGAGACTGTCGAGGGACCGATGGCTCTGAAGGCCAAGTAAAGCCTGCCTGGCTGCAGAGGTGCCAACGGCTGAAAAGCGTCTCATCTCCACCTCGCGCTAGCCCCTGCTCGTCCCCAGTCTACCGCGCCTACCTCTCTGCCGCAAGTGCCACCCCTAGCGGGTTCTCGCACCCCATGTGATTACATATATTTATGGGAGTTTTTGCACAATTG
>JBKBKV010000094.1:0-516 GCA_046294495.1 Dehalococcoidia bacterium | reverse complement strand
CTCCGCCCACGCCTGCGTCTGGCAGATGCGTTGCTGGCCCAGGCCATCGCCCAGGCCTTCCGCCAGGTTGTGCAGACGGCCATAGTTGTGCTTGTGCTCACAGGGGCCATTCTCACCTTTGAACGCCTGACCTCACCGGCTGCCACTATACCGTATGTGGTGGTGCTGGGATTAAAAATCGCCCTGGCACTATGGATGTTCTTCCTGGCCAGTCGCCCACTTCGGGAACAGCCCACCCCGGCATCCCCTGGGTGGCTCGCCCTTCTGCTGGCGGGCCTGCGCGGGGGAAGCCTTATGCTTATCTTGGGTGTCCTGGTCTACCTGCTGGCTGACACGCTCAAGGTCTTGGCAGAACTGGCCCTCAGAGGGAGGTAGGCTCTTGATAACCCTTGATGCATTGCGCAGTGCCCTATGGCTCCTCTTCGCCTTCGCAGGCTACTGGCTGGTGGACTATCTGGCACGCCGAGAGGCGGAGAGGCAAGGGGTGCCTCGCACCTGGCTTGAATGGTCCTTGGC
>JBKBKV010000093.1:0-540 GCA_046294495.1 Dehalococcoidia bacterium | reverse complement strand
ACGATGACCTTCTTTTTCTTGCCGTCCACTACGTGCTCTTCCACCTTGGCAATGTTGTGGGCTACGTCGTAAACCAAGCGGAAACCCAAGGACTTGCGATCCCCACCCAGCACCCGCACCAAGGCCCTTTCCACCAACGCCATGATCACCTGGCGGTTGGCCCAGGCGAAGTTGGCCGCGGCGCGCATGGCCCCCAGGTACCGCTCCCCTTCCGGGGAGTTCACGGGCACCGAAACCAGTTGCGGGTCGGGCAAATCAATCCCGTACTTCTTGGCCGCACACCTGGTACCCCAAGCCGCGGGAGCCGCAGTGGATCATGAAAGTGACAAGCCCCGGGGCCAAGCCAAAGGCTTTGGCCGCTTTTTCGTCGTAAACCTCATCCACCACTTGAATTTCGCAAAAGTGGTTGCCGGAGCCCAGGGTCCCCACTTGCGGTGCACCTCGTTCGCGGGCCCGAACCGAAACGTATTGGGGCTTGGCTTCGGGCAAGGCGCCACCGGCTTCGGTGAAGGCCAGGTCTTCCTCCTGCCCAAAGCCCCG
>JBKBKV010000092.1:0-550 GCA_046294495.1 Dehalococcoidia bacterium | reverse complement strand
CGGTGCGCTCGTCCAGGCACTGCTCCAGGGCCGCGAGGTCCAGATTGCCCCGGGCGTCGGACCGCACGGTGACCACCTCGTAGCCCACCATGGCCGCGGTGGCTGGGTTTGTGCCGTGCGCGGAGTCCGGGACGATGACCCGGGTGCGCTTCTCGCCCCGGGAGGCGAAGTAGGCGCGGATCACCAGCAGGCCCACCAGCTCGCCGTGAGCGCCCGCAGCGGGCTGGAAGGTCACCGCGTCCATCCCCGCGAGCTCCCGCAGCTCCTCCCCCACTTCCCACAGGAGCTGCAGCGCGCCCTGGGCCAGCTCCTCGGGCGTGTAGGGGTGGAGGCGGGCGAAGCCCGGCAGCCGCGCCAGCTCCTCGTGCAGCTTGGGGTTGTACTTCATGGTGCAGGAGCCCAGGGGGTAGAACCCCTCGTCGATGGAGAAGTTGCGGTGGCTGAGCCGGGTGTAGTGCCGGACCACGTCCAGCTCGCTCACCTCCGGAAGCGCGGGCGGCCGCGTCCGCAAGGCCTGCGGCGGGACCAGCGCCTCCAGGGGCTTGGCGGG
>JBKBKV010000091.1:0-589 GCA_046294495.1 Dehalococcoidia bacterium | reverse complement strand
AGCGATGCCGACCTGGACCGCCACCTCCGTCACGCCGCCCGCGACCTCTCTCTGGCTGTCCCCCTGGAGGCCTCGGCGGAGTTGGCAACCACTCCGGGGAGCCGTGCCCTCTCCTTGACATCTCTATCCGGCCTGGTGCGCGTGGAAGCGGTGGAGTATCCTATCGGGCAGTGGCCCCCTTCCTATGTCCTCTTTAGCGTGTGGGGTAACACCCTCACCCTCTTGGTAGACCCCGCTCCCGGAGGGGTGGAGCAGGTGCGCCTTTACTATGGCCGCCTCCACACACTGGATTCCACCACCTCCACTATCCCTTCGCACTTAGAGGAACTGGTGGTGATGGGGGCGGGCGCCTACGCTGCCCTGGAGTGGGCCAGTTTTGCCACCAACCGCTCCAACCTGGGGGGCCCGGAGACCTGGCGTTACTTCCTTACCTGGGGGAAAGAGCGCCTCTCCCTTTTCCAGCGTGCCCTGGACCGCCTGGCCGCCAACAACCGTGTCCGCCAGCGCCGCCTATATTCCCCGGCCGAAAAAGGCGCCTCCCAAACTGGCCGCTGCGCTGGCTCAGGACTATGCGTTCCCTCCCCCCCTC
>JBKBKV010000090.1:0-659 GCA_046294495.1 Dehalococcoidia bacterium | reverse complement strand
TGCCCTACTCGTCTCCATCCTCGCCTTTGCCCACTAGCATAAGGGCAAAGGGGGCAGGGCGTCAAGCCAGGGGTATCGCCTCTATCCTAGGATCGCCCTAGGGTTGCCTAGCGGTAAGGATGGCGGCCAAAAAGGACTCCAGAAGTGCCAGGCGCATCTTGAGGTCGGCCATCTCAGCCTTCAGGTCCCAGAGCTCCTGGCGTTGGCGCGCCAGTTCCGCATCCCTCTCCTGGAGGCGCTGGGCCAGGGCCTGCACCGCCGCCATCAGCACCCCATCCACATCCGCCCCTCCTATGTAGCGCTCGCCTTTCCCCAGCCCAAAGGCTGCATAGAAGCCCTGGGCCACAGCCCCCATATGCTGGATGGAGGCGCCCTGGCTCTTCAGATTGTAGCGGTAGATGGGGACCCCCAGCAGGCGCACCAGCACATCCTCTACATCCACAGGGGTGAGGTTCTCCTTCACCGCCCTGTCGCTGAGGACGGACCAGGCATTGCCCCCTGGGGGCAGGTGAACGCCTACGGTGCTAGTGGAACTGGAGAGGGCGCGGATGCCCCCGGAGAAGGCCATAGTCAGTTCGTTGTCTGCTGCCGACATCACCTCGTCGTCCACACCGTCCTTCATAACGAAGGAGCCGTTGTGGTGGGCGTGGGCGCGCCGC
>JBKBKV010000089.1:0-801 GCA_046294495.1 Dehalococcoidia bacterium | reverse complement strand
ACTTCCGGATGCTCGCCATTGTCGTGAACCGCGGGGATGTGCGGGTCGTAATAGTCGACCTTCGCCCCCCGCTCGCGCAGCAGGCGGATGACGTGCAGCGAGGGGCTCTCGCGCATGTCGTCGACATTCTTCTTGTAGGCCAGGCCCACCACCAGGATGCGGGCGCCGTTGACCGCCTTGCCCAAGCGGCTCGACAGGGCCTCGGAAACGGCTTCGACCACGCGGCGTGGGAGGGCGGCGACAACGTCGCCGGCCAGTTCGATGAAGCGGGTGGCCTCGCCGTGGGCGCGCGCCTTCCAGGTCAGGTAGAAGGGGTCGATGGCGATGCAGTGACCGCCCAGGCCCGGCCCCGGATAGAAGGGCATATAGCCGAAGGGCTTGGTCTTGGCCGCGTCGACCACCTCCCAGATGTCGATGCCCATGCTCTCGAAGACGATCTTCAGCTCGTTGACGAGGGCGATATTGACCAGACGGAAGATGTTCTCGGTCAGCTTGACCGCCTCGGCCGTCTTCAGGTCGCTGACCGGCACCACCTGGGTGAGCGGCGAATAGACGGCGACGGCCATGCGCCGCTCGGCCTCGGTGTCGGCGCCGACCACCTTGGGGATCGACGTGGTCCCGAAGTCGATATTGCCGGGATCCTCGCGCTCGGGGCTGTAGGCGATGGCGAAGTCGACGCCCGACGTCAGGCCCGTCGCCTCTTCCAGGATCGGCCGGATCAGTTCCTCGCTGGTCCCGGGATAGGTGGTCGATTCCAGGACCACGAGCTGGCCGGGACGCAGGTGGCGCGCGATCGTCTTC
>JBKBKV010000088.1:0-879 GCA_046294495.1 Dehalococcoidia bacterium | reverse complement strand
GCTCATCGTCTCCAAAGGTATGGACCCGGAGCAGGACAGTTACACCGCCTTTGACGGCATAGACGAGCAGAGGCGCTCCTTGCTTCATATCCTGCAGACCCTGGAGGTGAAGCGCCTCTTTGTGGGGGGGCTGGCCACCGACTACTGCGTCCGCCACAGTGCCCTGGATGCCCTGCGCTACGGTCTGCCAGTATGGCTTCTCGCCGACGCCAGCCGTGGTGTGGACCTGCAGCCGGGGGATTCAGACAAGGCTGTTGCTGAGGTGCGCCGAGAAGGGGGGAAGATAGCCACTTTGGCGGAAGTGCTGGGTGCCCTGGGGCAAGGGCGGTAAACCCTGGGGGAGGGCGTATAATAAAATCTGTGTAGTAGACAACGGCAAAGAAAGTATGGCGCCAAACACCCGAGGAGCAAATAGCCCCAGATGCGCATCCCCCTTTCGTGGCTGCAGGAGTTTGTGGACCTAACCCTTACTCCGGCGGAGATAGCCCACCGCCTGACCATGGCCGGGCTGGAAGTAAGCGGTATTGAACAGGTGGGAGGGCAGTGGGAGAAGGTGTTCGTAGGCCTGGTAAGGCGGGTAATGCCTCACCCCAACGCCGACCGCCTGCGCCTGTGCGAGGTGGACCTGGGCACCGAACGCTGGACGGTGGTGTGCGGTGCCCCCAATGTGGCTGAGGGGCAGAAGGTGGCCTTCGCCAAGGCTGGGGCACGCCTTTTTGACCCCCGCACCGGCAAGTTGGAGACACTCCGTCCCGCACGCATACGGGGCATCCTTTCCGAAGGGATGGTATGCTCGGAGCGTGAACTGGGCCTGGGGGAGGACCACACCGGCATCCTGGTGCTCTCAGACGATGCCACTGTAGGCGCCCCCCTGGCCCA
>JBKBKV010000087.1:0-1034 GCA_046294495.1 Dehalococcoidia bacterium | reverse complement strand
TACGCAACAGGGCAGGGGAGGGTGCTTCTGCGGGCCAAGGCCGAGATCGTAGAGCTCAAAAAAGGGCGCCCAGCCATCGTGGTTACCGAGATACCCTACCAGGTGAACAAGGCCGCCCTGGTGGAGCGTATCGCCACCCTGGCTCGAGAGAAGAAGATAGAGGGCATCGCCGAGGTGCGGGACGAATCGGACCGGGAGGGCCTGCGGGTGGTGGTGGAACTGCGCCGGGAGGCCCAGGGGGAAATCGTCCTGAACAACCTCTTCAAGCATACGCCCCTGCAGAGCGCCTTTGCGGTGAACATGCTAGCCCTGGTGGACGGCCAGCCCCGGGTGTTGAGCCTAAAAGACATGCTAGCCCTATATATCCAGCATCGCCAGCGGGTGGTTACCCGCCGCGCCCAGCACGACCTCAGGAAGGCCCAGGAGCGCGCCCACATCCTAGAGGGCCTGCGCATCGCCTTGGGGGCGCTGGACGAGGTCATCCGCATTATCCGCCAGTCCCCCGATGCCGACACCGCCCGCCAGCGCCTGATGGAGCGCTTTAGCCTTACCCAGGTGCAGGCACAGGCCATCCTGGATATGCAACTGCGCCGGCTGACGGCCCTGGACCGCCAAAAACTGGAGGAGGAATACCAGGCCCTGCGCCGGGAGATACAACGCCTGGAGGCTCTCCTGGCCGACCCCAAGAAGGTGTTGGCCGAGGTGCGCCAAGAGACCCTGCAACTAAAGAAAGAGTATGGGGACGCCCGCCGCACCCTGGTGCTCGCCCAAGAGGTCAGGGAACTCTCCCGTGAGGAACTGGTGCCCCACGCACAGGTGGTGGTTACCCTCTCGGCCAACGGCTACATCAAACGCATCCCGGTGAGCACTTACCACCGCCAGCACCGGGCAGGCAAGGGGGTAAAGGGTATGCTCACCCGGGAGGACGATGCCGTGCGTCACCTGGTGGTGTGCGATACCCACGACACCTTGCTCCTCTTCTCCGACCGGGGGCGCGCTTACGCCCTTAGGGTATATGACATCCCGGAAGAGGC
>JBKBKV010000086.1:0-1533 GCA_046294495.1 Dehalococcoidia bacterium | reverse complement strand
GCAGGGGCGCCGGTTCCAGAAGTCGCGGACCTGCTGAACTAGGTTGTCCATTCTAGACCTATTCCAGAGGGGCTAAACAGCGCTCGTGGTTTATCACCGTCGTCTTCAACCCATCAGGATAGCGAGCACATCAGCCAGTGATTAGCATCCATCGCCTTTCCACAGCCGTGCCAGTCGCTCTATTGTCTCCGGGTCTGGGTTGCCCACACCCAAGGGGGCGTAGGCACCCTCTGGGTTACCCATGTGCTCCCGCAGGAGGCGCCAGGCGTCCACCACCACGGGGCCGGCGTTGCCGCCCAGAGGGAGGTCGCGGAATGTCGGGTCAGGGTTGGCGATGAGCACAACCTGGGCGTGGCGCACCGCCTCCTCCGCCGAGGAGGCGTAAGCCACTTGCTCCCCAAGCACCCTGCGCGCCTCCCCCATAGCCAGGGGGTCGTAAACTACCACCTGCGTCCCTTTCTGGGCCAGGTGCAAGGCTATCTGCAGGCCCTGGGATTCCTCCGCCACAGGCGTATCGGGCTTGTAGGCGAGGCCCAGCACCGCCACCGTCCCTCCTGGCGGGAGTAGGGCCTCTACCCGCTGTGCCACACGCTGCGCCACAGTGCGGTTGATGGCGTCGGTAGCCTCGGCCAGGGTAGCGTGCACCCCCAAAGAGCGTGCCAGGAAGGCCAGGGCGCGGATGTCCCGGGGAAAGCAAGGCCCCCCATAACCCAAAGCCCCCTTCAGATAGCGGGGGCCGATGCGGGTGTCCAGGCCGATGGCGCGGGTTACCGTGTCCACATCGCCTCCGGGGAGGCGCTCGCACAGGGCCGCCAGCATATTGGCAAAGGAGATCTTCATGGTAACAAAGGTGTTCACAGCAATTTTGGCCAGTTCAGCATTGACGAAGTTCATCCTGGCAATAGGAGGGTGATTCATAAGCACCTGACGGTAGACCCCCTCCAATGTTCCACCTGCCTGGGGGTCCGACTCGCCGATAAGGACGAAGTCGGGGTTCAGGAAGTCGCGGAGAACACTCCCTAGGGCGAGGAACTCGGGGCTGTAGCACAGGCCGAAGTCTTTTCCGCACCGTTTCTCCGATACCCGCTCCAGGACAGGGAGGATGCCGAACTGGGTGGAGCCCGGAAGCACCGTGCTAATGACCACCACCAGGTGGTAAGGGCGTTTCTCCCGCAAAGCCTGCCCTACCTCCCGGCATGCTTGTAGAACATAGCGCAGGGAGAAACGCCCATCGGCCTCGCTGGGCGTGGGGACGATGATGAGTGTGATATCAGTGGCTAACACAGCCTCCCGGGTATCCATTGTAGCGCGAAGGCGTCCACTAGAAGCAGCGAGGGCCTCGGCCAGGCCTGGCTCCACCACAGGTGGGCTGCCGGCGTTTATGGCCTCCACCACACGGGGGTTCACATCCACGCCGATGGTAGTGAAGCCTCGGGAAGCGAAGGCGGCAGCGATAGGGGCCCCCAGTTTCCCCAGCCCGATGACGGAGATACCGGCCATCATCCCATACTCCTTTCTGTAGAAGTAGCATCT
>JBKBKV010000085.1:0-1763 GCA_046294495.1 Dehalococcoidia bacterium | reverse complement strand
GGCGCTCTGTTTCGGGGAGTGGGCGCACCCCCAGTTCCTTCCTGAGAAGGTCCCGACAGAGATGATACTGGCGCAGCGCCTCGTCTCTTCGCCCCGCACCCCACAGGGAGCGCATCAGTTCCCTGTGTGTATCCTCTCGCAGAGGGTCCACTCGTAGTGCCTGTCGCAAATGCCCAATGGCCCGCTCCCAGCGCCCCACCTGCCCGTAGAGGGAAGCCAGACGCTTCAAGACTGTTAGGTAAGTCTCCCGCAGATGTTCCCTTGTGGGCCAACACCATTCGGAAAAAGGCTCGTCTTCCAGGAAGTCGCCCCGATACAGCCCTGCCGCCCCTTCATAGGCGTTAATAACATCCTTAATCTCACCCCTAGCCTCTGCCCGCTGGGCAGTTTGCACCAGAAGCCTGAACTCCCGGACATCTATATAGCAGGGGGCTCCCAGGTTGAAGACATAGTTCTCCCCATCCCTTTGGATGTAGAGCCACTTCCCACGAGTGTCAGGAGCCTCTAGAAGCCGACGCAAGTCGTGGACGACTACATGCAGTCGGCCCAACCCTAAATCGGGGCTTACCCCGGGCCAGAGCAGTTCCATCAGGGTATCACTGGAGAGCGGGTGCCCTTCATGGGCGAGGAGCACCTTCAGCAAGAGCAAGACCTTCCGTCGCTTCACCATGCCGGGCGTTACCAGTTTACCCCAGCGGTAGAGTTCAAAGGGGCCGAAACAGCGGATTGCTAAGGTGGGCGTATCGGGCGGTATCCACCCCTCCCTGGCCACCTCTGCCGCCACGGGGTGGAGTGCCCCCTGCTGCGCTTGCAAGGCCCTGGCGCGCCGCTGAGCCTCCAGGCGTTTCCAGGCCTCCCGAATAGCAATGGCGGCATCCTGGGCTACCTCTTGCAGAAGCCAGAGGTATTGGGTGGGGGGAAAAGTGCTACTCGTCAGATAACACACGCGGAGAAGCCCGACGGTCTCTTCCCCAGCCACTAGAGGTAAGCAGTAGGTAACCCTTCCCAGAGGGCGGGCATGCTGGCAGACCATAGGCCAGGCCCTTCGGGAGCCGTAGAGGGCTACCCCCTCGCCGCTGGCCAACGCCGGGCAGGGGTTGGTTGCTCTGGCCTCCACCCCCGGACAGAACACCTCCGGAAGGGGACCCTCCGTAACACAACGCACCACGCCCCCTGCTGTAAGGGTTAGGAGCAAGGCCCCTGCTTGGGCCCTGCCTAGATTCAACATATGGTGCAGCACCTGACGCAATAAGGACTCAAACCCTGCCTCTCCCTCATATTCCCCCGCCCCCTTCCCCCTACTGACCTCGGCGATGTGAGAAGCGGCCATCAGCATAGTGGCGATGGGGACACTGGCCCAAGAGAGGAGACGGTAGGCCCCCTCCAGCGGGAAGCCGGGACGGGTGCTGGCCAGGTTCAGGGAGCCGAGTATCCCCTGGTGCCCCTTGAGGGGGACACACACATAGGAGTGAAACCCCTCATGTTTGACCCTTGTGCGCAGGTAACGGGGGTCGTCCGGCAAGGAGCGGGTGAGGATAGGCTCCCCCTGGGCCAGAACAATGCCCGGGAACCCCATCCCCCGCTCAAAATAAGAAATCTGCATAAAGGCATGGCGAAAGGGGCCTCTCAGGGCTGTCAACGCCATGCCTTTCCCCCGTGAGGTAACAAGGAAAGCCTCTGCCACTTCAGCGCCACTGGCATGGCGCAAGATGTCCAGGGCGACCCCCAGGCTTTCCAGCGGGCGTCCCGGCGCAAGGGAACCT
>JBKBKV010000084.1:0-1902 GCA_046294495.1 Dehalococcoidia bacterium | reverse complement strand
GGGCCTGCTGGAGGGTAGCGGCTGGCACCCCTTCACCATCCCACCCCACCAGCCTTAGGCGCCTCCCAGTGCCCTGGGAGACCGTCGCCGGGGCGCGCAAGGACACTGTCTGCCCCGACGCATACCACCCATCCCCCGGCACCACCACCCCCTCCGGCGCCACCACCTGCACCCGGTATTCCAGGACATAGCGCGCCTCTATGTTCAGGGGGCGGTCGGCCAGGGCAGTGTTGGAGACGCTGAAAGGGGTAATCCCCCCAGACCAGCCTGTAAAGCGCCACCGCTGCTCGTTACTTATGGGAATGCTCTCAGGAGCGCTCAAATCCACCAGGGTCCCCTCCGACACCCACTGGGCGCGGGCGATGCCAGGGGCTGCCGAGGTTACCCGCACCAGCACCTCCCGCTGGAAAACAGCGGTGTAAGGGCCGGGGTCTACAGCCAGGATGCACAGGTAAGAAAGGCGAGTAGCCCCCAGGCGCCACTCCAGGAAGCGGTAGCGCTCCCCCTCACTCGTGTAGGTTAACTCCCCAGGGGCGCAGACTTGCGTTCCCATGGGCAAGTCTTTCGGGAAGCCCGTCTGGCGCAGGCCGTCCACCACCAGGGGGAGGGGGTGGGTGCTCTGCACACGGGAGACAAGCCCCTGGGCAAAGGCAGGGGGGGTTATTGCACCGAAAAACAGGGCCATCAGCAGCAGAGGCAACACAACCCAACGCATCGCACATACTCCGCTACGCGAGCACCGCGCGTAGATTCTGTATCAAGTCAGGAATATACACCATGGAGAGCGCGGCCACACCTATAGTGCCGTAGAGAATTTCTGTCAATGGCCCCAGGGTCTCCCCCCATGATACCTCCAGCAGGCGGGCGGTCCCCAGCATCCCCAGCATCAGCATAGTAGCCACCGTCTTCCCTACCACCTCCACTATGCCTATGGAGGCCATGGGCATAACGGCCAGCACCAGGACCGCCACAGGCAGGAAGGAACTGGCGGGCTTGCCACCCCTCCCCTTACGCCCCGCCAGGAAGGGGGACAGGGCAAAATACCCCAAGAGGAGGGGGAAGAACTTGGCCGCACCCCCCACAAACCCCAAATAGGGAACCCCCAGGACCATCTTCCCGATGATATCGCTCGGGGGCACCCGGTCAACGGCCGATACCGCATCCCCCTTGATAAGGTAATCGCCCTCGGGCGTCTTGCCTATTATGCGGTGAAGGATGGGAACGCGAATGTTGCCGAACTCCTGCCAGAAGGCCACCACATCCCCTACGGAGTAACTCTCCTGAGGCCACAGCACCACCAGGCTCCCCCTGTCCACCGACCCCGTCATACTTCCCGTTACCACATAATGGTAGATGGTCTGCCCCCCCAGCATCTGGGGAAGCCAGAAGGGAGCCAGAAGGAACAATGCCCCTAGCATAAAGAATATACGCATACCCTACATCCCCATAACCCGGAAGCGCACCGTGTAGGTGGTGGCGTCGGGAGGCAGGCGGGGCGACAAGGGGATGCTGATGGCGGTGGGGGCCTGGGGCAGGAGGCGCACCACCGCCTGCCCGCTGGCCTTGCTCCCGTCGGCCATCCCCTCCGCTGACACCTGGTAACGCCCTCCAGACACGCACATCACCACCGCCAGCACCGCCGAGCCACCCGGCGAGATGTCGTAGGAGACTACCTGGCAGGGAGAGGGGGCGGGAGCCGGCGCAGTGGGCAGGGCCGGGCGCTGAGCGCGGGACGCCTCTATAGCGCTATAGCCCACCAGCCCCACCACCCCCACGATGATAAGCCACATAACCAGACGCCGCACCTATCCACCTACCGCTTAGGCTTTCTTGAAGGTGAAGCTGACATTGTAAGCGCTGCCCGTGATGCTCACGGATGGGGTAATTGAGATAGTTATGTTC
>JBKBKV010000083.1:0-2005 GCA_046294495.1 Dehalococcoidia bacterium | reverse complement strand
GACTTCCTCTTGGCAGTAACACAACTCTCGGCAGAGCGTAACCTGCCGAGGGAGAAGGTCATTTCGGCCATTGAGGCAGCCCTCGTTGCAGCCTTCCGCAAAGACCCGGCCATAGAGGGGCACAACATCACCGTGCGCCTGGACCCCCTCTCAGGGTATGTGAAGGTCTATACCCAGAGAACGGTGGTGGAGAGGGTAACGGACCCCAAAAAGGAGATCTCGCTCTTTGAGGCGCGGGGCTACAAGGCCTCTGCCAAGGTGGGGGAGGTGCTGGAAGTAGAGACCCCTACCGTGTCCCTGGGGCGCATCCCTGCCCAGACCTTCAAGCAGGTGTTGCTGCAGCGCCTGCGGGACGCCGAGCGGGAGCATATCGTTGCCCAATACGCCAACAAGGTAGGGGAAATACTCCCCGCTCGCGTGGAGCGAGAGGAAGGGGGTAACTGGTTCCTGCGCCTTGACACCCTTGCGGAGGCGGTGCTCCCCAAGGATGAGCAGGTGCCCACCGAGCGCTACTACCCTGGTCAGACCCTACAAGTCTACCTGCTAAAGGCTGGAGGGCAGGAGAAGGGTGGCAAGGGGTTCGACCTGGTGGTTTCACGCGCCCATCCGGGCCTGCTCAAGCGTCTCCTTGAGCGGGACATTCCAGAGATTGCCAACGGCGTGGTAGAAATTCGCGCCATCGCCAGGGAGCCAGGTTCCCGTTCCAAGGTGGCCGTTGTTGCGCGCCAGGAGCGTGTGGACCCTGTGGGCACCTGTGTGGGCCTCAAGGGTTTCCGTATCCAGAACATTATGAAGGAACTCCAAGGCGAAAAGGTGGATGTGATCCCCTGGCACCGAGACCCCGCCATCTTCGTGGCTAACGCACTGTCTCCTGCCCAGGTGGTGAAGGTGGTGGCGCACGAAGGCACCAAGAGGGCTACAGTGGTGGTGCCTGATAAGCAACTCTCCCTGGCCATCGGGAAAGAGGGACAGAACGCCCGTCTGGCCGCTCGCCTCACGGGTTGGCATATTGAAATCGTCAGCCTCACCGAGTATGAGACGCAACAGGCCGCCCAACAGGCTCAGGTGGCACAGCAGGCTGTGGCCGAGGCGCCGCCCCCTGCTCCGCCTCCGCCAGTGCCGGTGCCCATCCCTGCCGAGGTGCCTCCTGTGGCACCACAAGTGCCTGTTCCCATGGCTGCCCAGGTGCCTGAGGCGCCGCTCGCCCCCCCTGGGCCGACCCCAGCGTCACCTGTGCCCGAGGCCTCCTCTCCCCCTGTGCCTGTGGAGGAAGCGGAGGGGGCACAGCCGCGCGAGGACATCTGGTCCATCTCCCGCATCGCCGTGCACCCGTCCGGAATCCGCTTCGCCGAAGATGTGCTTCCCAAAAAAGGGAAGGAGGTGGAGCGGGAGGGGCGTGGCAAGGAACGCAAGGGGAAAAAGGCAAAGCGCATCCGTTTCACCGAAGAGGTGGAAGAAGAGGAACTGGAGGGGCTGTAAAGCATGGCCAAGGGCACCACACATCGCCTGCGCCATATCCCCCTGCGCTCTTGCGCCGGGTGTGGGGCCAAGCGCTCCAAAAGGGAGATGGTGCGCATTGTGCGCCTGCCTAGCGGCGAGGTGGTGGTAGACCTCACAGGCAAACGCCCAGGCCGGGGCACTTACCTGTGCCCTATCCTTTCCTGCTGGGAGAACGCCCTAAAGCGGGGGCGTTTAGAGCACGCCCTGCGGGGGACTCTCTCTCCGCAGGCCCGGGAAGCCCTCCGGGCCTATGCAGCGGCCCATCTGGTGGGGGCGCCCGCACAGACGAAGGAGGCCTAGCATGACAGCGCCGAACAGGGCCTCTCAGGCGGCTGCTGGGGAGGTCTCTCATCGCCCTAAAGTGGTGGAACTCCCACCTGCTATTACTGTTCGGCAACTAGCCGAGGCCCTAGGGGTTAGCCCCATTGAAGTTATCAAGCAGTTGATGCGTAACGGCGTTATGGCTACCATCAACCAGGCGGTGGACTTCGACACCGCTGCCATT
>JBKBKV010000082.1:0-2008 GCA_046294495.1 Dehalococcoidia bacterium | reverse complement strand
CCTATTGCCCGGCCCGCCTACACATCCGTCCCCTGAACAGACGACCCTTTCTCTGGTGGTTTCGGTTTCTGCTCCTGGGGGATGGGCAGAATGCGGATAGGCCCCTCTTTGTCAGGCTTCCCTGGAAGGACCGGCAGGATGTGGATAGGCCCCTGTGGCTTCAGAGCGCCTGGCATGGGCCTGGGGCGAGGCAGGGGCCGGCACGGCCCAGTAACGATGACCCACTGCACGGTGCCATCACGAGACGCTACAACTACACTGGCCCCCACACCGATGTCCGAGCCGTTGCGGTAAGCGCACCCCACAACCCTTACTTCGTTCGTTAGGTTTATCGTTACAGGGGCGCTCCCGTCCAGGGGGGTTACCGTGATGGCGTTGGTGCTGGTGGCGGTAACAGTGCCCCCGAAGAAGGCGTAGGTTACCGTTGTGGTGCCCTCCCGGAGCACCACCTCCCCACGCACCACGCGGTTCAAAGCGCCAGGCAGGGCTGGGGGCAAAACGGGGTGGCGGGGACTGCCCCATGGTGGATGGAACCCTGGACGGCGAGGGGGAAGTTGGGGCCACTCAGCCAATATAACGGAGATAGAGAGGTTTTGCTCACCGCGCTTGAGTGTTAGCGAAACCGTGTCACCCGCCTGGGCATTCTTAAGCAGGCTCTTCAGGTCGGCGGGGCGTTCCAGGGTTACAGTGCTGGCACCCAAGGTGGCCTGTGTCAGTATGTCCCCCCGCTGAAGGCCGGCCTGTTCGGCTGGGCTACCTGGCACCACCTGCACTACCACAACATTCCCAACAGGGAGCCCCAGGCGCTGGGCTAGCCCTTCGCCAACAGTTGCCACTTGCACACCCAAGAAGGCTTTCCCCCTGGGCTGGTCGGGGGACTGGGCCAAGGCGGCCCCCTTCGGCCAGGCCAGGGCGATTCCTGTGCCTATGGCCAGAAGGGCGATGACCAGGGGCAGTATCCATAAGACCTTTCGCATTACTAACCTCCTCTGCAGTGTTCCACAAATGGAAACGCAGAGGAGGCGCCGGGGTTAGCCCTAGGAGGTGATCTCCAGGGGGACTTCCCGCACCTGCCCCTCCTGTATGCGGAAGGCACGTATAGTTGGAGAGGTCTTATCTTGCAGGGATACGATAAGGTAGTAGGCGTCGGGCCAGGTCGCCAGGCGCACATCGGTTTTGGAAGGGTATGCGGGGGTAAGGGTATGGGAGTGATAGAAGGCGATGATCTCCATCTGGTGGCGCTCGGCGTTCTTCATGGCCTTGTAGAGTTCTTTGGGGTCGGTCATGTAGCGGTAAGGGCTGTGCTCCGTGTTGGTGAGAGGATAGACGCGCATAGCAGTGGAACCTTTCCCCGCCAAAGCACCACAAGCCTCGTTGGGGTTGTCCCGCAAGGCGTGGGCGATGATCTCCTGGGCCAGGGCCTGAGGCAATAGAAAGCGTTCTTCACTCATAAGGCTACGCCAGCACCTCTAATGTGTCGCCTTCGGTTACCTCTCCCACGACCCATCCCTCTTCTCCCCGTTGGTCCAAGGCGGTTTGCAGGGCAGGGAGGCGCTGTTGGGGCACAGCCATCAGAAGGCCCCCCGAGGTCTGGGCATCGCACAGTAGGAGTTGGGCGGTGTGAGGAATGCCCTTGCCCCAGCGCACCAGTTTGCCAACGGAGGCCAAGTTGCGGTGGGTGCCGCCTGGGGCGATGCCCTCCTCCAGGAGTTCCTGTGCGCCGTCTAGAACGGGTATTCGGGAGAGCCACACCCTTGCACCCACATTACTCCCTTTCACCATCGGGAGGAGGTGCCCCAACAGACCGTAGCCGGTGATATCAGTGCAGGCGTGAACACCTACCTCCATCATAGCCTCGCTGGCGGCGCGGTTCAGGTGCGCCATTGTGCGAGTAGCCTTTTCTATCACCGACAGTTCAGCCAGGCCCTGCCTAGCCGCTGTAGTGATAACGCCTGTGCCCAGGGGCTTGGTGAGGACTAGGGCGTCCCCCGGTTGGGCCCCCACATTT
>JBKBKV010000081.1:0-2461 GCA_046294495.1 Dehalococcoidia bacterium | reverse complement strand
AGACGCGCAGCGAAATCATTCAGTTAGTAGACATCTTTCGCGCCAATATCGTGGAGGTGGCGCCAGAATCGCTCATCCTTGAGGTAACAGGGGAAGAAGACAAGATTGAATCCCTGATTCGTCTTCTCCGCTCCTTCGGGATCCGGGAGGTAATGCGTAGTGGGCGTCTAGCAATGATACGGGGCATGGCCGCCGAAGGGGAGGCGCTTGCCCGCGAGCGGGTAAACGGCTATTAGGCGATAAAGAAGGAAGAGGTGAACATGGCACGCTTATATTACGATGCCGACGCTGACCTGGACCTGCTGAAAGGCAAGACCATCGGGGTGCTGGGCTTTGGCTCCCAGGGGCACGCTCACGCCCTAAACGCCAAGGACAATGGCCAGCAGGTTATTGTGGGCCTTTACCCTGGAAGCCAGTCGTGGCGCAAGGCGGAAGAGGCTGGCCTGAAGGTTTATGAGGTGGCACAGGTGGCACAGCAGGCCGATGTCATCGTGATGCTCATCCCCGATATGGCCCAGCCCAAGGTATATAAAGAGGCTATCGCCCCCTACCTGCGACGGGGCCAAACCCTGATGTTCGCCCACGGCTTCAACATCCATTACAAGCAAATTGTGCCTCCCCCGTTCGTTGATGTGTCTATGGTGGCCCCCAAATCGCCGGGGCATCGCATGCGTGACCTGTTCACCCGGGGCCTGGGGGTGCCTGCTTTGGTGGCAGTGCACCAGGATACATCTGGGCGGGCCCGGCCATTAGCCCTCGCCTACGCCAAAGCCGTGGGATGCACCCGCGCCGGTGTCATTGAGACCACCTTCGAAGAGGAGACGGAGACCGACCTCTTCGGAGAGCAGGCTGTGCTCTGTGGCGGGGTGAGTAACCTCATCAAGGCGGGGTTTGAAACGCTGGTGAAGGCGGGCTACCAGCCGGAAGTGGCCTACTTTGAGTGTCTCCACGAACTGAAACTCATCGTAGACCTTATCTACCAAGGGGGCCTTTCCTGGATGCGCTACTCCGTCTCGGATACGGCGGAGTTTGGTGACTACACCCGGGGCCCAAGGGTTATTGACGAGCGTGTGCGCCAGCAGATGGCCCAAATCCTGAAAGAGGTGCAGGACGGCACCTTCGCCCGGGAGTGGATAGCTGAGAACGATGAGGGGCGTAAGCGCTTCCTGCGTATGCGTGAGGAAGAGAGCAAGCACCCTATTGAGCAGGTGGGGAAACAGTTGCGGGAGATGATGCCCTGGCTGAAGCAGACGACCTAGCCGCACGCCCTCCTTGTCACAAATATTGGTAGTTCGCGTCGGTTAGCCCTGTTACCGTCGTGGATTGGGAGAAGGGTGCTAGGGCTAGCGTGTACCCCGCAGGCGTGGGTCGAGCGAGTCGCGGACAGCGTCGCCCAGCAAGTTGAAACCGAAAACGGTAAGGCTTATGGCAGCCCCAGGGAAAAGGGCAATCCATGGCGCGCGCTCCAGCACCTTAGCCCCGGCTGTAATCATCCCGCCCCACGAGGGTTCATCTGGGGGTGCTCCCACACCAAGGAAACTCAGCGACGCTTCCACCACAATGGCATACCCAATGTTTACGCTGACCAAGACAATGTAAGGGGACACCACATTCGGAAGAATGTGCCGAAAGATGATTCGCCAGTGGGAGCACCCTATGGCGTGGGCGGCCTCTATGTAGGGCATGGCCTTGACGCTCAGGGCCGAAGCGCGCAGAGTGCGCGCGGCCGTAGGTGCTAAAAGAAGGACAAGAGTAATAATCACATTTGTAACCGACTGCCCCAGGGAGGCCATAAGCCCCAGCGCCAGCACAATAGGGGGAAAGGCCATAAGGCTGTCCACAACCCGCTGAGTGGATGCGTCAAGCGTGCCCCCAAAGTAGGCTGTGATAACGCCCCAGAGCGCACCTACAGTTATCCCCACTAGCACAGAGGTGAGCCCTACATAAAGGGAAAGGCGTGCTCCCCAGATAACGCGGCTCAAAATATCCCTGCCCAGGTTGTCGGTGCCTAACAGGAATCCCTGCTGACCTGGTGGGACATAGGGAGGGAAAGTGGCAACCTTTGGTCCATAAGGGGCAAGCCAGGGGGCAAGCACAGCCACCAAGGTCAGCATTATCACCAGGACAGCGCCTGTAAATCCCAGGGGTTGCTGGCGGATGAACCTGCCCAGGGCCTTCTGCATAGTCTGCCGGGGCGCTTTCCCCATCATTGCCAGCACTTGTAGGGACTGCCTCTGACCCACCCCAAGCCCCCTAACCGTAGCGGATACGCGGGTCTAGCCACCCATAGAGGAGGTCTACCAAGAGATTGATGGCTAGGAAAACCAAAGCCATCACGAAGATGAGGGCTTGCACCACAGGGTAGTCCCTGTGAGATACCGCTTCAATAATCCCCAGACCCATGCCTGGAACGGCAAAAATGGTCTCAACCACAACAATGCCCCCTAAAGCCCTACCTGTC
>JBKBKV010000080.1:0-2690 GCA_046294495.1 Dehalococcoidia bacterium | reverse complement strand
CCAGGATTTTCAGGTCTGTCCACAGGGAACGCTCCTGCACATACTTCAACTGGAGGCGTATCTTCTCCGGTCGGATCTTCTCCATGTAGGCCTGCTCGGGGTCTGGCTCCCCGGCCAACAACGCCCCTTCGTCTATATCCCACAGGGAGGCCCAATCGGTCATACCCGGCTTGACTGTTAGTATAGCACGCTCCTGGGGGGTGAACATCTCCACATAGTGAGGAACCTCTGGGCGGGGGCCTACAAGGCTCATCTCCCCCTTCAGCACATTGATAAGTTGGGGGAGTTCGTCCAGTTTGGTCTTGCGCAGGAGGAGGCCGATACGGGTGATGCGGGGGTCGGTGTCGGGGACGGAGGCCCCCCCCATGCGCTCGGCGTTGGCCACCATGCTGCGGAACTTGAAGATGCGGAAGGGCCTGCCGTGCTGTCCGATGCGCACCCCCCGGTAGAAGACTGGGCCGGGGGAGTCCAGTTTGATGGCGATGGCCAGGAGGGCGAAGAGGGGGGAGAGGAGCAGAAGGCCCACAAGGGCTACGACGAGGTCCAGGAGGCGCTTGATAGGGTTATACATGGGGAGATACAAGGGCCGATGCGGGGGCTACTTCGGGGCGTTGGACACGAGAGCCTATCCGCTCCCAACGCCGTTTCGCCCACCACAAGGCGCCGGCCAGAATAAGGTAGGCTTGTGTCAGCGAGTTGTAGGAGAAGGGGGACAGGCTAAGCAGGAAGTAAACGGCTACCGCTACAACCACCGCCAAGCCCACGGCAGACCCCCTCTCCACCTGCCTGTACGCCCAACCCGCCACCAGGCCCAGGAAAAACATATACGCCAGACTGCCCGCAAACCCAAAGTCCAGCACCAGAGGTTTGAAGTGTGTCCCCGTGTTCGTAAACACCCCCGGCGCAACCTCTATGTTTTCATATCTAGCCGGTAGGTCAGTATAGGTGCCCCACCGACCCCTTAACAGCCTTACGGTCCCGCCAAAAAGGTATCGCCCCAGCGCTAGAGAGGGTGGCTCGGCCCACGCCTCGTGAAACCATACGGTGAAGGTGAAGGCACCGCTTCGCGCCTGGGTAGAAATGTGTAGCCAAGATTTGGCTAGAATACCCCCCAACCCCTCCTCCCGCCACACGGTGGTCAGGATATCTACCCTTGACTGGGCATAGGGATACTCGGCCCGGGCATAGCGCTGACGGGTCGCTAGGGAGGCTCCTAGAATGGTCAGGACGGCCAGCACCAGCACAGCCACCATCCGAGCCCACGGAATTCCCAGACCCCTCTGACCCACCAGCACCTGTATATACACATACCCCAGCAGCCAGTAAACGGTGGTAATGGCGCTGATGCTTCTGCCACTGCCCAAGGCGCTGAAAGCCAGGCCAATGAAAATTGGGAGCAATGCCCCTGCCCGCTGGCGTAGCGAAACGGCGCAGGCGAAAAGGCACCCCCCTATAAGGGCACTCGCATAGGGTGCACCGTGAAGTAGGCGAAAGGGCAAGGAGCGGTCACTGGTTTCTGGGGGAAGGACAAAAAACAGCAGGACCTGGAAGAGAACTGCTAGGGCCATCAATACCCAAAGGACTGGCTCCAGCGCCTGAAACGCCTCTTTAGGGGGAGGAGCGTTGCCAGCCTTTGGGCGCCGTATCACCAGTAAAGCGAGCCAGCACCCTATGCAAAACACTAGGATGCTTATGCCTATCCACCACAACCCGCCGGTGGGCATCCACTGATAATCCGGAATGGCCGCGGAAACGGTAACAAATATGGCCCATGCCAGGGCCGCCAGCGCTCCAGGTGCCAGCCAACTGCCGAAGGCGAGGCGGGCCACTAGGGCCAGCGCCCAAAGGAAGGCCACAGGCGGTATGAACTGGCTACTCACCCTCCCTCCTGTAAACTGTGGCTACGATGGGGCGTGCCCCCTCGCCCAGCCGTTCCAGGAGCCTATGGCGGGGCTTGCCTATGGTGATGGACCCCACTCGTTGATATTCCCGGGCCACCTCCTGCGGCAAGACCTGCTCCAGGGGCGTATCCCGCTCATCAAGAATAAGGTAGCGCGGCCTCCACTGGGCAAGGGCACGCCGATTCTCCTCCTGGCCCAGCGCAAGCTCTTTGGGAGGAAACAACAAGATAAATCGGGGGTGCCTGTAGTCACACCCACGCTCCACAGCACTGTAGAAGACGAAAGGCGGGCCTGCTACGGTGCAGGGGTGTTCCAGATATGTGGTCAGAGCCCTCTTTACCTGCTGGTAAGACCTGCTTTCCCATTGGGCTGCTACTATGGCCAGCCTTGTCATAGGGGCCGGGAGCACGAGCACGGCAAGAATTACCGCTGCCAGCGCATAAGACACTATCGCAGACCTTCTGGCCTTTATGTGCTTTAGGAGATAGGCCACCAGCCCACCCCCTGCGATGGCTAAGATTGGGAAAAAGCAGACAAGTGTCCTTGCGCGCTGCGGTGTCGTCAAAAGGGGGGCGACAGCCAAAAGAAGGGCAAGGACAGCCAGCCCGTAGGGTGTTCGCAGAGAGGGGCGAGAGCAGGCGAAGATAGTGCCCCCTATAAATACAAGACTATACGGCAATAAGGGCAGCAACGCCAGCCCACGCCCGGGTAGGTATGGTTCCGCTGCACCAAAAAGGCTAATTGCCTTTCACATGTGGGATGAACTGGGCACGGAAGGCGTCAGGGGCT
>JBKBKV010000079.1:0-2744 GCA_046294495.1 Dehalococcoidia bacterium | reverse complement strand
GGATAAGGCGCCTGCGGGTGCCAACACCTGGTGCGGATAGGAGCGCATAGAGGCTACTCCATCATTGATCATACCGCCCCAGGAAGGGGTGGGAGGGTTTACTCCTAGCCCGATGAAACTGAGGAAGGCCTCCAAAAGAATATAGGAGGGGATGTTTAGGGTCTCGGCCACGATGATAGGCCCCAGGGTGTTGGGGAGCAGATGCACTCGGATAATGCGCAGGTCGGATGCGCCCAGGGCCTGGGCCGCCAGTATAAACTCCCTCTCCTTCAAGGATAGGATAATCCCCCGCACCAGGCGCGAGGGGGTCATCCAACTTGTAACGGCGATACCTACAAAGATGAACAGCATTCCCCCCATCAAGTCGTCCAGGTGGCGCACCGCCTGCACCAGGGGCACATCGTAGCCAGCCGTCAAGGTGCCGGTTGAGCGGAAGAAGACCATAATAAGGATGATGAGAAGCAGGGTGGGGAAGCCATACATTAGGTCGGCGAAGCGCATAAGTAGGTTGTCTACCTTGCCACCATAGTAGCCGGCGATGGAGCCGTAAATGGTGCCGATAAGCATCGCCAGCGTGGCACCCACGACGCCCACCGTCATGGAGACGCGTGCACCATAGAGCAGACGGGTCAACACATCCCTGCCCAGATAGTCGGTGCCCAGGGGATGGGCTAGGGAGGGTGGTTGGTTCACTAGCCGCCAATCCAGGCCAGCGTAGGTGTAGGGGGTGAGCCAGGGGGCGAAGATGGCTAACAGCGCCAGGAAAAATACAATAATCCCCCCTGCCACTCCCAGGCGGTTCTTCAGCAGTATGCGCAGGGCATCGCTCCAGAAGCCCCGGGTGCGGCGTGGTGGAAGGGGTGCTACCAGGGGTGCTACGCTACCCTCTTTGCGCTCCATTTCACTTCAGGCGAATACGTGGGTCTAGATAGGCGTAGGAGATATCCACCAGGATGTTGGCTACCACGATAACGAACCCGTAGAGCAGGGTGGTGCCCATAATCACCGGGTAGTCTCGGTTGCCAATGCTCTGCACATAGAACTTCCCCAGGCCGGGGATGCCAAAGATTTGTTCTACGATCAGGGTGCCCGTTACCACCGCCGCAAAAATTGGCCCCAGCACTGTAACAACGGGGATAAGCCCATTGCGTAAGGCGTGGCGAAGCACAATGAGGCCCTCCCCCAGCCCCTTGGCTCGGGCGGTGCGGATGTAGTCCTCCCGCCACACCTCCAGCATGCTGGCACGGGTGAGGCGTGCAATGTAGGCGATGTAGTGGGTGCCCAGGGTAAAAGTGGGGAGTATCCAGTAGATGGGGCCTTGCCAGGTTGCGGCCGGTAGCACCTTCAGTTTGATGGCGAAAAGCCACATCAGGAAAGGCCCTAGGGCAAGGCTGGGGATGGATACACCCAGAACGGCGAAGACCATAGAGGTGTAGTCGGCTATGCTGTTCTGCTTCAGGGCGGCGATGACCCCCAGGGGGATTCCCACCCCCACCGCCAAGGCTACGGCCATTAGCCCCAGGTGGGCAGAGACGGGGAATTGCTCCCGAAAGATGTCGTTGACGGTGCGGGTGGTGGAACTGTAGGTAGGCCCGAAGTCAAAACGCAGCACACCCCACATATAGCGCAAGTATTGCTTCCAGAGGGGTTCGTCCAGGTGGTATTTGCGGTTGAGGTTTTCCAAGACCTGGGGTGGGAGTTTCTTCTCCCGGTCAAATGGCCCGCCAGGCACGGCGTGCATCAACAGGAAGGTAATAAGAGAGATAAGTATAAGGACGGGTAAGCCCCACAGCACTCGGCGCACCAGGTAAGCCAGCACCGCCTCTACCCCTGTATGGATAGGGGTGGGGCCACAGCCCCACCCCTTTACCCCCTACCTCTCAATCCGCCAGTTCTTGAACTGCTCCACCAGTGCAGAGTAGGTGCGTTTCAGGTAGGGCTTGGTCAACTGCACTGTGGTATAGAAGTAGATAGGGGCGATAACTGCCTCCTCCTGCACCAATAGGCGCTCGGCATCTTTATACAGTTGCAGGCGCTTGCCAGGCTCCTGCTCGCGGGCAGCCTGTTTCACCAGGGCATCAAACTGGGGGTTCTTCCACATGGTGTGATTGTTGCCCGAGTCGGAGAGGAAAACGCTCATCCAGTTGTCGGCATCCAGGTAGTCGGCTCCCCAGCCCAGCCGCCAGATATGTGGTGGGTCTTCGGACAAGGTCTTCAAGTAGACCTTCCAGTCCTGGTTGACCACCTTGACATCTATGTTCAGGTTCTGTTTCCACATGGCGGCGATGGCCTCGGCGATACGCTTATGGCCTTCGCTGGTGTTATACATGAGCACAACATCGGCGGGCCATCCTTTGCCGTCGGGGTAGCCGGCTTCGGCCAACCACCGCTTGGCCTGGGAGGGGTTGAAGGGGATGCCGATGCCTTCCTTCTCCCCGTCCACGAAGCCGAAGTTCCCAGGAGCAGTGAAGGTGAGGGCAGGACGCTGGCCACCTTTCAGCACATTATCAATAAGGCCCTGTCGGTCAATAGCGGCGGTAAGGGCCTTGCGCACCAGGGGTTTGTTTACAGGGGGCTTGGTTACATTGAAGCCATAGTAGTAGGTGATGGGGCGCGGTGCGATGTAGAGTTGCTTACTGAGCACCGGGTCCTTTTTCACCCGGTCTATCTCCCCCAGGGGGACCCCAAGGTTGTAGAGGGTGTCTAGTTGCCCCGCTTCATACATGGCCAGGGCAGTGGAGGCC
>JBKBKV010000078.1:0-3381 GCA_046294495.1 Dehalococcoidia bacterium | reverse complement strand
AGGGGGGGGTAGGGTTATGTGGCGGCGCGCACAACGGGCCACATGAAAAGCAAAGGCGAAGACCTTACCCAAAAGGGTGCCGGTCATACCAAGACCATGGGCTGTCTGGAAAGCATGGCGCACTTGCCCCAATACCTCTGCCTCGCCAATGGCCTGCGAGTCCAACCCACACACCACTCGGAAGAGATGGCGAACTGCATCTAGGTCTTGGTAAGAGTAGAACCAACGCCTCATATCCCCAGGGGTAATGCCAAAAAAGGACTGGAGGAAGCGATGGGCTGTCTTGACCCCCTGCCCAGGACGCGGAACGAAGTAAAGTTCAGTGCGGTTGCAGGTAGACACCAACACCGCTTGCTCCAGGTAGCCCCGGAGGGTGTTGAGAGTTTGCGGGAGCGCATCAGGCGAGACCACTACCCGTTCGCGCACCGCAAGGGGAGCGGTCTTGAAACTGATGCCCAGGAGCACAAGGCGTGGCCTTAAAGCCCTGCCCATCGTTCCCCTACCACTCCTCTTTCAGCCAGCGAACGGCGTCTTTGGCGAAATAGGTGAGGATAAAGTCGGCTCCGGCCCGTTTAATGGCGGTGAGCACCTCCAGCACTACCGCTCGCTCGTTGAGCCAGCCCATTTGGGCGGCGGCCTTGACCATAGCGTATTCGCCACTCACATTGTAGGCTCCAATAGGGTGGTCAAAGCGTTCCCGTGCCCTGCGGATGATGTCCAGGTAGGCCAGGGCTGGCTTCACCATAACCATGTCCGCCCCCTGGGCGATGTCCCGCTCTATCTCACGCAAGGCCTCCCGAGCGTTGGCGGGGTCCATCTGGTAGGACTTGCGGTCGCCAAACTGGGGGGCGGAGTCCGCAGCCTCGCGGAAGGGGCCGTAGAAAGCAGAGGCGAACTTGGCGGAATACCCCAGAATGGCTACCTCAAGGAAGCCTGCTTCGTCTAGGGCCTCCCGAAGGGCCTTTACCTGCCCGTCCATCATGGCGCTGGGAGCCACCACATCCGCCCCTGCCTCGGCGTGGGTAAGGGCCATACGCGCCAGAATGTCCAGTGTCCCGTCGTTATCCACAGAGCCATTGCGCACTGCACCGCAGTGGCCGTGGCTGGTGTAGGAGCAAACACATATGTCGGTTATCACTACTAGATCGGGCACGGACTCCTTGATACGCCGCACCCCCTGAGGAACAAGCCCCTGGGGGTCGTAGGCGTGGCGGGCGTAGGGGTCCTTGTCCGTGGGGACGCCAAAGAGGAGCACTGCGGGGATGCCCAGGCTTGCAACTGCCTCCGCCTCCTTCGCCACCCTATCCACAGAAAAGCGACTTACACCGGGCATGGAGGGCACCGGCTCCACCCCATTCACCCCCGGGCAGAGGAACATAGGGTAAATGAAGTCGCTGGGGGAGAGGCGCGTCTCCCGCACCATACGGCGCAGCGTAGGCGTCCGACGCAGACGACGCAGACGGTCAGTAGTGGCAACGTTGCTGCTTACTACCTGGGTCATAATCCACCCCCTTATAGCGTTGGTTTATGTCAAAGGCACCGGACAGCGTTCACTATCGCCTCTACTAGGCCCTCCTCTGTATAGGTTGTGGCTACAGCCACTACAGGGAAGCCCTCCGCCCGAGCTGCTGTAGCCGTGATAGGGCCGATGCAAACAGCAGGCAACCGCTGTGGGGGGATAGGAGGCTCCACAGAGAGGGCCACGGATGCTAGCGCATGGGCAATGGAAGGGCTGGTAAGGGTAACCAGGTCGGGCAAGGGGGTGAAAAGGCCCCTGATCTTTGGCCCATTATGAAGGGGGTGAAGGCGGTAGACCCCCACCTCCTCCACCTGGGCGCCTCGCTCCCTCAGGATATCGCTCAGGGCTTTGCGGGCGTCTTGGGCGCGGAGCAAGAGAATGCGCAGGCCAGACACCTGTCCCAAGGCGTCGGCCACAGCCTCGGACCGGAACTCCAGAGGCATAAGGGCGGGAACCAGTCCCCACCGCTGCAATGCGTTGGCGGTCGCGGGGCCTATAACGGCGATGCGCGTAGCGCGCAGGTGCGCCGGCCCCAGCCCAAGAGCCTCCAGGCGCTCCATGCTGAAGCGGACCCCGTTGGCGCTGGTGAACACTATCCAATCAAACCCAGGTGCGTGGCGCAGGGCGTTGTCCACAGCAGACCAGTCCCCCGGGGGCAGGATGCGGACAGCGGGGAATTGGAGCGGCTCGGCGCCCAGGGAGCGCAGGCGCTCCGCTAAGGTGTGGGCCTGGCCCTGGGGGCGGGTAACCAGGATGCGCCGATGGCGCAGGGGCTGCTCTGTGCTCATACCCTGCCCTCCAGAAGCCTATCCGCACCCTGGCTCACTAGGCGGTGAGCCAGGGAGGTACCCAGGCCCTCGGCCTCCTGAGGGGGGCCTTCCCCTTGTGCCTGCAGGCGGTGGCGCCCGTCTGGAGAGATGACCAGACCGTCCAGAAGGAGGCGTTGGCCTTCCATCCGGGCGTAGGCGGCGATGGGGACACGGCATCCCCCTCCAAGGGAGCGCAGGAAGGCGCGCTCCGCCAACACACTCCACCAGGTGGACCAGTGGTTCAAGGACTGGGCCGCGTGCATAGCGTAGGAGTCGTCCACCCGCACCTCCAGAGCTATGGCGCCCTGTCCTGGTGCGGGGAGCATCTGCTCAATGGAGAAGATATGGGTAATACGCCCCTCCGTGCCCAGGCGGGCAAGGCCGGCCACGGCTAGCACAACGGCGTCATAAAGGCCGTCGTCTACCTTGCGCAGGCGGGTATCCACATTGCCTTTGATGGGGAGGTAGTTTAGGTCTGGGCGTAGGGAGCGCATTTGGGCGATGCGCCGTAGGCTTTCGCACCCCACCCGCGCCTGTGGGGGTAAGGCATCCAGGGGGCCAGAGCGCGAGACCAGGGCGTCTCGGGGGTCGGCTCGCTCCAAGACGGCGGCGATGCACAAGCCTGGAGGCTGTCTGGTGGGCATATCTTTGAGGCTGTGCACGGCCATATCTATCTCACCCCGCATAAGGGCGTCCTCCAGTTCTTTGACAAAGACGCCAATGCCCCGCCGCAGGCCGCGGTCGCCGCTGGTGCGGACGGTCTTCAGGGTGGCCTCTATGCCCAGGCTTTGCAGGCGCAGGAGGACCTGTTGCGCCTGGGCTAGGGCCAGGGGACTCCCCCTAGTTCCTATCACCATTGGGCGATGTTCCTGTGGCGGCGCCACTCTGCCGTCCTGAAAGGAGACCTCTTTTGTGATGTTAGGCACAATAGATGAAGGGGGTCAAGTGTATGGAAATCTACAAAGGCCAAGGAGGGCAATTGTGCAAAAACTCCCATAAATATATGTAATCACATGGGGTGCGAGAACCCGCTAGGGGTGGCACTTGCGGCAG
>JBKBKV010000077.1:0-3599 GCA_046294495.1 Dehalococcoidia bacterium | reverse complement strand
AACCTCCTCTCAAATCAAGGTCCGACTCTCGGCATGATTCCGTAGGTAGGGAAGGAGTGGATCCCTAATTTCCAGGTGTCGCGATAGGCTTTGATCTGCTCCGGCTCGTGGGTGAGGTCTTCGTCCTTGTCCTTTACGTCCCGGCGGTCAATGCGGGGCTGGAAGTTGGAGGCGTATTTGATGCCGTAGGGCGGGTCGATGTAGATCATCTGCACCTTGCCGGCCATCCCCCCTTTGACCAGAAGCGAGTTCATTACTAAGAGGGAGTCGCCCAAGATCAGGCGGTTGGCCCAGCCAACTTCGTGTTTGTAGAACTCGATTTGCTGGTCGGCGGGCAGAGGGGTCTCGCCGAAGAGATCGGGTTGCACCGGCTGAGGACGCTGGACAGCCCGCAGGATCGCCTTTGTGGAGATGCGCTCGTGGATGTGGAGCGAGACCACATCAACCTCAAAGGAGGTGTGTTCGGTCTTGCCGGCCCAAACCAGTTGCGGGTCAAGGTGCGGGTCGAAGGCATAGCGGGTCGTCTGCCGTTCGCGCACTTCGTAGGTGGGCGCGATACCGGCGGGTGGGTTGTTCTTCCGCCGCGCTTGCTCGTGGCGGAAGTCTTCTAAGGGGTCAGATGGAGATGTTCCGCCTGGCGTGGCCACAGTTAAGCCCCCCTCTGACAAGGGTGTTCCGCAATAGGGTGAGCGGTGTGTGCATTATTGAGGAACCCCTTCACACGCTTGGCTTTATTATTACAGCGCGCAGGCTTTTCGGCAATGGGGGTGAACTTTTTCGGCCAAAAGGGGTGGCCCACTTCCTGGCGCCACTGGTCGAAATACATCTTCTGCTAGAGTTGTCCTATACCGTGAACCCTAGAAGTCATCCCGAAATGTTGACCAGCGGTGAGCCCATCCGCCGCCTAAGGGAGTGGCAGGGGGAAAGCAATGCTGGTGATGGAGAGGTAGGGGCTACCCGGTTCCTCAAGGTTGCCCCTAAATGTCTCACGTTGGAACTGGACAGGCCCTGGACGAACGCACCCCCCTGGAGTATCTTATAGAGTGCCACCCGGAGGCTGCCGTCAAAGCGCCTCACAAGTATTGAACCACTACACTCCCTTGCTTCTCTATACGGCCGATGGTATAATGCCCCTGTAATGGGTGATGGATGATGGGGGGACATCCTGCCTGGGCCGGGTCGGGGCGTATCTCTGTGGAGCGGGAGAGGGGACTTGAACCCCCGACAACCTGCTTGGAAGGCAGGCACTCTACCCCTGAGTTACTCCCGCACCCGTTGTCTATCCTAGCAAAGGGCGAGATATCTGTCTAGACGGCCTTGGCGACCCTAACGCATAACTTTTCTGCACCGCCACCTTGGGCACAGTGCGCACGGTAATGAAGTTGAAGGCCCGTATGGCAGTGGGAGGTGAGAGACGCACCATTACCACGCTTCTCCCCGGCTCTACGGCCTTCCGCTCGGCTATTTCTCGTAGCAGGTGTTCAATTAGGGCGTCTGTGTTCTGCACCGCTCGGCTCACGAAAGGCGTTACCCCATACCACAAGCACAGCCGACGCGCCACAACTTCATCGGTGGTGAAGGCGTAGATAGGCATGGGGGGGCGCTCCTTGGAGAGCAACTGGGCTGTGTAACCGCTTTTGGTATACACCAGCATGGCCTCTGCCCCCACCTCCTCGGCCAGGCGGGCGGCGGCGCGGCTCAGGCCGTGGGAGAGGCTCTCCCGATGCGTGTCTTGGGAGGGAAGGTGCTCGCTGGCGGCATCTACCTCTAAGGCGATACGCGCCATAGTCTCCACGGCCTCCACTGGATACTTCCCCACAGCGGTCTCGGCAGAGAGCATCACTGCATCGGTCCCGTCTAATATGGCGTTGGCTATATCGCTGGCCTCGGCACGGGTCGGGCGCAGGCTCGTTACCATGGACTCTAGCATCTGGGTGGCAGTAATAACCGGCACCCCCGCCGCATTGGCCCGCCGGACAAGGTATTTCTGGAGCAGGGGCACCCTCTCCGGGGGCAACTCCACGCCCAGGTCACCTCGGGCTACCATTATCCCGTCTGCCTCCTGAAGGATGCCATCCAAGTGGCGGATAGCCTCGGGCTTCTCTATCTTGGCTATAAGAGGAATTTGCGCCCCTAAGGAACGCAAGGTCTCCCGGGCGCGGCGCAGGTCGTGAGCAGTCCGCACGAAACTCAGGGCAATCCAGTCCACTCCCTTGCTCACGCCAAACTCCATATCCCGCAGGTCCTTTTCCGTAACCGAGGGCACCGAGAGGTGCACCCCAGGCACATTGATGCCTTTCCGCTCTTCCAGGATGCCTCCCCGCACAACCCGCGTGAGCACCTCCGTTGGCCTGGTCTCTACTACCTCCAGTTCCAACAGACCATCCGCCAGCAGGATGCGGTTCCCTGGGGCCACATCTTGAGGCAGGCCGTGGTAAGACACCGAGACACGCTGGGCGTTCCCTACCAGCGGCTCGGCAGTTAGGGTGAAATATTGGCCGGGTTCCAGCGTTATAGGGCGGCCTCCCTCCAGGGTGCCAGTGCGCAGGCGAGGCCCTTGCAGATCTTGAAGGATGGCCACTGGGCGTTTTTCCCGGCTGAGGCGTCGTATTATATCAACTACGGCACCGTGCTCCTCCCAGGTGCCGTGGGAGAAGTTAAGGCGGAATACATCCACTCCCGCGTCTATGAGCCTCTCCAGCACATCCTCACTGCGGCTGGCAGGCCCCACGGTAGCCACGATCTTGGTCTTGCGAACACGCTTCTTGACGGGGTCAGCCATGCCTCACCTCCCTTTTAGGCTAGCATAGGAAAGGGTGAGCCTGCTATGCTCCTGTCCCTGTCTCATCAAGGAGGCCCTGTCCACTTTGCGCTATGATAAAAAGCGAGGGGTGCTATGCGGTTTGAGCGCGGCGACCCAGATAAGCCCAAGGGGCACGCTGTCCTCTACTTTCGGAACGCCGAGGGCCGCCTTGTGGCCACTTATGTGGTGGTGCTCCCTATAGAGGTGGACTACACAAAGTATATGCCCCCATATCTGGCCAGCCAGGTGGGCGGTGCCAGTGCCCTGGAGCTCTCCTCTTTCGCTTTCCCACCCGTGCCCGAGGCGGTATCCAACATGGACGCCCTTCGGCAGATGGCAGAGCAGAGAGACGACGACTTGGTTTTCGGCGGAGATATCCAGAGCACCGAGACCATGGCATTGGTGTCCCAAGTTACAGGCCTGGTGCAAGAATACGCACGGGCTTACCAGCGGTTCAGGGAGCAGTGGCCTACACCCGCACCCCAGGGGGAACCTTCCCTAACACCCGAAGGGGCGCCCTCAGAGATTGGAGTGCAGGAGGCTCTTTACATCTTTATGGATGAGCGGGAACGTCTGTCGGAACTGGCCCGCCTCGTCAGCAAACTCCGCTTTGCTGTGGAGGGGCGAGACCAGCAGGCTATCCAGGAGGCCGAGGCGGAGGTGCGTGCTTTGGCCAAGTATATGGGCGAGGTATATCTCGTGGGGCGCTTACTTCAAGCCGTTAAAGACCCCTCGCCCCGTGGCGCTCGCCTGGCTCAGTGGTATTTGGAACGAGGATGGAAACTGGCCGAAAAGG
>JBKBKV010000076.1:0-3601 GCA_046294495.1 Dehalococcoidia bacterium | reverse complement strand
ATGGCAACGATGTGGTGGCTGTGTTTACCGCCATGAAGGAGGCTGTCCACCGTGCCCGCTCCGGGCAAGGCCCCACTCTCCTGGAGTGCAAGACCTACCGCTGGCGTGGCCATGTGGGCCCCAACTGGGACCTGGATAAGAACATCCGCGATAGAGGGGAAGTGGAGGCGTGGATTGCCCGCTGCCCTATACGCCGCCTGGAGACCTATATGCTGGAGCAAGGCCTCCTCTCACCTCAGGAGCGAGACGCTATCTACCAGCAAGCGGTGCAAGAGGTGGAGGACGCTGTGGCCTTCGCCCGCCAAAGCCCCTTCCCCAACCCCTCGGAACTCCCTCACCATCTTTTCCACGAAAGTAAATAGCCGTGCGCCAAATTACCTACGCAGAAGCCATTCGGGAGGCCTTCGCCCAGGTGCTGGCCAGCGATGAGCGGGTGGTGGTCATTGGGCAGGGGGTTACCAACCCCTGGTATGTGGGCGATAGCATGCGCGACCTGGACAAGCACTTTGGCCCCAGTCGCCTTATTGACCCCCCCGTCTCTGAACAGGGGATGAACGGCCTCGCCATTGGTGCAGCCCTGGCCGGCCTGCGCCCCATCCTAATTCACCCCCGCATGGACTTCCTGCTGAAAGGCTTCGAGCAGGTGGTCAACCAGGCCGCCAACTGGTGCTACATCTTCGGTGGACAGGCCAGTGTGCCCCTTACAATCCGCGCCATCATCAACCGCGGAGGAGAACAGGGCGCCCAGCACTCCCAGGCACTGCAAGCCCTTTTCGCCCATATCCCAGGCCTCAAGGTCGTGATGCCCGCCACACCCTACGACGCCAAAGGACTTCTCATCGCCAGTGTGCAGGACGGTAACCCCGTGGTCTATATAGACGACCGCTGGCTATACAAAGAGATGGGCGAAGTGCCCGAAGAGCCTTATACTGTCCCGATAGGCAAAGGCGCTGTGCGAAAAGATGGCGACCATGTTACCCTTGTAGCCATATCTTACATGGTCATAGAGGCGCACAAGGCCCTATCCCTGCTGGGTGAAGAGGGCATAGACGCCGAACTGATAGATATGCGCTCCGTCAAGCCATGGGACAAGGAGTTGATAATCTCCTCAGTGCGTAAGACCGGACGCCTGGTGGTGGCAGACAGCGGATGGCGCAGCGGGGGCGTGGCGGCTGAAATCCTCGCCTGCATAGCCGAGGAGGCGTGGGATGCCCTGAAAGCACCCCCCGCCCGCGTGGCCCCCCCCCCCCACCCCCTACCTCCCGCACCCTGGAGGCAGCCTACTACCCTCGTGCTCAACACATCGTGGACACAGTCAAGCGCGTCTGCTCCAACCTGCACCAATGAAGGGAGGCCTCGTGAACTGGAAAGTGCGCTATGTTGACTACCCCACCGCGTTCCGCAAGATGGAACGGGAAATTATGCTCACTATCCGCCAGGTGTTCGAGGGGGGCGACCTTATCCTCCGCCAACATGTGCAAGAGTTTGAGCAGCACCTGGCCCAGTTCGTGGGCACCCCCTTCGCCATTGGCGTAAACAGCGGCACCGATGCCCTCCACCTCTCCCTACGCGCAGTCGGCATCGGCCCCGGCGACGAGGTCATTACTGTCTCCCATACCTTTGTGGCCACGGCTGCCGCTATCCACCACGCCGGCGCCACCCCCGTTCTGGTGGACATCGGGGACGACCACAATATGGATGTATCCCTGGTGGAGCAGGCCATCACCCCTCGCACCCGGGCCATCATCCCCGTGCACCTGAACGGGCGGGTGTGCGATATGGAGCGCCTTATGGCTATCGCCCAGCGCCACAGCCTCCTGGTTATTGAGGACGCCGCCCAAGCCCTGGGCGCTACCTTCAAAGGTAGAAAGGCCGGCTCCTTTGGCGTCGCCGGGTGCTTCAGTTTCTACCCAGCCAAGGTGTTGGGTGCTTTCGGCGACGCAGGCGCTGTGGTTACCAACGACCCCCAGGTGGCCCAGCGCCTCCGCTGGCTACGCAACCACGGGCGCACCGAGGATGGCGATACCGCCTTCTTCGCCTTCAATAGCCGGCTGGACAACCTCCACGCCGCCATCCTGGACCTGAAACTACGCAAGGTGCCGGAGTGGATCGCCTACCGACGCCACCTGGCACGCCTTTACCAACGCTACCTGGCGGATATCCCCTACCTGCGCCTTCCACCACCTCCCGTGGAAGAGGGTCCTTACTGGGATGTCTACCAGAACTATGAGATAGAGGCAGAGAGGCGAGATGCCCTGGTAACGCACTTGAAGGAAGACGGGATAGAGGTAATGTTACCCTGGGGAGGGAAAGCGGTGCACCAATTCAAGGCCCTGGGCCTCTCCCACTTCCCCCTGCCCAAAACGGAGGAGGTATTCCGCCGAGTGCTGATGCTCCCTATGCACACCGAGTTAACCGAGGAACATATTGCATATGTCGCCCAGAGCATCCGCGCCTTCTACAACCGCTAGCCCTAAAGACTACACCCCTGTAACAGAGCTCCCGGGCCTCCGCACCACGCCCGAAGCCCTCGCCATGGCGGTAACCCGCTATGCCTTGGCGGCGCGCCACGCCCAGGGAAAGGAGGTGCTGGAGGTGGCGTGCGGGCCCGGAATGGGGCTGGGCATGCTGGCCAAGACCGCCAAGCGCGTTGTGGGGGGCGATTACACCAGGGGTCTTCTGCGCCATGCCCAGCGCCACTATCAGGGGCGAGTGCCCTTGGTGCAACTGGATGCCCACGCCCTCCCGTTCCGGGACGCCTCCTTTGACCTGGTGCTCCTCTACGAGGCCATCTACTACCTGGAGCATCCCGAGGCCTTCCTGCAAGAGGCGCGCCGGGTGCTCAGGCCAGGAGGGATGCTCCTGATATGCTCCGCCAACAAGGAGCGCCCCGGCTTTGTGCCCAGTTCCCTAGCGGTGCGCTACTACTCCGCTTCGGAACTGCTTCCCCTGCTGGCCCAACAGGGCTTCGCATGTGAGGTGTTTGGCGCCTTCCCGGCGACGGCCTCCAAGCGAGAGGGAATGGTCAACCTCCTGCGCAGAGTCGCTGCCACCCTCAACCTCATCCCTGGCACCTTGAAGGCGCGCGAGGCACTCAAACGCCTCTTCTACGGCCGCCTCGTGCCTCTCCCCCAAGAGGTGTCGGAAGGGGATGCCCCTATCGCCCAACTGGTGCCCCTAACTACTAATGGCCCCAACCCAGACTACAAAGTCCTCTATGCCATCGCCTGCCGAACATGAGGGAAGAAACCCTGCCCTTTGTCTCTGCCATCGTCCCCTGCCGCAACGAGGAACGCTTCATTGCCGCCTGTCTGGACTCCCTCATCGCCAACGATTACCCCAAGGAGCGCCTGGAGATACTGGTGGTGGATGGCATGAGTAAGGACGGCACGCGACGCATCGTGCAGACATATGCCCAGCGCTACCCCTTCATCCTCCTCCTCTCCAACTCCAAGCGCATCATCCCCTCGGCCATGAATATCGGCATTGGCCACGCCCGTGGGGATATCATCTTGAAGGTAGATGCCCACTCCACATACGCCCCAGACTACATCCGCAAGTGCGTTACCGCCCTTCAGGAATATGGAGCCGACAATGTGGG
>JBKBKV010000075.1:0-3622 GCA_046294495.1 Dehalococcoidia bacterium | reverse complement strand
AAAGGGCGCGAGGCGCCATCCCCTCTCCTGTTCCGTGGGGGGGGTTGGCCCTTTCCCTCTTTTGGCCATTACAGAAGCGCCAAGGCGGGGTTCACTCTCCCAGGGGGTTGTCCACAGGCGGGTCGGTATGGCTGGGCAGTGCGTTCAGACTAAAGGGGAGCCCTGTGAACCCCCCACAAATACTACCCTGAGGCGTGATGGGTTGTCCCGCTGGCGTTATAATGGGACGGGCGGGGGTAGAGCGTGGTTGAGAGCCAGCCCTTTAGACCTGGTGGGGGGAGCCTCCCCACCTCCTGGGGGTCCCTTGACACCATCCTGGCGCTGTCCCCACTGGCCAGGCTGGTAGGTTCCCTTGCGCCGGGACGCCCGCTGGAAAGCCTGGGGGTCGCCCTGGACATCTTGCGCCATGCCAGTGGCGCTGTAGGATGGCAAACGGGCATATCCCTCAACCCACCAGAAATACTGGAAGTCGCGCGGGTTGCCCGAAGCGACAACTACACCGCCGTGCGTTCCCTGTGTCCGCAGCCAATCCAACGCTTGGTGCACATCAGGTGTAACCACCTGATACCATTCGTAGGCGGCGATGGTTCGCTGGTGCCCGCGCACGACGACAAACGCTGTGAGGATTACTGCCAATGCCAGCACCATCAGGCGCAGAGCGCGTTCCCAGTGGAGCGGGAGCCTCCCCTCTTTTGTCCACGCCCACACTTCCATCAGCACAGCCAGCACCCCTGTCCATACCCCTATCTCCAGAAGGGATAGGAAGCGGCTCTCCTTCGTCAGGAAATAGAGTGCCAGGGCAGCAAGTAGGACGGGTGGGGTAGCCAGGCGTAGCGGCAAAGGCTTCCCTGTGGGCCACAGGCAAAGGGTGGGCAGTCCAGACGCCAGGGGAACGACAAAGAAGATGGAGCCTAACGGCCTGGGCCATTCACGAAAGACAAAGGCGAACGCATCCTGGGGGGTCAACTGGGCAGGGTTCAGGGGCACACTGGCGAAGTTGGCAAAATAGGCCCAGTAGACAGGCGCCAGTGAAGCCCCGCCCACCAGGACCGGGAGGGACCACCATATCCCAAACTGTTTAAGGGTGTTCAGGCGCACCAGCCGGTGAAAGAAGGCGGTGGCCAGGAGCAGGGGGATGGCGAGGGCCAGAAAGGCTGCGGCCCACACCGAGGTCGCCATAGCCAGCACCCCAGCAACGGCCGACAGTGCCAGGTGGCGCATCTGGGCATCCACAACCCCCTTGCACAGGAGTGCAAGGGATAGCAGGGCAAGCCCTTGCCCCAGCATCTGTGGGTAGCCCCCCCACCCCAGCGCTTCCCCCACGCTGTAGGGAAGGAAGAGAATGCCTAATGTAGCAATCATACCCCAGAGCACACCCCCGGCCTGGTGAGCCATGAGAAAAAGGGGAGGCCCTGCCGCTACAGACGCTGTTGCCCCTACTAGGGCAAGGGCTGGCAAAGGAGGGATGATGAGGGTAAACCCTTTGGCCAGGGCCGGCACCACCGGCGGGAAAACGGAGCGGGCTGCTCGCACTCGCTCTCCAAAGAGGTCGTGTCCCAGGGCGAGCCAGTCGCCGGGGTCGGGGCCAGAAGGCCCCCCTCTTAAGGCCATAAACAGGAACCGGAAAACCACGGCAAGCCCACACACGCTTATCCCCATGACCAGGGCGCGCCGGTGTCGCAGGATAGCGACAAGAGAAGGAGGGGGTAAATACCAGACTGCGGCAACAGCCGGGTGCTTCTTACGCGGAAGCATGGGCCACTGTGTGGGAGTGGATAAGATGCTCCAGCAGGCGCGCCCAGCGGTCGGCGAAGCGTTCCCAGTCCATCTCCAGGGCCTTGGCCCTGGCGGCTATCGCCATCTTCTGCGCAAGGGAGGGGTTGTTCTTCAAAGCCAGGATAGCCTGGGCCAGGGTCTCTGGCGCTTCGGGAGGGACAATAAAGCCCGTCTTACCGTCCTGCACCACCTCTGCTTGTCCCCCAGCGGAGGTGGCAACCACCGGGAGGCCGCTGGCAAAGGCCTCCAGAATGACCAGGCCAAACCCCTCCCCTGTGCGGGATGGGAACACCAAGGCATCCGCAGCTCGATAGAGGCCGGGCATAGCCTCAAATGGCAAGGCTCCCCAAAGTCGAATAAAGGGCAGACGCTGTTGGCGCACCCTTTTCTCCAATACCGGGCGCTCAGGCCCATCTCCCACAAGGACAATCTGCACATCGGGGCAATAACGCAAGTGGGCGCAGGCTGACAGCAGGGTGTCAAAGCCCTTCTTGAAGGTGAGGCGCCCCACCGCCAGGGCGATGAAGGCATTGTCCGGTAGCCCCAGATGTAGGCGCAAGGCCTTGCGCTCATCCGGGGAAGACACTGGCACAAAACGCTCTGTGTCTACACCTGGGTAAACAACCTCCACAGCGTGCTTCGGTGCGAGGGCTTTCACATATCGGGCGGTGTGTTGGCTGTTGGCGGCTACCAGAGAGGCCCAGCGCAAGGGCCACTGGCCAAGGAGGCGGTCGGCTCCGTGTTCCACCAGGTTCCAGGGAAAGTGGTAGTGAATAAATGGCGTATGCTGGTAGACCACAAGAGGCTTGTGACACTGCCGTGCCGCAAGGGCAGCGGCCACCGAGGTAAGGAACACATGGGAGTGGGCCAACACCAGGTCGTGATGTGGTGTGAGGCGGCGCAGGGTAGTTACAAGAGAGGGGGCAAAGATAGGATACGGAATCCCCCACCACCGGTCCAGGCCATCCCACGCTGGGATGCGGCAGAGGGAGTAGCCCTTGTCGGTGTCATTGGCACCCCGCTTTTTGTCCAGCCCAGCGGCGGAGGTAACCACGGTGACTCGGTAGCCTCGGCGGGCGAGGCGACGAGCCATCTCCCACGCTACTATCTCCAGCCCACCCGTGTGGGGGGGCCAGTGGTGAGCGGTTATCAGAAGGCGCATCCTAACTCGTCTCTGGGTGTTGGTTACGGCCCAACCCATTGTTGCTTGGGGGATGCCAGAACATGTAACGCAGGATAGCGGCCATAATATCGGTGCCTGCGCGTATCCAGCTGAGTTTGCTGCGACCGACACGCGGGCGATAGGCGATGGGTAACTCTTGCATGCGCAGCCCCATCCTCCCGGCCTTCACGACGATCTCCACCTCAATAGCAAAGCGCCGTGCCTGCAGGTGCATACCCTCCAGGTGCGCTCTCTTGGCACCCCATAGGCCGGTGCAAGGGTCGCGAGTTTTGAAGTGGTATATGCCACGAATCAGGAGGCTGAACATAGCGATGCCCCAGCGATGGATAGTTGGGATGTTTTCCTTCCCCAATAGGCGTGGCGCGAACACCAGGTCAGTCCCGTTCAGGAGTGCTTCAGACATTGCTGGTATGTGCTCCACAGGGTAGGAGTCGTCGGCATCTATAGAGATGATGTTCGCTCCCCGGGCCTGTGCCATCCCAGTCTTTAGTGCCTCCCCTTTGCCCCGGTTAACCTGGTGCCGAACGACCCGACAGGGGAACTGGGAGGCAACGGCGCTGGTGTTGTCGGTAGAGCCGTCGTCTACTACGATGACCTCATAACCCTGGTCTATAAAAGAGAAGACCTTCTTCAGGACTGTCCCTATCCCCTCCTCCTCGTTGT
>JBKBKV010000074.1:0-3793 GCA_046294495.1 Dehalococcoidia bacterium | reverse complement strand
GTCCACCGGCCCCTCCCCCCGCCGGGCCCGGGTGGGTTCCAACTGGAGGGGGGTTGGGGGAAGGTAGGGGGCGATGGCCTTGCGGGCCAGGAGCACATCTTGCAGGGTGGGGCGCTCCATTGGTGTCTCCTTCTAGCCGTTCTCCAGGGTCTCCGCCACTTCCCGCTGTTCTATGCGGAAGGAGCCCCCCTCCTTCAGCAGTTCCCCCAGGAGGGGGCGGGGCTCCAGCACCTCCGGCCCCACCAGGCCTACGCGGGCGATACGCCCCTGGGCTACCGCCTCCGCGGTTAGCGCCGCCGCCTGGGCCGTTACATAGGGGCTGGTGTAGCGGAGCGTTACCTCAACCCATCGCCCGCGGGCAACCCCCTCCACCCGCACCACACGGGCCGACAGGGGGCGTGTTCGGCTGAAACCGAAGGCTTTGTCTGCTGTTTCGGAGGCCAGGTAGGCTCCCAGGAAGTGGGCAGGGGATACCCAGACATCACCAACGGGGATGGGGTGCGTGTCCATCAGTCCATAGCGGTAGAGGGTGTGGAAGGCCTCTAGCAGGGTGTTGGGGATACGCCCAAACTTCATGACCACCTCCTCCACGCCGGAGAGGAAGCGGGGGACGGTGATGGGCTCCGGGTGGCCGGCGGCGTAGCACAGGATAGGCTCCTCAACCTCCAGGAAGGTAAAGGTCTCCGGCTCCGAGAAGGGGGGCAGGTCCACCAGGCGTCCGCCGCGGTATGCGCGGGCGGGGTGGCTCAGCACATGGATGAAGTGTTCCATTACCCCCTGCCCCCGAAAGGCGATGCTGGATGCCAGGGCAAAGGTTACTTTCTTAACCTGTTCTACTCTTTCCGCCCCCAGGCGGGCCAACATATTGGTAACGCCGGGGCTGGTGCCGGTGCCCACCAGCACCACCTGGCGGTTTCGGCGCGCCTCGGCTTCCAGGGTGGGGTCGCCGAAGATGTCCTCCACGGAGGAGGCGTCGTCGTTGATGTCCACATAGGGCACCCCTGCCTCCAGGGCAGCCTCCACAGCGGGGCGTCCCCAGCGGTAGAAGGGGCCGACGCAGTTGAGGACAACGGTAGCCTGGCGCATAAGGCGCGTCAGGGCAGAGCGGTCGGCTATGTCCACCTGGACGGGGGAGGCGATGTCGGGGGCCAGGGAGGCGGCCCGGCGTGCCTTCCCTTCATCCCTGTCGGCGGCAAGGATGCGGGGAAAGGTGGAGCGCCCCGCCAGCCACCCCACCACCCCCTGCCCTACCGTCCCGCACCCCAGCACCAGGAGCGTGGGTATTGCCATACCCTACCCCTGCACAGGGCGAAAGTGGTAGAGCACGAAGTCGGGGGAGACCTGCTCAAACCCCACTTCCAGGGGCATATTGGGGCGCAGGTCTTCGTTCTTACACCCCACGATGCGGGCTATGAGACGCGGCCCCTCCTCCAGTTCCACTATGGCCACATTGTAGGGGATTTCCTGCACGAAGGCAGGGTGATAGCGCTGGTAGACCACTGTCCAAGTGTAGAGGCGTCCCCGCCCCGACACCGCTTCCCAGGCATAGTCCTGGGAGAGGCACCGTGGGCAGATGGGTGCTGCGGGGAGTCCCCTCCACGCTCCGCAAGCCTTACACCGCTGCAGAAGCAGGCGGCGCTCTTTCAGCCCCTCCCAGAAGGGGGCGTCGTCCAAGGTGGGTTCGGGGAGAGGGCGCTGGGCAGGGGGTTGCTGGGCCATCCTTCACCTCGTGGGAAGGTGTCGCTCTCTATTATGGAGCCTTTCGTGTCTCCTGGCTAGAGGGGCAAAAAGGAAGGGCGGGGAAGCCCCCCGCCCTTCCTGGGGTTTGCCGAGGGCTTACGCCCTGCGCCGCACCACCATGGGCACCGCTATGGCCAGCACCACCGCCACTATGGCGATGATGAGGGCTATTACACCCACGGGTCCGGCAGGCCCCTGCGGGCCAACGGGGCCTTGCGGGCCGGGGTCGCCCTTGGGGCCTTGTGGCCCTGGCGGGCCTTGCTCACCCCGCGGTCCTGGCGGGCCTTGCGGGCCTTGCGGCCCCTGTGGGCCAGCGGGGCCTTGTGGCCCTTGTGGCCCCTGCGGGCCTTGTGGGCCGGCAGGCCCTTGCATGCCCTGAGGGCCGGCGGGGCCAGCGGGCCCAGCGGGGCCAGCAGGGCCGCGCTCGCCCGGATCACCCTTGTCGCCCTTGTCGCCCTTTGGCCCCTTCAGGTCGGGCACCGTGAAGGTGGCCGTTGCATCCAGGCCAGCCGCGTCTACGATGTGGATCTCATAGGTGCCTGGCGTGCTGGTGGGGATGGCGGCGATAAGGGTGAAGGAGCCGTTGGCGTCGGTGGTAACGGCCGCCCGCACCGGCACCGTTATCAGGTCGGTGAACTGGGGGGGCGACGGCCGGGGGCTGGGTCCCCAGTGGATGGCGCGCAGCCCGCTATTAGGGGTGAAGTTGCTCCCTGTTATGCCAACCGCCCCCACACCGTTGTTGTGGGAGAGGGTGAGGGAGGGGGGCGCAGGTGGGGCCGTGCGCGCCGTCAGGTTCAGGGTGCGCAGGTCGCCCGGTGTCCACGGGGCCGACTGGTCGGCCAACAGGGCACCGATGCGAAAGCGGACAGTCTTCCCGGCGAAGGCGCCAGGGGTGTCCTCAGTAACAGTCAGGGTGTAGTTGCCTCCTGTGGTGGTGGTAGAGGCCACCTCCCGCCCGTCTATCTCCGCCGCCACGCGGGTGCCATCGGCTACGGCTCGTCCGTCCACGGTTGCGGAGCCGGCGAAGCGCATCACCGGCGGCTGGGCTAGGGCGACGGCGGGCAGCGCCATCGCCAGCAGGAGGGCCAGGAGGCCTAACAGAAGTGCTCTCGTTCGTGTCATCTCTCCTCCTTATCCAGTCCTCACAGGGGGCGGGGGGTTAGCCCCCGCCCCCCGAGGCTCCTGCATCATTATGGCCCGAGCCAGCCGATGAGGTTCCAGCCCCTGCTCAGGTTGTAGGTGTTGCCCGCGTAGGTCCAGGTAACAGCGGCGTTTACATTGACCCAGTAGCCCTGGCCCCGCACCAGCGCCGTCAGGTCGCTTAGGGCCGGCGCGGACGGGTCATACACCCGCCAGGCCTGGGCAGCCGCATCGTAGCCCCAGATACGCACCAGTTGCTGGCTGATGGGGGATACCACATCCGCAATGGTGGTGGGCCGTGCCGTCTGGGTGAACTGAGTGCTGGCCGCCACACCGCCCGCGGTAGCGGTAACGATGTAGACGCCCGTTGCCTGTGCAGGCACCGTTATGGTGGCCTCAAAGGAGCCGTCGGCGCGGGTCAACGGTGTGGGGGTAGGTGTAACTGCTATTGCCCCCACTGTAATAGCCACCGCGGCAAAGCCGGGGAAGCCGGTCCCCCTCACCGTTACACTTGAGCCGGCCGGCGCAGAGGCCGGAGAAACGGTAACAGCTGCCGAGGGCACCCGGTGGGTAGCGGTGGACGCCAGGCCCGCCGCGTCGGTAGCCGTAACGGCGTTGCTGGAGGGGATGCCAGCCGTCTCGGGCACCGCGAAACTGGCGGTGAAGGCGCCATTGGCATCAGTTGTGGCTGTTACACCAGCAATGGCTGTGCCAGCGTAGGTGAAAGTAACTGTGCTGTTGGCGCTGAACCCCGTGCCCGTTACAGTAACGGTGCTCCCACGCCCAGATTCAGTGGGGCTCAAAGTGATGGAGCGGCTGGGAATTGTGAAGGTGGCGATGCCCTGCCGCCCAGCGTTGTCCACCACCCGAACCTGGTAGGTGCCTGCCGTGTCGGCAACACCGATTGCGTTAG
>JBKBKV010000073.1:0-4081 GCA_046294495.1 Dehalococcoidia bacterium | reverse complement strand
ATGTCCACAGTCCCATCGGTAGAGGCGCCATCCACTACGATGCATTCAATATTGGGGTAGTCCTGCTGGAGGATGCTCTCCAGGGTAGGCACCAGGAAGCGTGCCCGGTTTCGGATGGGGACTACAACCGAAACCAAGGGAAGACCAGCCTTATGCATATCCTTATCCCTGTCTTCATCTCATAGGGAGGGCAACAATGTTCACAGACGGGCGAACAGCAAAGTCCTGGTAAGTCTCCACAGGGGTGGGCTGGCCTGTCCCCTGATCAAAGCGCAGGATGCGATAGCCCCTATCCACCAGGAAGTCCCACACCTGTTGCGCTGTGGCCCCCTGCATCCGCAATGTCCGGTCCTGTAGTTCCACCAGGAGTGTGGGGCGGAAGCGGTGCAGGACGCCTTGCGCCCCCTGGAGAACCTTCAACTCCGCACCCTCCACATCTATTTTGATGAAATCCACTCGTTGCAGGCTCTCCTCCTCCACCAAGGTGTCCAGAGGCTTGGCAGGCACCGTTTCAACATGGTCTAGAACAGTCCCTTCAAGGCCGAAAGGGCCAAGGGAGTTGAGTCCAGGGGTTTCTCCTGATGCAACCATCAGAGAAACCGCTCCTATTTCGTTGGATGCCGCTACACGGCGTGCCCGTATGTTCTGTGCCCTGTTCAAGACGATATTCTCCTGCAGGCGGTGGAACTCGCGCTCGCTAGGCTCTAGAGCCAATACAACCCCCGACTCCCCCACGAGCCGTGAAGCGAACAGGGAGTAAAGCCCTATATTCGCTCCAACATCCACAAACACACCCCCCTGCTTCAAAGTTGACTCCAGAAAGGCCATCTCGTTAGGTTCGTATAGTCTGCCGTAGAAAAGACTGCGATATATACTATTATCTGGATAAAGAATCACCCGTGTTCCCTTATGCCATGGGACAACTAACGGCTGGCGGGGATGGGCAAGATAGAACCGCCAGAGCACCCTCTTATAAAGGGAGGGCGATGCAGGCCACCCTGGGTAAAGGTGCAGTGGCCGGCTCTTGTAGGCCCGAGCGCAGAGCCAGTAGACCAGTTGGGGGGGTAGTTTCCGCTCCAGGGCGGTAAGCCCCTTCCTGCCCAAGCGTTTCAAACCCAGGGGCCTAAACCACGGATAGGGGTGATCAGACGGCGGCTCGGGCAAGCGCGTCAAACCTGGCAAATCCAGCGCGCCTTTGCAAGCCACCAACATCGTCCGCACCCGCTTACGCCCTATGGAGGACCGAAAGTCGGGATGGTCCGGGAGGGCGTCAGGGCGATACACATTGGAGAACCCTGCGTAATAGAGCATGTGCACCAGGCCCTGCTCTGAGGGCATCAGCGCGACAAAGCGCAGGGACTGGTCGATAGCTGAAGTCTCCCTCATCAGCAATGCCCCTGGCACAGGGAAAGGTGCTACTTGTCCCTCCAGGAAAAGGTATCTGCCCGTCAAGGCATATAGGTGGCGTATAGCGAGGAAGGGGTTCTCCAGGTGATAGATAAGGCCGAAGCACACCACAACATCAAAGGAGCCCAGTTGGGTAATGGATGGGTCCTCTATGTTGCCCACCAGAAACCGTATGCCCGCATGCCGCCTTTTGGCGGTCTCAATGTTCTCTGGGCGCACATCAAAGGCCGTTACCTCCAGCCCCTTGTCGTGAAGGTAACGGGCAAAATAGCCAAACCCCGTTCCGCAGTCCAGGGCAGTGCGCAACTGCTCCCGCTCCAGCAAAGGTGACAACATAGCATCCAAAGACGCCTTACGAGCCTCGTGGATGCGCACCGCTTCTATTGTGTCAAAGGGGCTTATAGCCACCGTTGTATCTCCTTCATAATGGGGATGCTCCTTGCCACGGCACCCCGCTCCTCTTGGGTTAGGACGAAACGCCACCCCAGAAGGGCGAAGAGGGCCACTAGCCCTGCTGCTACCCCCAACTCTTGCAGTGTCCACTGGGAGGGCAGGATTAGGTGCACCCAGAGCATGCCCACCGCCAGCCCACCCAGGAGCATCCCCACCTTGATGCCACTGTTTGCCACCCATATCAATGGTGATAGACCTGTGGCTCTCCACGCTACGACGGGAAAGAGCAGTGTATCCAGCACACTTCGCCCCGCCCACGCCAGGGCCGTCCCCACGATGCCCATCTCTCGCGTCAGGAGCACCGCCAAGCCCAGGTAAAAGGGCGTTTCAACCAGAAAGATTTTGGCGACCAGGTCAGGCCGCCCCACCCCTTGTAGTGCTGTAGACGGCACCCACGCCAGGGTGTTCAGAAAGAGGGTAACCCCCAACACCTGCAACACCCGTGTGCTCTGCCCGGCGAACTCCGGCCCCAGCCATAGGGTCAGCAGGTCCCGGGCGAAGACTATCAGCATGATGGCGATGGCCCCCATGGCCAGCGCCAGAATTTTGAAGGCCGAGGCGTAGAGGCGCTCGGCGCGTGCTTCGTCTACATTCCACAGTGCACTGAAGGCCGGGAAGAGGGTCGCGTACATAGCCCAGGGGATTATATACATCTGCCCAATGAGGCTTTGCGAGGGTGCATAGTAGGCCACCGCCTTGGCCGACAGCACCGCCCCGATGATCACCCTATCACTGCCCGCCACTAGCAAGGCCAGAATGCTAGCCCCCATCATCCACCCTCCGAACCCGACAACCCGGCGCAAAGTCGCCATGCTGAGAGCAATGCCCTCCCCCACCTCGGGGCGCACCCGCAGGGCGACGGCGAAGGTGGCGAGGAGCCCGCCTACACCCGCCAGAATGGCAAGGGCCCCTACCCCTGCTAAGGGCCACCCCAGCCACACCCCTATTAGCGGTAGAAGGAGGCTGACAACACGCGCAGGGACGCCAACGGCGTTGGACAGGTCAAACCTGTGGCTGGCCTCCAGCAGCGCACCCACAGTCCTTTGGCACAGGTAAATGGGGGCAAAGGCGGAGAACACCGCCAGGAACGCTCGCGCCTCCGGCGCCAGGTCGGGGGAGATGCGCAGGAGGCGAGAGGTGAGGAAGGGCACGGCCAACAGGAAGGCCAACCCCCCCAGCGTCCCCAGGGCGAGGCTGGCGAGTAAGGCCGTCCAGAAGACCTGGGGAACCTGCCCCCGCTCCCCCTTGGCCAGCGCCTCTGAGACGAATTTAGTAACAGAGCGCCCTAGCCCCAGGTCAAACACGATGAAGTAACCAAGAACGCTCCCTGCCAACGCCCACAGCCCGTAGCGCTCCGTCCCCAGGCCCCGCACCATCAGGGGCACCACCGCCATCCCCACAACCGGGTAGACGGCCCCACCGATGATGTTCCAGACGGTGTTGCGCACAACCGTTGTGGCGCGGGGGACAACGGCGGTGGTCATAGCCATCCCGGTCTTGCCACTATGAGGATATGCCACCCCAGGCGGTGCTCCAGCCAGCGGAACATGGGCATGGGGAGCCACCGGAAATACCACACCCACTCGTATTGGTGGTTGATATACTTGTCAATCTTGTAAGGGAAGATGTGCTCCTTGCGCATCTCCACGATACGGAAGTCTTTGAAGAGGCGTCTAACTGCTTTGAACGAGAATGTATAAGTAACAGGCGAGCCTTCCTGGGCCTCGGAATACCGCCGCACCAGTTTCCCTGCTCTCCAGAATGCGCCATGCCCGTATTTCATGACAATCCACAAGACCTTCCACGAGTATTTGGCGTAGAGCATAACACGCACTTCCGTGTTGGGAGTGCAGTATTTCTTCATCTCCTCCACCACTCGCCAGGGGTGAGGCGTGTGGTGGATAACGCCGAACGAGTAGATAAGGTCATATGGTTCCACTGGGACAAACGATGACAACTCCTCAGCGTTGCCACAATAGAAGCGTGCCGAGAGGCCGTAGACGGTGAAGCGCTGGCGGGCGATCTCCAGGCTCTGGTCAGAGATGTCTACAGCCGTCAGGTCTGCCCCGGCCCGTGCAAAGTTCACCGCATCGGTGCCGATGCCGCACCCGATCTCCAGCACCTTCTTCCCCTTCCAACGCTCAAACTGGGCGAAGGCTGGGATATGGGGTTCCACAAAATACTTGCGGGCCTCTACTTCGTCAAAGTATTCCCGTGTCCC
>JBKBKV010000072.1:257-4252 GCA_046294495.1 Dehalococcoidia bacterium | reverse complement strand
GGTGGGTGTTGGTGGGGTGGTGGGGGGGGGGGGGGGCGTCGGGGGGGGGGGGGGGGGGGGGCGCCCCCCCCCCGACCGGGTAGAGAAACGATTGGCTCTGGCCCTGCTCAGCGCTGGGCAAGGTGTGGCGTTGCTGGTGCTGGCGGTTACCCACAACTTGCCTGTGGCGATGCTATTCGCCGCCCTGCACGGGGCCACCTGGGGGGCGCGGGCACCCCTCACTACAGCCATCCGGGGCGACTACTTCGGGAGGCGCGCCTTCGCCACCATCTCCGGCTCTATGAACATTGTTACCACCCTTGGAAGCATCGCCGGACCCCTGTTTGTGGGGGTCGTTGCCGACCGGATGGGCTATCGGCTGGCGTTCCTGGTGGCGTCAGGGGTTACGGTGCTAGGTTCCCTCTTCTTCTTGGCGGCCCGCCGCCCCCTGCCACCCGGGGACCCGTAGAGGCCTCCTACCCCCCCGACGGCCCAGTTACGATGTTTACCAACATCCGCCCCGGCACAAAGATAACCCTCTGGACCTTCCGCCCGTTCAGACGGCGCTGGGTATGAGGGCTTTCCAGTGCAAGGCGCTTAGCCTCCTCCTCGGGCAGGTCTGCAGGGACAGAGATGCGGTCCCTCACCTTGCCATCCACCTGCACCACCAGAGTAACCGTTTCAGCGGCAGCCAATGCCTCATCCCATCGGGGGAACTGCTGGCCGTGGACGCTGAAGGGATGACCAGTCTGCTCCCACAGCTCCTCGGCGATATGTGGAGCCAAAGGTGCCAGCATCAGGATCCCCTTCTCCACCGCCTCCCGCCACAAGTCTGGGCCAATGTCCGCTCGCTCCCACGCCTCTTGCAAGGCGTTGGTGAAGTCCATCAGGGCGGCGATTGCGGTGTTGAACTGGAAGCGGTCCAGGTCGTGATAGACCTTGCTAATAGTCTGATGGAGTTTACGCTGAAGGGCGCGTCGGGACGCCTGGCTGACAGCCTTGCCCTCCAGGGCGCTAGAGGGCCTGCGGAAGATATCCCACACACGGTTCAGCCATCGGGTGACCCCGTTAATGCCCGACACCGACCAATCGCCGCCCTTCTCCCATGGCCCTAGAAACATAAGGTAGATACGCACCGTATCGGCCCCCAAGCGTTCCACATAGGGGTCGGGGGGCACCACATTACCCCTGGACTTGCTCATCTTCTCCCCCAGGTAGGTGATGACCCCCTGGTTGTAGAGACGCAGGAAAGGTTCGCCAAAATGCAGGAGGCCCATATCCCGCAACGCCTTCACGAAAAAGCGGGAGTAAAGCAGGTGCATCACGGCGTGCTCTGCCCCGCCGGTGTATTGGTCCACCGGGAGCCAGTGGCACACCAACTCCGGGTCCCACGGGCGCTGGTCATCCTTGGGGCTAACATAGCGCAAAAAATACCAGGAGGAGTCAATAAAGGTGTCCATAGTGTCCGTCTCTCGGCGGGCAGGGCGTGCACACTGGGGACAGGTGGTGCGCAAGAACCCCTCGTGGTATAGCAGAGGTGATTCCCCAGTGGGCTTGAACTGGGCATCCAAGGGCAAGAGGACGGGCAAATCCTTCTCGGGGACGGGCACCGTTCCGCAGGTGTTGCAGTAGATGATGGGGATAGGCGTGCCCCAATACCGCTGCCGGCTGATGAGCCAGTCCCGCATGCGGTAAACTATGGTGCGCTTGCCAATACCTTGACGCTCAGCGAACTCGCCCATCGCCAGCTTGGCTCGCTCGCTGGGCAAGCCTGTAAAGGGGCCTGAGTTGACGAGGGTGCCAGGCCCTTCCCAGGCTTGGGATAGGGGGTTGCCATCCCATCCTTCTGGGGCAACTACCACTGGAATAGGCAAGCCATACTTCCGGGCGAAGTCGAAATCCCGCTGGTCATGGGCGGGAACGCCCATCACGGCACCGGTGGCATACCAGGCCACAGCGTAGTCGGCGGTGAAGATAGGGACGCGCTGGCCGTTGAAGGGGTTGACGCAATAAGTCCCTAAGGGAACACCCGTCTTCTCCCGCTCGGTGGAGAGACGCTCAATGTCAGACTGGCGGCGCGCCTTCTCCACATAAGCCTCTACCTCCGCACGCCTCTCGGGGAGGGTAAGTTGAGGCACCAGGGGGTGCTCCGGCGCCAACACCATAAAACTCACACCGTAAATGGTGTCTATACGAGTGGTGAAGACCCGAATTTCCTTCTCCGGAATGCCCAGATGGGCGATGGAAAAGCCCACCTCCACACCCTCCGAGCGCCCGATCCAGTTCCTCTGCATCGTGATAATGCGCTCCGGCCACTCCACCAGCCCCGAGAAGTCCAGGAGCTCCTCGGCATATCGGGTGATGCGCAGGAACCACTGCTCCATTTCGCGGCGCGTAATAGGGGTGTCGCATCGCTCACACCGACCGTTCAGCACCTGCTCGTTGGCCAGCACCGTCTGGCAAGAGGGACACCATACGGCAGGGGCGCGGGTGCGGTAGGCCAGCCCACCCTTGTAGAACTGCAGGAAAAGCCACTGGTTCCACTTGTAGTAGTCGGGAAGGCAGGTGTTCACCTCCCGCTCCCAGTCGTAGATGGCGCCGATGGAGCGCAACTGCTTGCGCATGCGCTCTATATTGTTCACGGTCCAGGTGAAGGGGTGAATGCCGTGGCGGATGGCGGCGTTCTCTGCGGGTAGGCCAAAGGCGTCAAAGCCCATGGGGTGGAGCACCCGATACCCCTGCATACGCCGGAAGCGGGCGTGGGCGTCGGAGGGGGACATAGCATACCAGTGGCCGATGTGCAGGTCGCCTGAAGGGTAGGGATACATGGTCAACTCATACCATTTGGGGCGAGGGTCGTGGTCAGGCACACGGTGGAGACCCGCCTCTTCCCAGCGGGCCTGCCATTTAGGCTCAATGCGCCTTGGCTCCCAGCGCGGCTCGGTAAGGACCCGTTCGTAGGTTACCACCCCCTTGCCCTGGTCTACTCCCACCACGCGCCAGCCGGCATCCAGCCAAGCCCGCGCCTGAACATGACGGCGATCGTTGGCCCACCAAGCGCGATACCTCCGGCTGGATGGAGGGAGCCTCCCAATCCCCTGGAAGCGGTAGAGAGCCTCACGCCATTCCGGCTTTCCTCCCTCTATTTCACCGAAAGTCAAGGTGAGGCGGATATCGGGATACAGCTCCAGCAGACGGCGCAGTGGAGCGTATTTACCGCCTTGAGTGGCCATAGGCTCCTCTCCAGGGTTCTCTTCCTACCATTCTAGCAAAAGTGGAGCGACCCCAGGTGTCCCTCTACAGGGAAAGGCAGTATTATATAAAACCAGAAACACCCAGCAGGGCATTGGCCCAGCGAGGTGAGAACGGTGCCTATCAACAAGGTCGTTGCATCCTTCCGTGAGGCCGTGGCAGACATACCAGATGGGGCCACTATCTTTATGGACGGCTTTGGAGGGCCAGGCGGGATGCCCCATTTCCTAATCCTTGCTTTGTGGGAACACGGGGCAAAGAACCTGACCATCATCTCCAATACGGCCGGCATTGCTATGGCGGCTGGCTTTGGCATGCCCGGGGGAAAGCGCTATATAGATCACTCTATCCTTATAGAGAACGGACAGGTCAAGAAGGTTATCGCCTCCTTCCCGGTTACCGCCAATCCCTCCATCCTGTGCGCCGCCGAGCGGGCGTGGCGTGAAGGGAAACTGGAGATTGAAACGGTGCCACAAGGCACTCTGGTGGAGCGTATTAGGGCAGGTGGAGCGGGCATCGCCGCCTTCTACACCCCGACTGGGGTTGGCACCCTGATGGAACGAGGAAAAGAGAAGCGAGTGTTCAACGGGCGGGAATACTTGCTGGAGACAGCCCTAACTGCCGACTACGCCTTCGTTCGGGCCTGGAAAGCCGACCCCTTGGGGAACTTGGTCTACCGGGGCACCTCACGCAACTTCAACGCCCCGATGGCGACCGCCGCCCGCATCACCATTGCCGAAGTAGACCAAGTGGTAGAGGTGGGG
>JBKBKV010000072.1:0-247 GCA_046294495.1 Dehalococcoidia bacterium | reverse complement strand
GACCATGTCCATACCCCAGCCCTTTATGTAAAGCGCATCGTGGTGCGCCCAAAAGACGATACGCCCATTCTGGCAGAGACCTACGAGGCACGCAAACAGAAGCGCGCAGGAGGGTAAACGGTGCCAGCCAAACAACGCCTGGACCGCGACGGCATCGCCATGCGAGTGGCTAAGGAACTGCCCGATGGGGCGGTGGTGAACCTGGGCATCGGCATCCCCACCCTTGTCTCCCAGTATGTGCAGGAGG
>JBKBKV010000071.1:0-4493 GCA_046294495.1 Dehalococcoidia bacterium | reverse complement strand
CCCGCCCTGAAGAGGAGGACGCCACAGGCGATGGCCGTGTCCGGGGTGTAATTGTGGTTGGTGACGGTGTTGCCCACCACGGCGCCGTGTGCCCCGAAGCCCGCTGGATGCCGTTCTGCCCGATCTGTCCCGTATTCCCCAGGCCTGTAACCCTATTCCCCTCAATAAGGCAGTAGGTCCCGGCCTCGTTGCAGGTGATGCCGTTCTTGGCGTAGCTATCCACCGTGCTGCTCTTGATGATTGCACTCGCCTTCAGGTAGGGGCCAGGAGCCGAGAGGCCTCCCTCCTTGCCGCTCTGGACAAAGATGGCGAGGTGGTTCTGCTGGCAGCCGGTGCCAGCGCCTGGCTTCAGGATATTGGTCACACGCGCCTTCTCAACCGTGCCCGAGGCGCCACGGTAGAAGAGACCGAATAGGCCTTGCCTCGGACAGTCGCCCAAGGTGCCTGCGGCGTCTTCGCCGTTGACGGTCAGGTTCCTTAGGGTGACCTTCCTCGCCTTGTCCACCAGCACGATAGCCTTCACGGGTCTCCCGGAGAAGAGACTAGAGGTATCAAGGGCGCTTTTGGGCTTGATAATAACAGGCTGGCCGCCAACGCCCTCTAAAGTCAGCCCGTCTTTTTCGAGGCGCAGGGCCTCTTCATAGGTGCCGGGGCAGACCTGGATAGTGTCGCCTGAGCGGGCGGGCGTCTATGGCAGCCTGGATTTCGCTATAAGCAGGGCTGCTATCCTCTGATGGAACTCATAAGCGTGCTGGCCAGGCGGATGCTCCAGGGGCTGTTTTACCCGCGGGCCGCCTGTGTTACAATACTGGCAGAAGCCCACGGGGGGACCGAGGCCTGCCTCTGTGGGCCTCTGCCTTATTGGGGGTCGGGGCCACGCCCAGCACCTTATTGCTAGGGGAGATGGTCCAGATTGGTATCCCAATTAGCAACCCGCTGGGGGCTGTGCGTGATGCGGGGGAGGCCTGACCCGTTTCAGAATGCCCAGCTCCCACTCCTCCCGCTGCCCCTCCCCTCTCCTCAAGGGATCATCGACCCTGTATGTAAGCCTCACCACCAGCGCCTCGGTATTGACAAAGACCTGGTAGCGGCTCAAAGTGAGGAGTCGGAGGAGGTCCTTACGCCAGGGATTTTATAAGGAGGTAGGGACATCACCTCTGTCCGGCGTAGCCCCTCCTCCCATGGAAGCTGGCGCAAACGCTGGCTGCCCTGCCGGGGGCGTCCGACATGTTTAAGATTCTTGCCAAGCGCCGCTGAAGGAGATGCTCATGTCGTTGCAGCCAGGACACCTTTTCCCGCGCACCAAAAGGCTCATCCTCGATGTAAGACACCTGAGCAACGGTTGGGTGTTGGTCAAGACAGAGAACGGGAAGTCAGCCGGCGATTTCAGAGTGAGGACGGTCTACCAGCGAGAACCGGCACGCTACTATACCCCCAAGCATGCCCATTTCGCCATCGACCTATATGGCAAGTGGTGTGCTGACCCTCAAAAGGCCGCCGTCGTTTTTCAGGCCGTCGTTCAGGTTTGGCAGCGGCAGCCTGTGGAGTTGGTGCTCCAGAATTATCGTAGAGCCACCGAGGGGTTGCCGGGCTACGACCTTGAATACATACTGAACGCCCTGGACTGGATTCTGGAGCAGGAGGATGTGAACTTCACTGGCCGGCCGGCAGCTCTCCAGCACCGCCTCGATGCAGAACTGCACCAGGGCGGCGTCCAGGTTCCACCAGGCCGGCAAGGCAGTCAGTTGGCGATGGTTCTCCTCCAGCAGGTAGCGAGGGGCAGGCATCCTGTGGAGGCGATGCTGGCTGCCAGCCTGGATGTGCTCCCTATCAAGAGGAGCCAGGGAGCAATTTGACTTTCTGCCTCGCCATCACCACCACTTGATGCTGTCGCGGAATCTGCCAACATCCTCGCCCACGTCAGGCTTTCGGAAGATGAACAGGTGCTCGTGGAAGGTGAGCAGGAAGTCGTGCCGCCATCTAGGGTTCCAGCGCTGCCTTTCCGTCTGCACGTGCCATTGCAGTTTGATTACGTCCTCCCGCAGGATGAAGCCAACGTCCAGGAAGGTCTGCATCACCCTGAAGGCGATAGGGACGTAATGCTTGTGCCTGTGGGTATCCCCCACCAGGATGGCGCAGTGTTTACCCGGCTTCAGAACCCGGTAGCACTCCCCGGCAACCCGGCGTATCCCCGCCAGGTAGTCATCCAGAGACCGAGCTCGTGACAGGTCGCCGTTCTCCTGCCCCTTTCTCGAGTAACGGATGATGCTGGCGTAAGGCGGATGAGTCGCTATCAGGTCTATGGACTCATCGTCTATCAAGTCCAGGCTCCTGGCGTCCCCGAGGTAGAGCTTCTGCCAGGAGTGCCCCTCCTCCGGTTGGGCGAAGTCGAGGCGGTTCCAGGCTACCATCAGCGCCTCATAGTTGATGTCCACGCCGATACCGTTACGGCCCAGGAGCTTGCACTCAATGAGAGTGGTTCCTGAGCCTACCATCTGGTCTAGCACGACGTCCTGGGGCTGCGTGTAACGAAGTATGAGGTTCCTGGGGATTTCGGGCGCCCAGTTGCCTCGATAATTGCCTCTATGTGTCGCCCACTTGCCCCGGTTCTCGAAAGACCACACGGTGGTTGTCTCCAGGCGGAAGTCTGGCGGCTCCAGCAAAGGGATCCTGCCGCCGTCGATGAGGCGAACCTGCTTCCCTTCGATGACGACGTAAGAGTGCTGAGCCTTGAATGCCAGATATTCCTCTCGGGTTATCTCGCGCATCTCGTCCGTTCCGTGGCGCATAGTCGTTTATTTCCACCGTGGCGAGCCACGGTGGGAAAAGCGACCGACCACTTCCTGCTTCGTCGGCCCGTGGCTCCTACCGGCCCGGGACTGTTCCGCCGCCAGAGGGGTCTCCACAGGCTTGACTTCCCGGGGAACTCCCGGTAGGGCCATTCAGGGCGGCCAGCCCATATGCACGAAAGTTTAGCGCCGCGTTCAGGTCCCGATCCATTTATGGAGGTGAACTGCTGATGGAAGGGGCTGGCCCTGCTCCAGCGCTTCCAGGCAGCGGGCCAGGCCCCAGTTGTAGGCGAAGCGGGCGGCCCCCACGTGCTTGGCTAGCGCCACGCGGGTGGAGCGACACGGGGCCAGTTCGAAGCGAAAGGCCTGCATTACCCACATCCCATCACCTCCAGACGGTGAGGTAACTGACCCCGTGCTTACGGGCCCAGTGGGAGAGCTTCATGGCTGAGTAGACGATAATAAAACGAGGCTACTGCTGTCAACCCTACCCCCCTCCCGTGAAAGTTAGCGCTTCCCCCTGCCCCTCCTGGTGCTCCCGGGCTTTTACCTGGGCTCCCCCGTGGTTACCCCATCCTCCCCCCAGTTGATGCCGATGGGCATGAAGGTGGCGGTGGCCACCCCTTGAGCCCGGAACTGGACGGGGTTTAAGGGGTCGCGGTAGCCCATAGTGACCGCCCCCAGGATGCCCCTCAGGTAGTCCACCAGGAAGGCCTTCTGCAGGGCCACCTTCCCCTCCCCCTCGGCCTGCACAGGGATGGTGGCCTCCACCCTGGCCCGGTCGCTGACGACCCACACCCTCATGAGCTTGGCCTCCCACTGGAGGCGGATGGTGGTCCTCTTCTGGGCGCTGACCATCCTCACCGCCCGCAGGAGGTCGGGGGGAACTGCCCTGGGTGACCTCCGGGTGGGGCTTCTCATCCCATCCCCCTCAGTCGGAGCGTCTACGCCAGTCCACCACACGGGCGCGGTAGGCGCGGCGGAAGGCCAACGTCTCCTCTTCTGTCAGACCGGCCACCTGGAGCAGAGAGGAGACGTTGCGCTCCAAATCCCGCACATCCCCGATGAACGCTGTTCTACCGGGGTCGCCGTCCAACTGGGCCACCACCCCCCCCATCGGAGAGGATGTGCAGCTCGGTGATCTGTGGGTCAGTCCAATCCTGACCCAACAGATACCCCAAGATGGCCATCATCCTGGGGGACATGCCCGGGTAGCGCCTGGGATGTAGTTTTCTGACCAGTTCCATAGCCTTCCTCCTGAAAGCAAAAGCCCCCCGTAAGGGAGGCCTCTGGTCTGGCCCTAGCGCGGGTCCCTCCCCCCAGCCCGTGAGAGGAAGAAGACGAGCATGGTAGCCCCCACCAGGGCCAGGGCCATAAAACCCAGACGCTGGAGCAGAAATCGTAGCACGCGCCCTCCTAGCGGGCCGGCACCACGCTCTCCAGGTTGTTCAAGCCACCCAGGTTGCCGTTGGTGTTGGGCAGCAGGTCCCAGGAGGCGATGCGCTTCGGGTTATATACCATAATCTGGGGATATTCTATGCTCCCGGGCATCAGCATCCAGTGGTAGGAGTAGTCGTGGAACTCGTCCACATACTGCTTCTGCTTGACGGGGTCAGTCTCGGCAGCCGTCTTCAGGTAGAGTTCGCTCATCTTGGGGATTTCCATCCCTACGCCGAAGCCCCCGGAGCTGATGCTGCTGTTGGT
>JBKBKV010000070.1:0-4744 GCA_046294495.1 Dehalococcoidia bacterium | reverse complement strand
CCTCCCCTTCTACACCCTGATGCCCGAAGTGGCCGATGCCCTGGAGAACGCCTTTTTCGACTCGGCTGCTAGCCCACTCCTTTACAAGCCAAAGGTGTATCGCACTGTTATAGCCCTGGTAGGAGCCGAGCGCGTCCTCTTTGCCACCGACTTTCCCCTCCTGGGCTATCAGCGGGCCTTGCGCCACCTGGACGAAGGGTGCCTAGCCCCTCACGAACAAGACTTGGTATTGGGCGGTAATGCCCTACGCCTCTTCCGCTGGCAGCAGATGCCCTAGGTAGGAAGTCACACGATGCGTGTATCCCTGCGCCTGTTCGTTGCCCTGGAACTGCCAGAAGCCGTTCAGCAGGCCCTTGCCTCAGCCTGGGCACCACTTCGCCGAATGGAGCGAGGGGTAAAATGGGTCTCCCCCGAAGGGTTGCACCTCACCCTCAAGTTCCTGGGGGAGGTGCCTGTGGAGAGGGTTCCCCTGCTGGAAGCGCCCCTCGCCGCTGCCGCGCAAGTGTCTTCCACCTTGCGCCTGATTGTCAGTAGGGTTGGGGCGTTCCCCTCCCTAGCCTTCCCCCGTGTGCTATGGGCCGGATTGGAGGGGGACTTGGAGGCCCTGCAAAGGCTTCAGCAAGCGGTGGAAAAGGGGTTGTCAGCCCTCGGCTTTCCCCCAGAACAGCGCCCCTTTACCCCCCACCTGACCGTAGGGCGTGTGCGGGATGACCTCTCTCCCCAGGAGCGCCGACGCATCGGCCAGGCTGCCGGGCAGGTAGCCCTTCCCCCCGACCTCTCCTTCGGCGCGGGGCATTTGAGCCTGATGCAGAGCACCCTTACCCCCCAGGGTGCACGCTATCGCTGTCTGAAAGCCTGGCCCCTGGCGAGGTCTCCCCACTCCTGATACCACTTGGCAGTAATCCCGCGGTGCCCTTTTGTTATCATGATACTAGGCTACCAGTAGAGAAGGGTTCTCTATGCCTATGCCTGCTCCTCTTATCGCCCGCCTGGATGCGCTAACAGAACGCTTTGAAGCGCTGGAACGAGAACTGGCTACCCCGGAAGTGGCCGGCGACCCCCAGCGCCTTTCGGCGTTGGCCAAGGAGCGGGCATCCCTGGAGGAGGTTGTCGCCTATTATCGCTCTTACCGTCGCCTCCTAAAGGACCTGGAGGAGGCGCGCACCCTGGCAAACGAGACCACCGAGGAGGCTATGCGCACGCTGGCGAGGGAGGAGGTCCAGCGGCTGGAGGCCGAGCAGGAGCGTCTGGAGCAGACCCTGCGCCTGGCCTTGCTACCTAAAGACCCCAACGATGAGCGAGATGTGTTCGTGGAAATTCGCGCCGGCGCCGGGGGGGAAGAGGCAGCCCTCTTCGCCGCCGACCTATTCCGCATGTATGAGCGCTATGCCCAGAGCAAGGGGTGGAAGGTCAGCATTGTAGAGCGTAATGAGACGGGCCTGGGGGGGTTCAAAGAGATCGTCTTTGAAGTGCAGGGGCGTGGCGCCTACAGCCGTCTGAAGCACGAGTCGGGCGTTCACAGGGTGCAACGAGTGCCCCTAACGGAGGCCGGCGGACGTATTCACACCTCCACGGTTACCGTGGCCGTCCTCCCCGAGGCCGAAGAGGTGGATGTCCAAATTAACCCAGAAGACCTGCGCGTGGAAACCTTCCGCGCTGGAGGACACGGGGGCCAGAATGTGCAGAAGGTGGAGACTGCCGTGCGCATAACCCATATCCCTACAGGCATTGTGGTGGCCTGCCAGGAGGAGCGCTCCCAATACCAGAACCGCCTGCGGGCTTTGCAAATCCTACGCGCCCGTCTCTACGAACTGGAGCGCCGCCGCCGAGAGGAGGAGGTAGCCGCCCAGCGTCGTATTCAAGTGGGCACAGGCGAGCGGGCCGAAAAGGTGCGCACCTACAACTTCCCTCAGGACCGGGTAACAGACCACCGTATAGACCTGACCTTGCACAACCTGCAAGCAGTCCTTGACGGCGACATTGATCCCATTATTGACGCCCTCGTGGCCCACCAGCAGGCCCAGCACCTGGGGGAGATCCTGGCCTCCCCCCGTCCGGCAAGCGGCGGAATGTAATGGCCCCCGTTACCTTGCGCCAGGCCCTGTCCTGGCTCCACCACGCCCTTGAAGAGATAGGGATCCAGGAAGGCCAGCGTGAGGCAGAACTTATGCTCTCATCCATAATGGGATGGGATTCAGCCCACCTCCTCGCCCACTTAGACGCCCCGTTCCCTCCGGAAGCCTCCCACCCCCTGGCAGCCTGGCTGGCCCGACGGTGGGCAAGGGAACCGCTCCCCTATATTCTGGGCGAGTGGGAGTTCTACGGCTTGCGCCTAGAGGTGTCCCCGGCCGTTATGGTGCCGCGCCCCGAAACGGAGACGCTGGTAGAAGAGGCCCTCGCCTGGGCAAGGGGGCACTTCCCGGAGGGAGAGGGGCTGCTAGGCGCGGACATCGGCACTGGGTCGGGTGCCATCGCTATCGCCCTTGCTGTGCACCTACCCCACGCCCGCTTCTACGCAGTGGACGCTTCGGCCCCCGCGCTGGAGATAGCCCGCCGCAACGCCCAGCGCCACAGCGTCGGGGGGCATATCCTGTTATTGCACGGCGACCTTACCCATCCCCTTCCCTGCCCAGTGCACCTGATGACCGCAAACCTGGCCTATATCCCCTCCCAGCGATTTGCATCCCTGCAACCCGAAGTGGCCCGGTGGGAACCCCGAATGGCCCTGGACGGCGGCCCCCACGGCACCGACCTTCAACTGCGCCTGCTGGCCCAGGCTCCCACCAAACTGGCCCGTCCCTCCCTTCTGCTCCTGGAGATGGATCCGGAGCAGGCACCTCTTCTGGAAAGGGAGGCTCAGCGCACTCTGACCGGGGCTAGGATAACCCTTTGCCGAGACCTGGCTGGCCTAGAGCGGGTCCTGCGGGTAGAGCAGCCTTCGTAGCGCCTTATCTCTTCTTACTCACCGGCTTGACCACCAGGACAGGTGTTCCTGCACTGCGAATCACTGTCTCGGCGACGCTCCCAAAGACCAGGCGGCTGAGGCCGCTCCGCCCATGGGTAGAGATGGCGATGAGGTCTGCCCGGCGCTCCTTGGCAAGAGCGACAATCTCCTCCCCCGGGTCCCCTCGCCGCACCTCGGTAGCAACCTGAAGCCCTTTCTGGCGTAGGCGTTGTGCCACCTGCTCCAGGTAAGTTTTCGCTCGTTCCACCTCAGCTTCCATAGCCTTGCTCAACGCCTCCACCTGGGCAGGGGGTAGAGGGCCTACATCGGGTCCCCCGGCCAGACCCAGGTTCAAAACTTGGCTAACCAGGGGCACGACCTGCACAAGCACCACTTCTGCCCGAGACACGGAGGCGAGCGCTTCCACTTGGGGAAGCACCTCCTCGGCTAGAGACGAGCCGTCCAATGGCACGACGATGAGCCGGTATGTTTCCACATTCCCTCCTCATAGTGCGGCCTGGCAAGTATCATATGTTTTTTTAGCCTTTCAGGCAAGGGTCGGCGATGCCTGGGGCCCTTTCAGATGTCGGCAAGTGGGGCATACTACTTCTATTCTTACGCACGCCGATAAAGCACCTAAGGCTCCGCACCCTGGGGCGTTTCCACGGGTGCTAAAACGGGTATGGCTATGGTAAAAGTGCACCCACGCCCCGGGTGATTGATGAACCAGATTCTACCCCCTTGGAGTTCCACCAACCCCCGAGCGATGCTGAGCCCCAGCCCCGTGCCCGTAGCAGACGCTTCAGGAGACGCACTCTTCGGGCGCCGATAGGCTTCAAAGAGATAGGGTTGGTCCTCTTCTGGAATGCCTCCGCAGGCGTCGGTAACACTTATCAATACCTCCTCGTGCTCCCGCCACAGGCGCAGGGAGATTTCGCTGTCCGGGGGCGAATACTTGTGAGCATTGGAGAGGAGGTTAACAAGCACTTGCACCAGGCGGTGGCTGTCCACCATTCCCACAACAGGCTCTGGAGGCATGCTTACCACTAAGCGCTGGTCTTTCGCTTCAAATGACGGGGTAAGGAGGTGAACAGCCTCTTGGACAACCTCTTGCAATGTGGTAGGAGACCTCTCTAGGGCTATCTGGCCACTGCGGACTTTGGCGAAATCCAGAAGGTCAGCCACCAGTTGCTCTAATGCCTTCACCCCGCGGTCTATGTTCGCTAGTATTCGTGCCCGTGCCGGGGAAGTAGGCGTAGGCTCCGTCTCCCTAAGCAGGCCCACTGCCACCTTCACATTTGTAATCGGCGTCTTCAACTGGTGGGAGATCATCCCCAGGAAGTCGGTTTTCATCCGGTCCAGTTCTTGCAGGCGCTTGATCTGCTCCCGTTCCAGGGAGAAGAGGCGGGCGTTTTCTAGGGAGATGGCCATCTGCTGTGCTACCGTAATCAGCACATCCACTTCCATTTGGGTGTAGCGCTCCAGACCCTGGCGTGGTCCTAGTGCGAGCACCCCTGTCAGCCCGCTGGGGGTTCGTAAAGGAAGCAGAAGGCGCACATCCCACTCCTGCAGGCTGCGCCGCTCGTATTCGGGCGTCTCACGCAACGCAGGGAGCGTCTCTATCTGACGACGCCAGAGGGGGCGTCCTTCCTGGGCCAGCCATCGCACAACGGGGGAGGTAGCGGTTAGCGTGGGGCCTTCCCCCAGCACAGGGGCAAAGTCCCCTTTAGGGGTAGGCATCAAAAGCCACACTCCTTGGGCACGCACCGCCAGTTGGATGTTCCTGGTCAGGCTTTGCAC
>JBKBKV010000069.1:0-4844 GCA_046294495.1 Dehalococcoidia bacterium | reverse complement strand
TGGATGCGCAGGACACCCCCATACCGTATCTGCACCCCCGCCGGGGTAGGTGTGGGGGGGATGCGGGTGGGTGTGGGGGTTACCACGATGGCGGGGGTGGGCGCACCCGGTGCTGGGGTGGGGGTTACCATTGGTGTAGGGGGCGGAGCGGCCCTGGGGGTGGGGGTAGGTGGGGCAGCAGTGGGCGTGGGAGCGGCTGCCGGTCTACACGCTAGGGCGAGAAGGGCCACCCCCACCATAAGCATCGCGAGAAGGAAACCTATCCGCTGTAAAAGACCCATAACTAACCTCCTCCTTGCGCTTCTGCGCTCGGCGCGTGAGGCGTGGATAGAAAGGGGAGTAGGCGCCACCCCAACCTTATACACTTCCCATCCCCTTGTCAAGGGGGTATTCGCCTTACCGGAGCCTTGCTGGGTTGACCATTTGCAATGCGGATAGGTATGATAATGGCAAAACGACCCCCTGCCTAGCCCGTGGGAAGGCGGGGTGAACCGCTAAAAACGCGCTAGCGCCTAGTGCCTATAGGCGAGAGCACCCAGTGAGGGTGCACACAAATGACAAAGTAGTGGCAAGACGGGGTGCACAGGAATGCCAAAAGCAGAAGAGCGGGTAATTGTGCCGGAAGTAGTCGTGGAACGCCTGCCTTTGTATGTGCGAGCGCTGAAGGAACTGGCCCAGCGTCGCGTAGAGGTGGTGAGTTCCAGGGAACTGGGAGAGCGTTTGCACACTACTCCAGCCCAAATTCGCAAGGACCTCAGTTCCTTTGGGCGCTTTGGAAAACAGGGGAGCGGCTATAATGTGCAGACCCTCCTGACAGCCCTCCAGAGCATCCTGGGCTTGGATAGGGAGTGGAATGTGGTTGTGGTGGGGGTAGGTCGGCTAGGGCGGGCCATCATTAGTTACCCCGGCTTCGCTCCCGAGGGGTTTAGGATCATGGCAGCCCTTGACAACGACCCCAGGCAAATTGGTCAGGTCGTTGGGGGCCTTGTAGTCCAGCCGGTAAGCGAACTGCCCCGTCTGGTCAAAGAACAGGGCGTGCACATCGCCATTGTGGCTGTGCCACGAGACCAAGCCCAGGAGGTGATAGACCTGCTGGTGCAGGGGGGGATTCGGGCTATCCTAAACTACGCCCCGATTACGCCTAAGGTGCCTAACGGCGTGCGCGTGCAGAACATTGACCCTGTTTTGGCTATGCAATCTATGACCTACTACCTGGTGGCAGGCGAGCGCCGCCAGGCCAAACCCTCCCCTGCTGTGCGCTAGGGGCCAGCGCCAGGGAGGGGGGCACCCGGGGGTGGACCGCCCGCAGCGCGGCGACGACGGGCCACGGTGATGCGCACCTGGGCGCGGCGTAGGGCTGCCATGGCCTGGGCCAGGTCTACATCTGCCTGGCGAGTGGCCAGGGCCTGTTGGGCGCGCTCCATAGCACGGCGCGCCCGTTCCAAGTCTATCTCCTCGGCGTGTTCGCAGGCGTCGGCAAGGATAGTAACCTTGTTGGCCAGCACCTCCAGGAAGCCCCCGCTAACTGCCAGGAACTCCTCCTTCCCCTCCTTTACCACCCGAATCTCCCCCGGCTGGAGGATGGTGAGCAAGGGGGCGTGGTGAGGGAGGATGCCCAGTTCCCCTTCAACGCCAGGGGCCACTACCAGGTCCACATCATCGGAGTAGACCAGCCGCTCGGCGGTAACGATTTCCAGGCGCATCTTGGGCATACCCCTAACCCCCTAATCCCACCTGTGTCGGCTCCTCTGTGATTTCCAGCAGCTGCCTCACGGCCTCAAGGGAAAGACCCATTTTGCAAAACGCAGAGTGCAAGTGCTCGGTGCTGAAATACTCGGTCCATAAGCCTAGGCCGTGTATTTCACGGGCTAAAGCACCCGCATATTCGATTATCCCCCGATCCTGGCGCACCGCGTGTCCCCGGCTGGCGGCCATAGCCTTTAGCCCTTGCACATTGCCCCCGCAAAGCGACTCGGTCGCTTTTTCTTTCTCTAGTTTTTGGAGAAAGGCGTCGGTGCTCTCCGGGTAAGCCTTCGCCGGCTGCCAGCGCATCTCTACCTTCTCGCGCTCTACCATAACCGCCTCTTGCCGGGGAAACCCGTAGTCCGTATGCGGCACGACTACACCCACTGCTCTATCCGCTACTATACCAGCCCTTCGGGAGGGTGGCCCAACATTCCCAGCAACCATCGTCTATAAACCCAGCGATGGCGTTTGTAGGCGATAGGTGTGCAGCATTGCAGACATCTTGTGTCGTTAGTTACGTGAACACTTGTGAGCTTCCACATCTTCTCAAGCCGGGAAACTGCCAACCTCTCCCGCTCATGCTCCCTTGTGACATTATCAGTCTCCCTAAATAGCCCCCATCCTCTTGGCCTGCTCCCGCGCCTCCTCTATCGTCCCCACCATGTAGAAGGCCTGCTCCGGCAGGTCGTCGTGCTTACCCTCCAAGATTTCCTTGAAGCCTCGCACCGTATCCGCCACCTTTACATAGCGCCCTTCGCGCCCTGTGAAAGGCTCTGCCACGAACATGGGCTGGGAGAGGAAGCGCTGAATCTTGCGGGCACGGGCAACGGTAAGTTTGTCCTCCTCGGACAACTCTTCCACGCCCAGGATGGCGATAATGTCCTGCAGGTCCTTGTAGCGCTGGAGCACCCGCTGGACACCTCGCGCCACCTCGTAATGCTCCTGCCCCACAATGGCAGGGTCCAGGATACGAGAGGTGGAAGCCAGGGGGTCCACGGCCGGGTAGATGCCCTGCTCGGCGATTGAGCGCTCAAGCGCGATGACGGCGTCCAGGTGTCCGAAGGTGGCCACGATGCCCGGGTCGGTGTAGTCGTCGGCGGGCACATAGATAGCCTGGAAGGAGGTGATGGAGCCTCGCTTGGTAGAGGTAATACGCTCCTCCAGGGCGCCCATCTCGGTGGCCAGGGTAGGCTGGTAGCCCACCGCCGAGGGCATGCGCCCCAGCAAGGCAGACACCTCCATGCCGGCCAGGATGTAGCGGTAGATGTTGTCAATAAAGAGGAGCACATCCTGCCCCTCCAAGTCCCGGAAGTATTCGGCCATGGTTAGGCCGGTAAGGCCGACGCGGGCGCGCACGCCAGGTGGCTCGTTCATCTGGCCGAAGACCAGGGTAGCATTCTTCAGCACCCCTGAGGCGCGCATCTCATACCACAGGTCATTCCCCTCACGGGAGCGTTCCCCCACGCCCGCAAACACCGAAAACCCTTTGTGGTAGGTGGCGATGTTGTGAATAAGTTCCATAATGATGACGGTCTTCCCCACCCCAGCGCCGCCGTAGGCCCCGATTTTCCCCCCTTTGGTAAAGGGGGTGATGAGGTCAATGACCTTCAGGCCAGTTTCCAGCATCTCGGTGCGGGTCTGCTGCTCCTGGAAGGGGGGCGGGGTGCGATGGATGGGCCAGTAGTCCTCCGCCTTCACCTCGCCCAGACCGTCCAGTGGCTCCCCAAGCACATTGAACAGACGCCCCAGGCAACCCCGCCCCACAGGGACTTTGATAGGCTCCCCTGTATCCACCGCCTCTACTCCTCGGGCTAGGCCATCTGTAGGCCCCAGGGCCAGGCACCGCACCCAGTTGTTGCCGATGTGGTGCTGCACCTCCAGCACCAGTTCCCGCCCGTCAAAGGAAACCTTAACGGCGTTCAAAACCCCCGGCAGTTCCTCTTGAGGGAACTCGCAGTCTACAACTGTGCCGATGACCTGGACTACACGCCCTTTCGTCCCTTTACCCATCGCGCCTACCTCCTTCCTTGCAAGGCATAGGGGCACTCTCCTACCGCTTGACCAGCCCCAGGGTGCCTCCGATGATATCCAGCAGTTCCTTGGTAATGGTCTCCTGGCGCACCTTGTTGGACACCAGGGTAAGTTCCCGCACTAGAGAGTTAGCGTTGTCGGTGGCGTTGCGCATGGCCACCATACGAGCGGAGTGCTCGCTGGCGATGGCCTCCAGCACGGCGTGATAGACCTGCATCTCCACATAGCGGGGCAGGAGGGCCGAAAGCACCTCCAGGCTACGGGGTTCATAGATGTAACCTACAGCCGTCCCGGAGGGGATGGCGGTCGGCACCACAGGCAGGATTTGCTGGACCACTGGGCGCTGGACGACGGTGTTGACGAACTGGGTGTATACCAGGTATAGCGCGTCGGCATAGCCCGAGGTGAAGTCGTCCAGCACAAGGCGCAGGATAGGAGCCAGGTCGGCCACGCTGGGGCGGTCGCCCAGATTGGTAAAGACCGCCCGCAGGTCTCGGCCGTAGCGCGCCATAAAGTCCCTGCCCTTACGCCCCACAGCGATTACGCTGACCGGCACTTGCTGGTCCAGCATGAAGCGCAGGGCAGTGCGGTTCAGATTGCTGGGGAGGCCACCGCATAGCCCTCGGTCAGGGGTGATGTGCACAATTTCTACACGCCGCACCGGCCGCCTCTGAAGGAGGGGGGGGATATCCTCCTCTTCTAAGGGTTGGGCGGCCAGGTGGCCCAGCAGTTCCAGGATGCGCTGGGAGTAGGGGCGTCCCGCCAAAGTGGCCTGCTGGGCGCGCCGCATCTTGGCAGCGGCCACCATCTCCATTGCCTTGGTCACTTTGGCCGTGTTCTGGACCGTCCGTATGCGCCGACGAATTTGCCTGAGGGTGGGCATGGCCCTTTATCCCGCCTTGAAACCCTGCTTGAACTCTGCTATGGCTTTCTTCAGAGCCTCCTCCGTCTCCTTGGTAAGGTCTTTCGCCTCACGGATGGCCTTGCCCACCTCCGGGTGGGCGGTGTCCATAAAGCGGTGGAACTCGGCCTCCCACCGCTGAACCTGGGGGATAGGCACATCGTCC
>JBKBKV010000068.1:0-5217 GCA_046294495.1 Dehalococcoidia bacterium | reverse complement strand
CCTGCGCTACGCCTCACCCGAGCCACCCACCCTGGATATACACGCCCAAATAAGTTTCCTCACCCACTCCCACGGTAGTTATGTCTACAACGGCCTGCTACGCTTCCCTTACGCCCATGAGCAGAAGTTCCCTGCCGACTTCACCATCTTCCCCGACTTGGCCGAGCGGTGGGAGTTCGCCGCTGACGGCAAGACCCTTACCCTCTTCCTGCGCAAAGGGGTGCGCTGGCAGAACCGCCCTCCGGTTATGGGGCGTCCTGTAGATGCCGAGGATGTGAAGTTTTCACTAGAACGGTTCGCGGCCAAGTCGGGGTTCCGTTACCGGGCGGAGCCTATTGAGGCCATTGAGGTGGTGGACGCCTCCACAGTGCGCCTGCGTCTGAAGACCCCCCACGCTCCCCTCCTCCATAACCTGGCTGACCCCTCCTTTATGTTCATCCTTCCCAAGGAGGGAGCCACCTTCAAAGACTTCAACTCGGTGGAGGCCACCATCGGCACGGGTCCTTTCATTCTGGACTCCTACACCCGGGGGGTGCAACTCGTCTACAAGAAGAGCCCCACCTTCTACCAGGAAGGCTCCCCCTACCTGGACCAGGTGGTATGGGAGGTCGTGGCCGACTCGGCCACCCGCCTTGCCCTCCTGCGGGCAGGGCGCGTAGATACCATTGGCTACCGAGGCTTCATTACGGAAGAGGACGCCCGCCCGCTGGCGAAAGTGCGCCCTGACATCCCGATGACCCGTTATCAGCGCATAGAGATGGGCCATATCTATATGCGCACCGACAAGGCCCCCTTCAATGACATTCGGGTGCGCCGAGCCATCTCCCTGGCTATAAACCGCCAGGCGTGGCTCAAGACACTCCACGAAGGGGAGGGGTGCATAGACAACGGCCCCGTCCCCTGCGCCCTGCAAGCCTGGAAACTGGACATCAGCAAGGAAGACCCCGCCAAAGTGAAATACCTCACTGGCTACGACCCGGGCGAGGCCAAACGCCTCCTAGCCGACGCGGGGTTCCCCCAGGGCCTGGCGGTAACCATGAACTACGCAGCCGTGGTGTATGGGGCTATGTGGGAGTCCCGCTACCAACTGGCCCAACAAGACCTGGAGAAGGTGGGCATTAAAGTTACCCTTGCCCCCCAGGAGTATGGCCTCTATATCTCCACCACTTACTTGGGCAAATACGAGCAGATCGCCATAGGCCCAGTTACGCCCTTCGGGGAGGTGGACGACTGGCTCTACGGCTTCTATTATCCAGGCCAGACCAATAACCGCAGCCATGTGGACGATCCGCAGTTGAACCCTCTCCTGGTGGGCCAGCGCCAGGCACTAGACCCCGCACAACGCCAGCGCATTGTGCTGGATATCCAGCGCTACCTCCTAGACAAGGCCTACTATATCTACCTCCCCATTGGCTACACCTTTAGTGTGCACGCGCCGCGGGTGCGCAACTTCGTGCAGCACGACTCCTACAGCATAGGTAAGATGCTCCAGTGGACTTGGGTAGAGTAGGAGCAGGGGATGCGCCAGTATATACTGCGCCGGGGTATCTATATCATCCCCACCCTTTTTGTGGTTACCGTTGTGGTCTTCCTGATGCTTCGCTTCCTGCCGGGGGATGTGGTGCACCAGATGCTGGAGGGCTACGCCTACGCCCCCACCGTGGAGGCCCTGCGCAAGGAACTGGGCTTGGACAAACCCATCCTTGTGCAATACGGCGCGTGGATCAAAAACCTCTTCCAGGGAGACTTGGGGCGCTCCCTATGGACGAAACAACCTATTATCCAGGAGTTCGCCCGCCGATTCCCCGTTACCCTGGAACTAGCCATCCTGACTATCCTTGTATCCGTTATTGTGGGTGTGGGTATCGGGGTGATCTCCGCCATCCGTCAGGACTCCTGGGCCGACTACAGCGGGAGAGTGTTCGCTATCGCTATGCTAGCCATACCTTACTTCTGGCTAGGAGTGCTGGTGGTGGTGTTGCCCTCCATATACCTGCGCTGGACACCCGTGTGGACCTATGTCCCCTTCACCCAAGACCCCCTGGGGAACCTGAAAATTATGAGCATACCTGCGCTAGTCTTCGGTATGACCCGTGCCGGCCCCGTGATGCGTATTATGCGCTCCTCCATGCTGGAGGTGATGCGCCAGGACTATATCCGCACAGCGTGGGCCAAGGGGCTGTCCGAGCAGGTAGTCATCACCCGCCACGCCCTCAAGAACGCCCTTATCCCAGTGGTCAGCATTATCGGCATCCAGATGCCCTTCCTTATCGGCGGTTCGGTGATAATGGAGTCTATCTTCCGCCTGCCTGGGGTAGGACAGTTCTTCTTTGAAGCCCTGATCCGCCGGGACTACCCCGTGGTGCAGGGCATTAACCTCATTCTGGCCACCTTTGTGATTCTGCTGAACTTGGCAGTAGACCTCAGTTACGCCTATCTGGACCCGCGCATCCGCTACCGCTAGCCTTAGGGGGATAGCATGCGAGAAGTCGGGGCGACCGTTGGGGTGCAAGGCGTTTGGAAGCGCAGGCTCCCGTGGTGGGTGGAGGTGCTGGTGCGCCTGGTGCGCACCAAACCCCTGGGCCTGTCTGGGGGTCTCATCCTCTTGCTGATGGTGGTGGCGGCCATCTTCGCCGAGTTCATCGCCCCCTATGGCTACGCCGAGGCCATCCTGACAGACCGCTTCGCCGGCTATAGCAAGACCCACTGGCTGGGGGCAGACCAACTGGGGCGCGACCTCTTCACCCGCATCGTCTATGGAGCGCGCATCTCTCTCTCCATCGGTTTGGCCGCCGTGGCTATCGCATCCCTGGTGTCCCTTCTCATCGGAGTGCCATCGGCTTATTTCGGGGGGCGCACCGACATCTTCGTCCAGCGCTTCGTGGACGCATGGATGGCATTCCCCGGCCTGCTCATCTTGCTCACCGTGCTGTCGTTGACGGGCCCGGGGCTGGTGCAGATTACGGTGGTGCTGGGCATCTCCTCGGGCATCGCCAACTCGCGGGTTATCCGAGGGGTGGCACTCTCCATCAAGGAGAACCAGTATATTGAAGCGGCCCGCGCCTTGGGAGCCAACCCCGTCCGCATTATGGTGGGACATGTGGTGCCCAACACCATGCCCACCGTCATTGTCCTGGCCACCATTGGGCTGGGAACCATTATCCTCACCGAGGCGAGCCTGTCTTTCCTGGGGTATGGAGTGCCTCCCCCCCGTCCTACCTGGGGGGGTATGCTGAGCCTGGAGGGGCTTCGCTACATGTATGACGCCCCCTGGATGGCCATATGGCCAGGGGTGGCCCTATCGCTGGCTGTCTTCGCCTTCAATATGTTTGGGGACGCCCTGCGAGACCTGCTGGACCCCCGCCTGCGCGGTGCTGGATAACCCCCTCTCGGACGGGGTTCTAACGCCCCCAAAATGCCCTCTTCTGCCCCCTATTTCGCCTTGACAAGGACAATGGGGGCAGGTCTACCATAGGGGCGCTATATAGCCCGCACCGCGGGCCTTTGGGCCTTCGGGCCTAGATAGGCGGTGGCCGATGCGAGACCTGTCCCTCCCCCGTATGAGCGGATGGTGTGCGGTAGTGGGGTCGGCCCTCATCCTTATAACCCTCCCCCTGCTGATCGTCCTGCGCCCCGACGGGCTGCCAGGCGTGCACGCCCCACTTACCGAAACCATGCAGAGCCTCCGAAGGGAGGCCACGCCCTTCTGGATCGGGGAACACTTGGTGCTGGGGGCTTTCTTCCTCCTGCTAGGGCTTGCCCTATGGGGTGCTACCGAACCCCTGCGGGAGTGGAACCGTCTTCTAGGGTGGCTTGCGCTTCTAACCGGGGGCGGAGCGCTCCTGGGGGCAGCCCTTGCATCTCTCTGGCACGCGGTGGTGGACCCGGTCTTCGCCCACCTGTTCGCCACCCAAGAGGCCACCGCACAACGCTATCTGCAAGACCTGGCAGCGCAGGTGGAGAAAGGACACCGCATCCTTCACTTTATGGGCTACCTGTCTATCGTTTGGGCCTTCCTCTTCACTGTAGGCAACTTGGCTCGGCGCCAAGCAGGGGTGTGGTGGGGGTGGCTGGGGTGGGCTGTGGTGGTGGCTATCGTAGCCTTCCCCCCAGCGGCCCTGGCCTGGAGCCTGCCCGCTGGGCCTATCCTGCTGGGCAAGGGCCTATCCTTCTCGGCTGAAACGGGCCCAGTGCGCCGGCGTGCTCGTGCCCGCATCCATCCTTAGACCCAGAGCAGAGGGGGATAAAGCACCGCCGCTTCCTGAAGGAGGCGCACCGTGAGAGAGCAGATAGACGCCTTCCTAGAACACCTGGCCGTGGAGAAGGGGGCCTCCCCCAACACCATTGCCGCATACCGCAACGACCTGAACCAACTGATGGAGTTCCTTACCACCCAGGAGCGCATTACCCATTGGCCGCAGGTAGACATGGGGGTGCTGACCCGCTTCGTGCTGTGGCTCCTGGAGAAGCGCTATACCACCACCACACTGGCCCGCCGGATAGCGGCGGTGAAGTCGCTCCTCCACTTCCTGGTAAGGGAAGGGGTGCTGGCGGCAAACCCCGCCGAAGACCTGGGCTCCCCAAAGGCAGGTCGACACCTGCCCAAAGCCCTCTCTGAAGAGGAGGTGGTGCGCCTCCTGGAAGCACCCGGCAAGGAACAGACCCCCGAGGCCCTTCGGGATCGTGCTATGCTGGAACTCCTTTACGCTTCCGGCATGCGTGTAAGCGAGTTGACCGGGCTGGACCTGCGCGATGTGAACCTGCGGGAAGGGACAGTGCGGTGCCGAGGCAAAGGAGACAAGGAGAGGGTCATCCCCATCCATCCTACGGCAGTGCAGGCACTACAAGCCTACTTAGAGCGTGCCCGTCCTCGCCTCGCCCCCGACTTGCGCCAGCAGGCCCTCTTCGTGAACCAGCGGGGGGAACGCCTCACCCGCCAGGGCTTCTGGCTCATTCTGAAAGGCTACGCGCGCCGGGCGGGAATTACATCCCCGGTTACCCCTCATGTATTGCGCCACAGTTTCGCTACCCACCTCCTGCGGGGGGGTGCACCCCTGCGCCATGTGCAGGAACTGCTGGGACACGCTAGCATCGCTACCACCCAGATCTACACCTACCTCACCAACCAGCAGTTACAGAGAGCATATGACGAAGCCCACCCCCGGGCGCGCTAACAGCCCACTACCACTTGCCATCGGCCCAGCGAGTGGCCGCTGG
>JBKBKV010000067.1:0-5756 GCA_046294495.1 Dehalococcoidia bacterium | reverse complement strand
GGTGTGCTGGCCCAGTTCGGGAGCGGGGCCTGGAATTTTGCCAGGGGTGCGGCGGAACTTCATGGGGGCGGTTACCACCTGGAACTCCTCCCCGCTGGCGTGGTGAAGGGTGGCTACATATTTGTTGGCGTGCACCTGGGGGTCAACGATTACCTCGTCTAGGCTCTGCACCACTGCCCAGATGCACCCCTCGGCGTCTAGGCGTTTGCCCCATTCCTCACGGGTGCGAGTGGCGAAGTGCTCATCCAGGATACGAATGAGCGCTCGGCAGTTCTCCCGGCGATGGGCGTGGGTGTCAAAGCGAGGGTCGTTGATAAGGTGCTCCAGGCCCAGGGCGCGACAGAACTGGGGCCAGAAACGCTCCGATTCAATCATCACCAGTTGTATCCACTTCCCATCCCCTGCCTGGTAGTAGTTGAAGAGGGGGTTGCCCACTTCGGTGCGGGCCACCTTCTGCACAGCCATCCTGTGGTAGAAGGCGGCCACCACATCCATCCCCAGCACCCACAGCCCTGTGTGAAGCAGGGCACAATCTATGCGTTGGCCTTTGCCGGAGCGCTCCCGTTCGTAGAGGGCGAAGCCTACAGCGGCGGCCATGGCCAGGGAGGTGGTGTGGTCGCCCATGCCTGGGCGCTGGTTCACCGGCGTCCACTGGGGTTCGCCGATGGTGCCCATAATGCCGGAGCGGGCCCAGAAGGCGGCGTAGTCAAAACCGGGGCGGTCTTTCTCTGGCCCCTCCTGGCCATACCCGGTCAAGGAGACATAGATGATGCGGGGGTTCAGGGCATAGACATCCTCGTAGCGCAGGCGGTAGCGCTCCTGACGGCGGGGGATAAGGTTGGTAACAAGCACATCAGAGCGCTCCGCCAGTTTGTGCACCACATCCTGTCCAGAGGGATGCTCCAGGTTTACGGCGATGCTCTTCTTGCCACGGTTGTCCTCTTCTATAGCCACATTCACGCCCGAGGTGTAGGGGACGACCCCCAGGGGGGAGGTGGTAACGCTCCGCATTGGGTCGCCTGTATCTGGAGGCTCTACCTTTATCACCTCTGCACCCAGCTCAGCCAGGATGGCGCAGGAGGCTGGGCCGGCCACCCAGTTGGCTATTTCCAGGACACGGATGCCCTCCAGCGGGCCAGGCATAGGACAACCTCCTTCAGTGCACCTTTTCATGCGGTAAAGATAGCGCAATTGGCCCAGAAAGGCTATGCACTTATCGCCTCGGTGCTGGGTCTGCGGGGGTGGGTGGTGCGGGGGTGAGGCTGGGGCGTTGCTGCAGGAGGCCCAGCACCGCCCGTAGGGAGCGATACCCGGCGATGGGTAGGTAGAAGCCTGCCACGACAGTAGGGGGCAGGAAAAGCAGAGCGTGCAGGAGGATGGCGAAACTGAAGGCGGCGGCCCGCTCAATACCCCACAGGCCCAGCATGGTAACGGCGATGAACTCAAAGGTGCCGATGGAGGCGGGCAAGCCAGGGACCCAGTCGGCCACGAAGAGGGTGATAAGTGTAAGGAACACCATGCCCAGTAAGGGTATGGGGAGGGCAAAGGCTCGTGCCACTATCCACCCGCTGACGCCTACCCCCAGGGCGTAGGTCAGGGTCAGGAAGAAGGCGACCCCCACGCGCAGGGGTGCCCCACGGAGTAAAAGAACGGTGTGGCCGAAGTCTCGCACAGGGGGCACTTGGCCCACGCCTGGGATGCGTGCGACCCTTGGGCCGACGAAGAAAAGGGCTCCTGTGGCTACCACCGCCACCAGAGCCGCACCCCAGATATAAGGGGCGAGGTGGCGCAGGGGCTGAAGGAAGAGCACCCCTACTCCTGCCAGAAGGGCCTGTGCACCCAGTTCAAAGGTGCGCTGGGTAGCCATGGTGGCCAGCACCTGCCCTGTAGGCACGCCTGCCAGAGCCAGCATACCCACACGCACCGGTTCATCCAGTATGGGGATGGGTGTAGCATTGTTTACACCCAAGGCGGTGTGCTCTACCAGGAGCAGGCGCAGGAACCCCACACGCACCCCTTTGAACAGCACCCACCACCGCAGGCCCCGCGCCAGGGACGCCCCCGCAAACACCCCCAAACCGCCCAGCAGGAGGGGCACCGATGCCTGCCCGAACAGGGTGGCCACCTGGACTTTCTGCACCTCCCTCAGGGCCAGGGTGAGGAGGAAACCGCCCAAAGACATGGAGGCGCACACCCCTATAGCCCACAGGGCGATGCTAACAGGTCGTGGGAAGGGGCTTATACCCGGTTTTGCCATCTCCTCCCCTGGCACAGGGCTATACTAGCGCACCTATAGCGCGCCCCTCCAGGCACGGCACAGGGTATCCAGGGCTAAATCTACCAGGCCAGGCACCACCAGGCGCTCGCCCCCAACCTCTCCCAGGCGCACGAGGGGCACCCCCTCCTGCTGGGCCAGGCTCAGCAAAGCAGGCACATGGGCCTCCGGCAAGGAGACCACGATACGGCTCTGGGCCTCCCCGAAGATAGCGGAAGCCCAATGCCCTTGCACCTGGAAAGTCCCCCGGAAGCCCCTCCCCCCCAGGATAGCGCATTCTGCCAAGGCTACGCCTAGTCCCCCTTCGGAGCAGTCGTGGGCTGAGGTGAGCAGGCCCTGCTGGATGGCCTGGCGGCACAGATGTTGGACACGCGCCTCCAACTCCAAGTCTATTGTGGGGCGTCCGGCCACCTTGTTATAAAACATCTCCAGGAACTCGCTCCCTGCCAGGGTGGATGGGTTGCTCTCCACGGCTTGGGCCCCCAGCAGAAACACGGCATCCCCCTCGTGCTGGAAGCCAGCCGTAACCCACCGCTCTAAGATACCCAGTGCCCCCACAATAGGGGTGGGGTAAATGGGGTGGCCGTTGGTCTCGTTGTAGAGGCTTACATTGCCGCTGATAATTGGAACCCCGAGGGCGCGGCACGCCTCCGCCATCCCGCTGACGCATTCCTCCATCTGGTAAGCCACCAGGGGGCGCTCTGGGTCGCCGAAGTTGAGGCCGTCGGTCAAGGCCACAGGCTCGGCACCCACACAGGCCAGGTTCCGGCACGCCTCCGCCACGGCGATGGCCCCGCCTGCCCAGGGGTCCAGGAAAGCAAGGCGTCCGTTGCCGTCGCACGCCAGGGCGATGCGGGTGGAGGTGCCTTTGAGGCGGAGCACCGCCGCATCGGCCGCCCCGGGGGGAACTAGGGTGTTGATGAGCACCTGGTGGTCATACTGGCGGTAGATAGGCTCTCGGCTGCCGATATTGGGGGAAGCCAGAAGGCGGAGGAGGGCCTCGGCCGGGGCGACAGGTGGCTCCGGCAGGGCTGAAAGGTCTTCCCTATGGAGAGCGTCCAGCCAGGGGGGCTTCTCCGGTCTCAGGGCGTATCGGGGGGCGTTCACGAGCAAAGAGATAGGCACAGTGGCCTCCGGGTGGGGGCCGTCGTAGACACGGATGAGGCCATCGTCGGTTACCTGCCCCACGATGACAGAGGTCAAGTCCCATTTATCGAACACAGCCTTCACCCTCTCCTCCCAACCTTTGCGCACGATAACTAGCATGCGCTCCTGGGATTCGGAGAGCATTACCTCGTAGGGGGTCATACCTGTTTCGCGGCGGGGGACGCGGGCGACATCTAACATCACACCGCACCCGCCGCGGCCGGCGCTCTCCACGGTGGCGCTGGTGAGGCCGGCGGCTCCCAGGTCTTGCATCCCCGCGATGCCCTCCCAACAGCGCTCCAGGGCTTCCAGGCAGGCTTCAATGAGCACCTTCTCCAGGAAGGGGTTGCCTACCTGGACGGTGGGGCGGAGTTCCCGCTCCCCGGCGAAGGTTCGGGATGCCAGGCCCGATGCGCCGTGGATGCCGTCCCGTCCTGTGTCGGCTCCCACCAGCATCAGGAGGCTTCCTGGTTCGCTGGCTCGTGCCCGCACCAGGCGCTCGGCACGGAGGAGGCCCACACACATGGCGTTGACGAGGGGGTTTTTGGCGTAGGCAGGGGAGAAGAACACCTCGCCCCCCACATCGGGGACGCCGATGCAGTTGCCATACCAGGAGATGCCGCCCACCACACCTCGGAAGAGGTAACGGGAGCGGGGTTCGGCTAGTGGGCCGAAGCGGAGGGAGTTGAGGAGGGCGATAGGGCGTGCGCCCATAGTGAGGATGTCCCGCACGATGCCTCCCACCCCGGTGGCGGCGCCCTGGAAAGGCTCCACTGCCGAGGGGTGGTTGTGGGATTCAATTTTCATAGCGATGGCCCATCCGTTGCCGATGTCCACCACGCCGGCGTTCTCGGCCCCTGGAGGCACTAGGAGGCGTGGGGAGGTAGAGGGGAAGCGCTTCAGGAGGTTCTTGGAGTGCTTATACCCGCAGTGCTCTGACCAGAGGGCGCCGAAGAGGCCCAGTTCCAGCGTATTGGGCTCCCGCCCCAGGTGCTGGCAGATGAGGGCGTATTCCTGGGGGGTGAGGGCGATTTCGTCCAAGAGTTCACGGGTTACTGGCATAGCCACCTGGCCTTGCAGGCCTCTCCAGAACTCCACCTGCTCGTCGGAGACCCTTATTGTGGTTCTGGGGTAAGGTTCATTGGGAACGGATTTGACCCCTTTTTAGGGTACCACAGGCCCCTTGTCAAGGGCCACCAGGTTCGTTTCAGTGTCCGTGGCCACTTGGGCGTTAGGCTGGAGGGCCGGGCTAACGGCGCCGCGAACCCTGGTGTGGGATAGAATCGAGACGTGTTTGGCCAAGAGACTCGCGGACAAAGAAGCGCTTAGCTGTCTGCCCTTATCGTTTACCATATGCCCAGAGTCTTTTCGCAGTCTGGATGTGCTGAACATACCAAGCTGCTCACGGTCAAATTTCATACCAGGCACCAGTGATTCAACAGCATAGTATTTATAGCCTTTTGTCATTCGTTCAGTATCTCACTGGTCATCGAACCCGTCCAAAAATAGGGGGGTCAGTCAGGACTAAGTCAATCATCCCGCTATCGATTTCATCTAACACCTTCCGAGCATCACCATGGATAATTTGGTCTGTCAATGATTTGGCATACTCCACCTCCTGTCTCAAACTTTTCTTTTAGCAATTTAATTGCACTTCTTCTGCTGAGCGCAGGATAATTTCTGGATTAGACACTGCAATCAGACGCCCCGTATTATCGAAAACCCAGTAGTTACGATACGCCCGGTTGCACATCTCACACTGAGGAATAATGTTGCCTGATTTTAACGGCTTTCGGGGGTCCATATGCGCTGCCATCAACTCTGTCCTAACCTTCGCATAGTGATACATAGATTCCCCCTCTTTGGAGCCACAAGTTGCACATCTGAACCCATACCGGCGCTTTAACTGCTCAAAGGTGCCATGAGGAATCCCCTCTCGCCGTTGCGTAGTAAAGGCGGGATAAGGGCTTTCAAGAGTTAGGAGCTAGTGCTCACCAGCCTTCAGGTGAAAATTGTGACGTGTTCCAGATACGACATACCAGCCTTTTTGCATCCCTAGATGGCGCCCTTGCTGGACATCAGCGGTGTGAAAGTAGAAGCGACGGACAAAATCTGTGAGGTCCTTCTTTGATACTGGCCTTGTTTGTGGATAGTCCTTGGCCAGATAGACTAAGACTAGAGCGTCTTTCGTATACTCGCCTTAGTTACAAGGTATATGCTCACTCGCGCACTTCGCGGTTAGCCTGGCTCCCCGAACCTATCAATAGACAGAACTTTCAGGTCGGTGTTTCAAATGGCCTGCTCCAAAAAGCGGCCAGCACTCACCAAACTTGCC
>JBKBKV010000066.1:0-6291 GCA_046294495.1 Dehalococcoidia bacterium | reverse complement strand
GAGGGAGTGGGCTAATTGGCGGTTAAACACCCTCCCACTGCCTGCGGGGGGAGAAGAGGGGGGCACGCGAGTGCGGGCGGCAAACAGGCCGTAGGTGATGGTTTGGGCATAGAGGTCGGCGAATTGCTCCGGGGTGAGGCCGGCAATGAGGTATTTCTGAAAGGCCTGGTAGAACCCATAGACCGCGCTGTTCTGCTGGGCGAGTTCGGGCAGGATGACCTGGTCGCGCAGGAAGCGGGTGCGCCGCGCCAGTTCCCGCGAGAGGGCTTCGGGGGTCGGGCTGCGCGGCAGAGTGAAGGAGAAGAAAGTCTGGAAGAGGTGCTCCAGGGCTTCCACCTGCTCGGGGGGCGGTTTGACCTTGAGCGTCTGGGGGATAAAGGAGCGGGCGAGCAGGGCGCGCTCCAGGAGGGTGCCATTCCGATACAGGCGAAACTCGTAGAAGTCGGTCAGAATGAGGTTGGGGAAGGTGTGGCGGTAGCGCTTGAGCTGTTCGGAGGTCTCTACCTGATCAAGTTTGGCTCCGGGCGCTTTGGCCTCGATGTAACCGATGACCTGATACGAGCCATCCCAGATGCGGAAGTCAGGGTTGCCGGCTTCGGTCTGCTTGGGCAGGACAGTTACCTGGACGGTGCACCCCTGTCCCCGCGCAATGGTCTCCAGCAGCGTCTTGAGCGCGGAGTAGTAACTCTCCTCCCTGGCGTCGCCACGCTGGGTAAGCTCAGCGATGGACTGAAGGTAAGATCCCCATGGCCCCCTCATGGTTGCTCCCTGCGTCACTCACCCGTGGGGCTTCCTTGGTAAGGGCATAAGGGAGTTGCAATTTCCCCTGGGGCTTCCATTATACCTCTGTATCGGGTGGGGGTGCACCCTCCAGGGAGGATATGCCGGGGCCTCGCGCCCGTGGGTGCGCCGACAGGTATACTCGGCGCGTCTCCGGTTGGCTGATGTGGGTGTATATCTGGGTGGTGGTGGGGGAGGCGTGCCCCAACAGCTCCTGCACAGCGCGCAGGTCGGCCCCACCCTCCAAAAGGTGGGTGGCAAAGGAGTGGCGCATGGTATGGGGATGCACCGAAGGGTCCAGCCCTGCCCGTAAGGCCCACCGCTTCACCAGGGCCTGCACCCAGCGCACCGATAGGGGCTGCCCCCAGCGGTTCAGGAAGAGGGCGTCGCTGGTTTTGCCTGCCATAAGGGCAGGGCGTCCCTCCCCAATGTAGCGGGCCAGGGCCTGCTGGGCCGGCAGCCCAAAGAATGCGATGCGCTCTTTACCCCCTTTGCCTACCACACGCACCTGGCGGTCGCCCAGGTGCACATCGCCCAGGCGAAGACCCACCGCCTCGCTTACCCGCAGGCCGGCCCCGTAAAGGAGTTCCAGGAGCGCCCTGTCCCGTAGGGCCGTAGGGGAGTCCCCCTTTGCCCCCTCCACCAGGCTCTGGGCTTGCACCTGGTCCAGCACACGGGGGAGGGAGCGCCCTATCTTCAGGCGTGCCAGCAAAGCCGTGGGGTCCTGATGTATATGCCCTTGCCGATGCAGGAAGCGGAAGAAGGAGCGCAGGGCGCTGACCTGGCGGGCGATGCTCCGTGGGGCGTATGCACTGCGGCGAAGATGTCCTTCCATCTTGACCTGTTTCGCCTGGGTCATCAGCCAGTGCAGGTAGCGGCGCAGAAGAGGGGCGTTCACCCCTCGCCAGTCGTGCACCCTCTCCTTCTCCAGGAGTGCCCAGAAGGGGGCCAGGTCTTGCAAGTAGTTGCGGCGGGTGCGTTCGGCAAGTCCTCGCTGTGCACGGAGGAAGTGGCTATATGCCTCATAGAAGGGGTGGAGCCAGGAAGTGACCCCTGGGCACCCTGGCCCGCACGGGTGCGAGGTGGTCTCGGGGGTGCCCACTCTATCCCTCCACTACCGATCCCTCGGCCGTTTCGGGCACCTGGCCCTTCCACTGGCACTTCAAGCATTGGGCCTGCTTGCCCCTTACAGCCACCAGAAGGCCGCCACAAGAGGGACACGGCTGGTGGAACGGGCGGCGGTTGGTGGTGAAGGTGCAGGTGGGGTAGTTGGTGCACCCGTAGAAGGGGCGCTTGCTCTTGCCTCGCCTGGCCTTGCGCTCCACCAGGTCTCCCCCGCACTGGGGGCACACCGCGCCCGTCTTCACCTGATAAGGCTTGGCGTTGCGGCACTGGGGGTAGCCACTGCACGACAAAAAGACCCCGTAGCGCCCACGACGCAACACCATGGGCTTCCCACACTGCTCGCAGGTCTCCCCAGAGGGGATGAAGACCCGTTCGGCACTGGCTTTGGCCCTCTCCAAGTCCTGGGAGAAGGGCAGGTAGAAGGCCCTGATCACCTCTAGGCGCCGACGCTTCCCCTCCGCAATGGCGTCCAGGCCCTCCTCCATCTGGGCGGTGAAGTCGTAGTCCACGATGTCAGGGAAGTGGCGCACCAGCAGGTCGTTGACGGCGAAGCCCAAGGGAGTGGGCACCAACCGCCCATTCTCCCGACGCACATACCCCCGCTCCTGGATAGTGGCGACCGTAGGGGCATAAGTGCTGGGGCGTCCGATGCCTCGCTCCTCCATGGCTTTAATAAGGGAGGCTTCGGTGTAGCGGGGAGGGGGCTGGGTGAAGTGCTGGGCAGGTTCCAGACGGGTGCAGTCCACAACTTCCCCCTGCTGAAGCGGAGGGAGGCTCCCCTCCGCCTCCTCTTCAGGCTCGTCTTTCCCCTCTTCATAGACGGTGCGGAAGCCAGGGAACTTCACCGTGGAGCCTGCGGCACGGAAGAGGTAGGCGTTGCCCGAGGCGGCCTGGGCGTGGATGTCTACATTCACGGTGTCCAGCAGGGCATCGGCCATCTGAGAGGCCAGGAAACGCTTCCAGATGAGGTCGTAGAGGCGGAACTGGTCAGGGGTAAGGAAGGGCTGCACCAGGGAAGGCTCCCGGCGCACACCAGTGGGACGGATGGCCTCGTGGGCCTCCTGGGCACCCTTGACTTTGGTGGCGTAGACACGGGGGGCTGGGGGCACATACTCGCCTCCCCATCGCTGGCGAATGTAGTCCCTGGCCGCGGCCTGGGCCGTTTCGGCCACATGGGTTGAGTCGGTGCGCATGTAGGTGATAAGGCCCACCACACCCTCATCGCCCAGGGGGACACCCTCATAGAGTTGCTGGGCGATGAGCATACTCTGGCGTGCCGACATACGCAGTTTTCGCCACGCCTCCTGCTGGAGGGTGCTGGTGATGAAGGGGGGAGGGGGCCTCTGGCGCACCTCCCGCTGGCGCACCTCCGCCACCCGGTAGCGTGCGCCCTCCAGGTCGTCTAGGATACCCTGCGCGGCGGCCTGGTTGGGCAGGGGGAGGCGCTCCTTCTCTCCCACACGGCTGTAGAAGCGGGCGGTAAAAGACGCCCCTCGTGGACGCTTGCGCAGGTGGGCGGTAATGCTCCAGTATTCCTGGGGGACAAACGCCTGGATTTCGCGCTCCCGCTCCACCACCAGGCGCAGGGCCGCCGACTGGACCCGCCCGGCCGATAGGGGCCCACGCCAGACCTTCTGCCATAGGAAAGGGCTCAGGGTGTAGCCCACCAGGCGGTCCATAATGCGACGGGCCTGCTGGGCCTCCACCAGGTTCATATCTATGGCGCGGGGTTGACGGAAGGCCTCCCGCACAGCCCCTTCGGTAATCTCGTGAAAGGCGACACGCCGCACTTTACGGGGATCCAGGCGCGCCGCCTGCACCAAGTGCCAGGCAATGGCTTCCCCCTCCCGGTCGGGGTCGGTGGCCAGGTATACAGCATCTGCCCTTTTGGCCAGGCCCTGCACCTCCTTGACGATGGGGCGCTTGTCGGGGAGGGTAACATAGGTTGGCTCAAACCCGTTGGTAATCTGCACGCCCAGTTCGCTTTGGGGCAGGTCGCGCACATGCCCTTTGGAAGCCTTGACCACATATCCTCTGCCCAAGATGTGGGACAGTGTGCGGGCCTTGGCCGGGGATTCCACAATAACCAGGCTTTCGGACATAGTATCCTCACTGCCCTGTATCGGTGCGCACGAAGTGCATGCCACCCACCTGGCGCACAAGGCCGTTGACCTCAAGAAGGGTCAGAGCGGCGCTGACTACGGGCATAGGCAGGCCCGTGCGCCGACGCAGTTCGTCAATGTGCAGTGTTTCACTCCCCAGGGCCTCCAGGAGCGTTCCCGCTTCGCCCTTGGCAGGGGGGTGAGAAGCAGGCGCAGGGGCTGGGGTCTCAAGGAGCAATGGCTGGACAGCCCGCCCCTCTATGCGTAGTTCCTCCAGGATGTCCCTCACCTCGGCTACCAGTTTAGCGCCCTCCTGGATGAGGCGGTTGGCGCCTGCCGAGGCAGGGGAGGTGATGGGACCAGGGACGGCAAACACCTCCCGACCCTGGTCTAATGCCCACTGCACGGTGGACATGGCCCCGCTCCCCAGGGGGGCCTCCACCACCAGGACGCCGAGAGCGAGGCCGCTGAGGATACGGTTCCTGCGAGGAAACTGAAAGGGTTCGGGGCGTGTGCCCAGGGGATATTCGGTGAGCACGGCCCCTTGGGTAGCGATGCGCCGTGCCAGAGGCCGGTGCTGATGGGGGTAGAGGCGGTCCAGCCCGCCCGCCACAACGGCGATGGTGCGCCCCCCGGCATCCAGGGTTGCCTGGTGGGCACAGGCATCTATCCCTTGGGCCAGCCCGCTAACGATGGTAAAGCCCTCCTGCACCAGGGCACGGGTCAGGCGTCGGCACGCCTCCTGGCCATAGGCGGTGGCCTGGCGCGTCCCCACAATGGCAATGGCCTTATGGTCTTCTGGGCGCAGGTCGCCCTGGACAAAGAGGACAGGGGGTGGGTTGGCAATCTCCTTGAGGTGTTGGGGATAGTGGGCATCGTGCCAGCTCAGGGCGGTTACACCCCAGCGGTGGAGAGCCTCCACCTCCTGGAAGGGGTCTATCTTGGGGCGGGTGTTGACGATGGCGTCCACCACCTGTGGTTCCAGGCCGGCGGCACGCAGGAGAGGTGCCCCTGCCCTCCACGCCTCTTCCAGAGATGGGAAGGCACGCTCCAGCAAGCGGAAGCGGGCTGGGGTAAGGGAGGGGATACGCGTGAAAGCCACCCAATAGGGCAAACCTTCCATCTATCGGCCCAACCCTAGGCTGGCGGAGAGGGTGGGATTCGAACCCACGAGGGCCTTGTGGGCCCTACGCGCTCTCCAGGCGCGCCTGTTAGACCGCTCCAGCACCTCTCCACAACAACGCCGGCGGAGAGGGTGGGATTTGAACCCACGATCCCGTAAGGGATACCGCATTTCGAGTGCGGCGCCTTCAGCCTCTCGGCCACCTCTCCCGGCCATTGCTATTATAACAGAGAATGGCCCTAGAACACGAATAGGGGTTTATCTTTGGTGATGATGCGTGTCTCCTCTGCCAGGGCCCGGCGCAGGTATTTGGGAAGGGCAAAGAGGGCAGGGTGCACATCCCCATCGTAGAAGCGAAGGCCTTTGACCTTACGGTGGGCCAGGGTGGCGTCTACTTCCTGGGGAGAGAGCGACCGAGGGTCGACGCCTGTGGTGGCCAGCACGAAGCCCCACACTTCGCCGAAGGACTGCATAGGGACTGTATAGGGGGCGATGACGGGGAAAACGGTGGAAAGGGTGCGGTGAATTGCTGTGAACACCTCGTGATAGTTTAGGATGCTGGCGGGGCCTGCCTGGGTTACCAACACCCCCCCCGGCTTCAGGCGTGCCCATACCATCCGATAGAACTCCTGGGTGTAGAGCAAGTAGGCTGTCCCACCTTCAATGGGGTCGGGCAGGTCCAGGATGACCACATCGTAACAGGCGGGGGACTGCTCCAAAAAGGCGAGGGCGTCGGCAAAGTGCAGGCGCAGGCGCGGGTCCTCCAGAGCGCCATGGTGATGCCGGGGCAGGTGCTGGCGACACAGGTCTACCACCTCCCTGTCCAAGTCCACCATGACCACCTCCTGAACGGTAGAATGGCGGAGCACCTCCCGGGCAGTGGCTCCCTCTCCCCCGCCGCCGATGAAGACGCATTGGGGGCGGGGGTGGGCCACCATGCCGGGGTGGACCAGGGCCTCATGGTAAACGAACTCCTCCCCCTCGGCGGACTGGGTCTTGCCATCCAAGACCAGCATCCGCCCGAAGGCCGGGGTCTCCAGGACCTCCACCTGCTGGTAGCGGGTCTTCCCGCTAAAGAGAACACTGGAGATGCTAACCCCATGGAAGATGTCCGGGGTCAGCGCTTCCAGGAACCACTTGGGTCTGCCAGGTAACATAGAC
>JBKBKV010000065.1:0-6296 GCA_046294495.1 Dehalococcoidia bacterium | reverse complement strand
CAGCAGCTAACCCCCTAGGAACCGCTGCCATGGTCTTCTCCATGACGGCGGGCACTATGTTCCTGGTGTGGCTGGGGGAGCTTATTACTGAGCGAGGTATAGGCAATGGGGTTTCCATCATTATCTTCGGGGGGATTGTGGCCAACCTCCCCCAGATTGTGAGCCAGGGCTTCGTGGAGCGCCAGAACACCACTGGCCTGCTGTTTCTAGGGGTTATTGGGGTAGCAATTGTGGCGCTTATCGTCTTGTTCACCGAGGCCCAGCGGCGCATACCTGTGCAGTATGGACGCACCGTCTTCCGTGGGGGGGTCATTCGGCGGGCGGCAGGCTCCTCCTACATCCCCATGCGTGTGAATAGCGCAGGGATGATCCCCCTAATCTTCGCTTTCTCCATCCTTATCCTGCCGGCCACGGTGGCTCAATACTTCAACACCGGCAGCGCATCCTTTGGAAGTCGCCTGGCTGCTACCGTAGTGCGCATCTTCGACTCCACCCACTGGTTCTACTGGGCTATGCTCTTCATCCTGGTGGTGCTTTTCACCTTCTTCTACACCATGGTTATCTTCTCCCAGATGAACCTGGCCGATAACCTCCAGAAGGGTGGGGGTTTTATACCAGGTATCCGCCCCGGCAAACCAACTGAGGAATACCTAACCAAGGTCATCGTGCGTATCACTTGGGCGGGGGCTTTGTTCCTCGGGTTTGTGGCTATCCTCCCCTACCTGGCCGCCCTGGTTACCGATGTCCGTGCGGTGCAACTCTCCAGCACGGCTCTGCTCATAGTTGTGGGCGTAGCCCTGGATACTATGCGCCAGTTAGAGGCGCAACTCCTAATGCGCCACTATGAAGGGTTCATCCGATAAGGGGGGGCCTATGCGGGTCATCATCCTGTTGGGCCCCCCAGGCGCAGGTAAGGGGACACAGGCCGCCCTGCTGGCGCGATGCCTGGGCCTTTCGCACATCGCTACGGGCGACCTACTGCGGGAACACCAGCGTAAAGGCACGCCCCTGGGAAACTTGGCCCGCTCCTATATGGAAAAGGGCCTGCTGGTGCCCGATGATCTGGTCATCCGCATGCTCTTGGAACGCTTGGGGATGCCCGACTGCCAGGAACGCGGGTGTGTGCTGGACGGCTTTCCCCGCACCGTTGAACAGGCCCAAGCCCTAGACCGTGCCCTGGCCCCTAACAGCGTGGAGAAGACCTTGCTTTTGCGTGTATCCCAGGAAGAACTAGTGCGCCGCCTGAGTGGGCGTTGGACCTGCCGGGTGTGCCAGCGCCCATATCATAGCGAGAGCAACCCCCCCAAGGTCCCCGGGCGTTGCGATGTGGATGGTGGGGAACTCTTTCAGCGAGAGGACGACCGTCCTGAGGCGGTGCGCCAGCGCTTCCGTGCCTACGAGGAGCAGACCGCTCCCCTTATAGCCTACTACCGCAAGCAAGGTAAACTGGTGGAGATAAACGGCGAGGGGGAGATGGATGTCGTGCACCGGGCAATCCTAGAGGCTGTAGAGGCTCATCCCCCTTCATGAGCCAGGCAGGGGGGCAAGGTGCGGATCCAGGGAACAAGGCGTTTGCAAAGCACTGTAGCAGCAGCCTGGAGCGCTTTGAACGACCCAGCCGTCCTGGCTACCTGCACGCCCGGGTGCAAAACCCTGGAACCCCTGGGCAACTCCCGTTTCTCTGCAGTTATGGATGTGGGTGTGGGGCCGATCAAGGCCACATTCAAAGGCACAGTTACTGTGCTGGAACAGGTAGAGAACACATCTTATCGCCTTCTGGTAGATGCCACCAGCACCGTAGGGTTTGCCCGCGTAGATGCCCGTGTGCAGTTGGCACCCACCGACTCTGAGACCACTGTTTCCTATGACGCGCAGGCGGAGATTGGTGGAAAGATTGCCGGGCTAGGCCAGCGGGTGCTGGAGAGCGTAGCCAAGATGAGCATAAACCAGTTTTTCAATAACCTGGAAAAGGAACTGCTGCGCCGCCAGGGGTCGGAAAGCCGGTAAGGCCAACGCCCCCTGGGGCTTATGCTCACCAAGCGTGCTATCATACAGGCAGGAGGCATTGTGCGGATTCGGGTGCGTCTCTTCGCCCTTTATAGAGAGCGCTTGGGCGCAGATGCCCTCACCCTGGAGGTGCCGGAAGGAGGGCGGGTCGCCGATGTCCTCCACGCCCTTACACAGCGCTTCCCCCGTTTGCTTCCACTGGTAGACAATACCAGGGTGGCGGTGAACCATGAGTTCGCTGAGCCGTCGCAAGTGCTCTCGGAAGGAGACGAAGTAGCCCTTATTCCACCTGTGAGCGGAGGAGGGCCGTGCTCCTTATAACCTATGAACCCCTAGACGCGGAAGCGATTACCCGACAGGTGCGCCACCCGGGCAACGGCGGTGTGGTAACCTTCCTGGGGACAACCCGCAACGAGACGGAAGGGCGGCGCGTCCTTTACCTAGAGTATGAAGCCTATATCCCTATGGCACAGCGCAAACTGGCTCAGGTCGTGGAGGAGACCCGTCAGCGGTTTGGTGTTCCCCATATCGCCGTTGCTCATCGCCTGGGAAGATTAGAGATAGGGGAGATTTCCCTAGTTGTGGCAGTAGGCGCACCCCACCGACGGGAGGCCTTCCCAGCCGCCTCCTACATTGTGGACCGCATTAAGGAAGATGTGCCTATCTGGAAGAAAGAGGTCTTTGAGGGTGGGGCTATGTGGGTGGGGAGCGAGCAGGTTTCCCTGGCAGTGCCCTCCGTAGACGGGGGGTAAGGGCGCGCCGGCTCCTAGCCGAACGGGTCGTCCCCCGTGTAAGCGGGTGCCGATACGGGAGCAACGGCTTCGTAGAAGGCTGTGCCGTAGGGACGCACCCGCACCAATACAGGCACAGGCACAGCGTGCCCAAAAATTAGGGCTTGTTGTTTCTCTTCCATAGAGGCGAGAACTGCCTTTAGTTCCCTACCCCCATGTGTGCCCTCCACAACGGCGTCCAGGTCACGCTCGTCGTCCAGTTTGCACACCAGGCGGGTGCCCAGTTGGCTACGCACTTCGGGGTCAATCTGGCTGGGGCGCTGGTCCACCACCAAGAGGGTTACATTATACTTGCGCAACTCCCGAGCGATACGCCCGAAGGTGGTCTGGCGCGCCAGTGAGGGGGCCAGAAACCTGTGGGCCTCCTCAATAACGATAACCAGGGGAACAGGCTCTTTAGCCCTGTCCACAAAGGCCCTCTCAGTCTGCTCAACATAATACTCGTGTATACGCCGTGTGAGGAAGTTGGCTACCAGCACATATGCTGTTGGGTCCTCCCGGTATCGCCCGAACTCCAGAACCACTGTCATCCCCCGGGCTAGGGTGTGCAGGATAGCATCCACGGAATCTGCATCATCCTTACTGGTCAGGAAGGGGTAGCGCTGTAGGGCCTTGAGGTGGCGCCACAGAGCGTCAAACGTGGCCGCGGATGCAGCGACCGCCTCGCGCAGGGCCTTCCACTCCCCCTGGTTGGCACGCTGGGCGCAAAAGGCGTCCAGCCAGCCTTTCCCCAAGTGTTCTTGCAGAGCAAAGACCGCCTCTACTTGCGCATCGGTAAGGTTCAGGGTCTCTCGTAGCAGGGCGATGTCTTCGGGGGTTATATGGTGGCGGGGTATATGCACCACATGGTCGGATGCAGTGCCCCTCCGCCGTGTCCACTCCTCGTCCATTGTGAAAAGGGCGACTTTGGAGGGGAACAACTGCTTCAAGCCTTTTACAGTGGTGCCTTCTTCGCTCTTCGCCTGCCATCCGTAGTCGTTATGCATGTCAAAGACCAGGATGCCCGCTGTCCCCTTCTGGATGATGCCGGCCAAAAGGATACGGGTAAGGTAAGACTTTCCCGAGCCGGTTTTACCAAACACCCCGTTGCTCCGCATGGCCAAAAGGGGCAGGTTCAGGCATACCTTGCTGTCCAGGTCTAGAGGGTTGCCTACCCAGAAGTGGTTAGCATCCTCATTCCCGAACACGGAGGCCACCTCAGCGGGAGTAGCCAAATGCACCGGCGAGAAGTGGCCAGGGATGCTCCTGGCTGGTTGCACAGAGGCACCCTGACCTGCTACCAGAGGAAGGGCTACGCTGGGACGCAAGGTCATCACCGCATAGGCCATGCTTCCACGGGTTGCCTGGGCCAGCAGAGAGGAGGCCCTGTCCACTATAATGGGTAGAGTGGGATCGGTGGCTTTCAGTTCAATGTTAGTAACAACCCCTATGTAGCGGTGGCTCTCCCCTACTACTGTTACCAGAACACCTACCTTTACTGTCTCGGGAGAGACAGCGGGGTCCAGTTTTACAGCCAACCCTTCAGCCAGGGAGCCACCTATTACCTGGCCCAGATACTGTCCCGCCCCTTCCTGGTAAGGGTCGCTCCCTGTCATGGGGCAAGCCTCCGCAAGAGGGCGTGCAGGCGCGGGGCGTCTCTGGCCAACTCCATGGCCAGGGCATAGCCGGCGCGGCGCAGAAAGGCCTCCTGTCCATCAGGGCTGTGGGTGCTGGCCTTGCGGAGAAGAGCAGCCAGCGCCTCATCGGCTTCCGTCGTTCCTGGGGCCAGGAGCAAGTGCAGGAAGGCCAAGTCTAACAGGAAGGCGTGCACCGTCTCGGGGCTGGCACAGGACACGAAGGAGTGAATCCTTGGCGGCAAGGGGGGCAAGCCCTGACGGATGGCTTCACCCTCCTGGTAGCCAACTATCAAACAATCAAAACGGGTGGCAAGGAGGCGCCCCAAATGGGGGTTTTCCTGGAAAAGGGCCTCTTCGTCTGGGGAGTCAGCCCCCCGGGCCAGGATTACCCTTCCTGGCTCCAGGGGCTCTGTGGTTATCGAAAACACCACACCATACACGGGTGGGCTCCCAGCGCATACCAGCGTCCCCAGCGGCGGGGCCTGATGGAGACGGTAGCACTGGGCAGTGAAAGAGGCGGTGCTGGTAGCAACTACCTCGCCGACCCGGTCTGCACGGACATCCACCCTTAACCCCTAAAGGCTTCGCAAGCGCTTGGAGCGCTGTTTCTCAGAAGTATAGACCGGCAAACCTCGTTCGGCCAGTGTCTCCTCCACAAGTAAGCGGAAGGTCTCCCTGTCCGAGGATGACACGACGGCCTGCTCGTGGGCCTCCTGGAGGGCCAGGGGGTAACCCAACCCCCTTTGCACCTGCTCCATTACAGCGGAGTGAAGCAGGTCCAGGAGTGTCGGCTCCTGTGCGCACCAGGCAGGCACCTCCAGGCGTGCCAACTCATCCCCTGTGTGCAGGTAGAAGAAATGCACCGCCTGCGCCTCCCCATACTCCTCCCGCACCAGCGCTGAAAGGGAACGGAAAAGGCCCGAGCGTTGCCCTGGCTGAAGCAGGCGGCGGAACAGGTCGCGGTCGGTGAAGCCCTGGGCCACACCACACGGGCAGGAAGGCTCCGCCTCGCGCCGGGTAAGGGAGGGGCACTCCCCAGGGGGGTGAATACACAGGGCCAGGCGTAGGGCGTTTACTACCTCGCTGCTGTTGGGAAGGCTAATGTAACCCCCCACCGCCAGGGGGAAGCGCCGGCCCTGCTGGCGCAGGCCCTCTAACGCTGTTAAGAAAACTCCGTGCACGAACCGCTGGCGCACCACCTCCGGCCACTGCCCGCCTTGGGGTGCCCACAGCACCAGGGAGCCGTCGCATAGGGCAACGGTAGGGTGAGCCGCACCGCATTCCCTGGCAAGGGATGCCAGCGCCTGCACCTCCAGCCCTGTGCGGTAAAGGTTCACCAGCGGACCTTCCATAAAGATAACCCTCCGTGAGGAGGGGTCGTAGAGGGAAAGGTCTTCTGGGTCACCAAAGAGGCGGGGGGTAGAGTCCATAAGTGGCGGGTCGCCGGCTCCATAAGTAATGGACACCCTTCCTATGTTGATTAGATAGCAACGGATTGGCAGATGGCGGCTAACATCAATATGGGAGCCATCGGCGGCCAGGACACGCCAGGGGCGAGGGAGGGCTTGGGCACTGTAGGCTGAGGCGACGGGCTCCAAAGGCTCACCTGGCAGGAAGGGGAGCCTAGGGGGGGTCTCACGCACCACCCGCTGGATAGCATCAAGGGGCGTCCCGCGGGCGTGGGCAACCAAAGCGTCCAGGCGCGCCAAGTGGGAAGCCACATCCTGACGGAGGCGCTCAGCCAGGGCCTCCAGTTGGCGAATGGTTCCTGCCAGGTCTAGGCTCATACGCCGCCCACCAGCACCCGCTCGTCCCCCACTCGCCTGGTAACGCGCTTCTGGTCCAGGTATTCGGTGAGGGCAAGGGCGTATTTTCGGGAGGT
>JBKBKV010000064.1:0-6312 GCA_046294495.1 Dehalococcoidia bacterium | reverse complement strand
AGTAAGCAATGCGGAAATACCCCGGCGCGCCGAACCCCCTCCCCGGCACCACCAATACCAGTTCGCGCTGTAACCTTTCTACAAAAGCCACATCATCGGATATGGGGGAACGAGGGAAGAGGTAAAAAGCGCCCTGTGGCTTCACCACCTGGTAACCCATATCCCGCAAGGCGGTGTAGAGCATATCCCGCCTCTTCTGATACCAACTTATGTCAACCGACACCTCCAGAAGGGAACGCACCAGGAACTGCATCAGCGCAGGGGCGTTTACGAACCCCAGGATACGGTTGGCGAAGATGCAGGCGTCCACCACCTGCTCCTTATTTGGGCAGTGGGGGTGCACAGCCAGGTATCCAATGCGTTCCCCTGCAAGGGATAGGTCTTTGGAGAAAGAGGTGGCTGCGATGGTTCGCGGATGAAAGTTGAAGACGATAGGCTCCCTCACCTCATCGTAGACCAACTTGCTGTAGGGTTCATCGCTGATAAGGTAGATAGGGCGCCCAAAGCGTGCTTCCCCCTGCCGTAGCACCTCGCCTACTGCTCTTAGGGCCTGGGCAGTATAGACTACCCCCGTCGGGTTGTTGGGGGAGTTCAGGATAAGGGCACGGGTGCGGGGCGTGATAGCCTGGTAGATGCGTTCTGCGTCTGGCTGAAAGGCCTCATCGGTGGGCACGATACGCGCCACGCCGCCGTGGTTGTCCACATAGAAGGGGTATTCTGGGAAGAAGGGCGCCAGGATGAGCACCTCGTCGCCCGGGTCCAGAATGGCCTTCAGGGCCACATTCACAGCCCCACCGGCTCCGCAGGTCATTACTACCTCACCGGCCGTGAAGGGGAGACCTGTTTGGCACCGCAGGTAGTCGGCCACGGCTGCCCTGGTCTCGGGAAAGCCCGCGTTAGGCATATAGCGGTGGATACCTGCTGGCGGAGACTGGGCAACCTCTTTGAGCAGGCGGTGGAATGCAGGGGGTGGCTCCAAAATAGGGTTGCCCAGGGAGAGGTCAAACACCTTGTCGGGGCCATGGATAGCCTTCAGGCGCGCTCCCTCTTCAAACATCTTCCGTATCCAAGACCCTTGCTCCATAGCGTGAAGCACCTTCTGAGCAATGGCCAAACCGGTGGGCTGTGGTGTCCGCACAGCAACGCCTCCTGCACTAGGTATGAGGATAGCCCCCCTGCCCGTCGTCGTCTAGCAGTCTAGCATAGGGGTATACTGGACAAGGGAGAGCCAGCGCGCATCTATGTCCACCCTCCTTTCGGCAGATGTGCACCGCTGGTTAACGGTGCTGGGGCGAGGGGTGCACCTGGTCCAGGTGGGGCAGGGCATGCCGGTGCTCCTTTTGCACGGGCTCGGGGCCTCCTGGATTACATGGGAGCGCCTTATCCCCCTGATAGCCCACCGCCTGCGGGTATTGGCACCTGATCTGCCTGGTCATGGCGATTCCGACACCCTGCGCCCCTACCGCCTGGAGAACGCCACCCCCTGGATAGAGGCCCTGCTGAACACCCTCGAGGTGGAGAAGGTAGCGCTAGTGGGCAACTCCCTGGGGGGGATCGTGGCCTTGTGCTTTGCCCTGGAGCGCCCCAGGCGAGTGTCCCATCTAGTGCTGGTGGATACTGCAGGTCTGGGGCGTGAAGTTGCCTTTGCCCTGCGCCTCGCCACCCTGCCCGGCATCGGGGATATGCTGGAGGCCCCTTCGCAGCGTGGGACGCGCCGCCTGCTGCAACGCCTTATCTTCTCCGACCCACGCCACATCACCCCTGACCTGGTGAACGAGTTGACCCGTGTCCGCTCCCGCTCTGGGGCAAAGGAGACGGTGCTAGAGGCCCTACGCTACGGTATCGGCTTGCGGGGGGTAAAAGCGCATATACTTATGCTACACCGCTTGCGCGAGGTGTCCTGCCCCTTGCTGGTTGTGTGGGGAGGCAGAGACGCCATCTTCCCGGTGCGCCAGGTGCTACAGGTGCGAGAGGTGGCCCCCGGGGCACAGGTGGTTGTATTCCCCGCAAGCGGACACTGGCCCCACTATGAGGAACCCCACGCCTTCGCCCAAATGCTCTTGAGCTTCCTGGTGAGGGAGTAACGACGATGGCGAGACTTGCTACGCCAAATCCGGTGGTTACAGTCTTTCTGGTGCATAACGGCAAGGTGCTCCTCCTGCGCCGCAGCGGGCGAGTGCGCACCTTCCCAGGGAGGTGGGCAGGGGTAAGTGGTTCCATCCCCCCAGGGACAACACCTTTGGCCCAAGCCTACCAGGAGATTATGGAGGAGCCGGGCATACCCCCAGAGGGTCTGAGCCTATGCACCCAGGGCACCCCGCTTTTGATACCACAAAGGGAGGGAGTGGCTAGTGCACCCCTTCGCTTTCTGCTTGCACTACCCCTCGGCCATACGCTTGGACTGGGAGCACACCGATATGCGCTGGGTGTGCCCGAGGGTATGCGCACCCTCCCCACAGTGCCAGGGCTGCGGGAGGCGTGGGAGCGGGTATGCAAGAGGGGGGCAGAACAGTAGGCACCTTTCGCCGTTTCGCCCGGGGATGGTAAGATGTGTAGGTGGTATCTCCCTTTACTGTGTGCCACCGTAGCTCAGCGGCAGAGCAGCGGTTTCGTAAACCGCGGGTCGTCGGTTCGATTCCGACCGGTGGCTTTCTTTTTCTGGTAAGAGGGGGAGCAAGGCATGAGCAGGCTATTCAAGAGAATTGAGCAGGCGGGCAAGGCCACCCCGGCCCCTATGGGCTTCGCCGCCCGCCGGGAAGAACGGGTGCCTCCTATCCTCCTGGGGGTGGTTGCCTCCCGCCCAGAGGAGGTGGCGTCTGCCCTTGCCGCAGCACCCGATGCCTTTCTGTTCACCTCCTCCTCCCCCAAAGACCTGGATGCTCTCGCCGAAGCCGCGAAAGAGGCCCCGTGGGGCATAGCGACAGTGCCTTGGTCTGCTACCCTGGCAGAAAAAGCCTTACAGCGGGGGGCAGATTTCCTGGTGGTAGATTTTGGAGCACCTCTAGAAGCCCTGAACCGGGAAGACCTGGGGCGTATAGTGCGCTTGCCCAAGGATGTGCCAGAAGAGGTGGCCGGCGCCTTGGAGCCTCTCCCCATAGATGGGGTGCTCCTGGCCGAACCCCAAAGGCCCCCTTTCTCCCTTGGCTCGGCGGTGGAGCTGGCCGTATGGCGGGGAAAGGTGCCTCGCCCCGTCCTTGTCCAGGTGGAGCGCCCTCCGTCCCTTTGGGAACTGGAGACGCTGAGGGACATGGGAATCAGCATGCTCCTGGTAGCAGCGTCGGCTGTCAAGCCCAGCGCCATGGAAGAACTACGCCAACATATCCTGTCCCTTCCCCACCGTCGCACGTCAAAGGAGCGCCCTGTTCCTCTGCTCCCACAAGTGTCCCTTTCCGCCCAACCTCCTCCTGAGGAAGAAGAGGAAGAGGAGTAACCGCACGCTATGACGACGCCGGCGCTGGTCTACTGCCAGCATTGTGGAGGGCGCCTCCAGACACGAGTAGTGGATGGCCGGGAACGCTCGGTATGCCTCTCCTGCGGCCTCGTCTCCTGGCAGGACCCCAAACTGGTGGCTGTGGCTCTGGTTGAGCGTGGCGGGGGAATCCTCTTCGTGCGCCGCAAGATGGAACCGGGCGCAGGGTTGTGGGCCCTGCCCGGGGGATATGTAGACAGGGGAGAGCCTGTGGAGGAAGCGGCACGGCGAGAGGTGAAGGAGGAGGCAGGCCTGGAGATAGAGGTAGGCCCCCTCTTGGGGTTATATTCGGAAGCGGGAAACCCTGTGGTGCTGGCCGTCTACATTGCCCACGAGACTGGCGGAGAATTGGCCCCCGGCCCAGAGGTAGATGCACTGGGCTTTTTCCCACCACACGCCTTGCCGGTGCTGGCCTTTCCCAGGGATGAAAGAGTGGTGCAGGACTGGGCGAGGCAAAGGTGTAGGGCTTGGGAAGGGCACCTGCCCACTGCACAACAATAGGGGAAAAAAACACCTGCGGGGTCATTGGCCCCGCAGGTTCAGGGACCGTGCCCTAAGGTCTGCCGTGCTTATCCCCACGCTCTGCCGCTGAGCGGCACCTTGCGTTTTCTCAGCACCCCTGGCCGTCGGGCCCGGGTCTTTGGAACTAGACCTTATGGGCCGTATCCCGGGTTGCCTGGCCCCAGGGCATCTCCCCAGAGAGTTACCCTCAGCGGCTGGCCCACTTACGGCCCCCCCAGGGGACCACCCCTGCCCTGAAGCCATTTTTACCATAACATACGCCCATTAGATTGTCAAGGGAATGCGTTCGTTCAGTGGCGATCAACTACTTTTTCAAGGGCGCCATCTCTCCCGGACGGGTCTCACCCAGGGGAGGGGCCATCGTTGCTTCCTCGTGCTAGGGCTGCCTCACAAGTTTCTGGATAAGGTCATTAGGCCAGAGAAATCAATGCCCAGCGTGTTGGCGTTACTCGGCGTAGAGGAGCCTCCCGCAGGAGGGGCAACGGACAGCCTCTTTGCCCCCCCTGGCCTGCTGAAGCAGGCTCTGAGGCACAGCCACGCCGCACGCCCGGCACACCCCCCGCTCCACTTTGGCTACGGCGAACCCGCTCTTGCTCTCACGGAGGCGGGTGTAGAGGGCCAGGGGGGCTTCTTCAAGGGTTTGCATCAAAAGGGCCTTCCGTTGCTCCAGGGCCGCCTTCTCTTGTAGGCTCCTCTGGTATTCTTGTTCCCACTCCTGGCGTTGGGCGCGCCATTGGGCCTCCAGGGAAGCATAGCCCTCCTGGGCGGCCTTGGTTGCCTGTGAGGCCTCTTCCACCTGCTCCATAACTTGCAGAAGGCTGTCCTCCGTCTCGCTGATGCGCCGTTTTAACAGACGCACCTCCTCCTGCATAGCCAGCAGCTCCTTGGGATTGGAGATCCTCCCACTAAACATCCGCCCTTCTAACTCCTTTACCTTTTCCTCCAACCCCCCCAGGGTCAACTCCAGATCGCGCTGGCGGTGGCGCAAGGCCCGTTCCTGCTGGCGTGCCTGCTCCACCCTCTGGCGTGCCGCATCTAGGGACGAAGTGTCCTCTATCTTGGCCTCCAGGGCAATTAGGGAGCGTTGCAGGGCCTCCAGGGCCAGGTCTACCTGCTGGAGGTCATACAGAAGACGCACCACCATCTTTTCCTACCGTCGCCCTTGTGGCTTTAGTCTACCAAGAGATGGGCACACAGAACAGGCCTCCTAGGCCAGGCCGAGGCGCTCCATATCCTGGTCTTTCCAGCCGTAGTGGTGGGCGAGTTCGTGGAGGATGGTGGTGCGCACCTGGCCTGCCACCTCATCAGCACTTTCACACGCCGCTTCTATGGGACGCTGGAAAAGGGTGATGCGGTCGGGCAGAACCAGGTTGTAGGCAGTGCGCTCCGTCTGAGGGATACCTTCATAAAGGCCCAGCAGGCCATAAGGGTCTTGCACGCCCACAGAGCGCAGTTGCTCTTGGGAGGGCCAGTCCTGCACCAGGATATCCACATTATCCAGGTATACCAGCACTGGCGTTGGCAAGGTGGCAATGGCCCTCTCTACCAGGCGTCTGAAGGCACGCCGTGAGATGCGCACCGCCATAGTGGGCTAGGCCCCTAACCCTACCTGCGACCGGATAGCCTTCAGGCGCTCCACCTGTGCCTTGTCGGGCCCTTTGCCGTCGGGGCCAGGCACCTCTAACAGGAACGGCACCTCTCGGAAGGCAGGGTGGGCGATAATCGTGGCGAAGCCTTGCTGTCCTATGAGGCCCTCCCCGATGTTCTCGTGGCGGTCCACTCCCGAACCCAGGGGCGCCTTTGAATCGTTGGCGTGCACGGCCACCAGGTGCTTTAGCCCAATCTCCCTGTCAAACTCGTCCATAGTTTTTTGCAAGCCTTCAGGGGTGGCCGCATTATAACCGGCTGCCCAGCAGTGCTGGGTGTCCATACAGATCTTGACCCTGGGGCTTCCCACTGCCTTGTGGATGCGCCCCAGTTCGGCAAAGGTAGAGCCGATATGCTGTCCCATGCCGGCGCTGTTCTCCAACACCAGCCACGGCCCCTCCTTGGAGCGTCCCAGCACTTGCCCAATAGCCTCCACCACCTGACGAAACACCGCCTCTTTGCCGGCGCCCTTATGGCTCCCCAGGTGGAAGATCACCCCTGCCACCCCCAGGTCAGCGGCTAGGTTCATAGACTGCACCAGCGACTCAACCGATTTGGCCAGGAGGGCGGGGTCTGGTGTGCCAAGGTTGACGAGGTAGATGCCGTGCATAAAGGCTGGAGCGATGCCCGTTTGGCGGCTCTTCTGGCGGAAGGCTTGGCAGGCGGCTGGGCCG
>JBKBKV010000063.1:0-8001 GCA_046294495.1 Dehalococcoidia bacterium | reverse complement strand
TTCATCGCCCCCTATGACCCCTATGAAACGCACTATGCCTACCAGTTCGCACCCCCTGGCAAGCAGTTCCTGTTAGGAGCCGACCAGTTGGGGCGAGACCTGTTGAGCCGCCTCATTCACGGCTCCCGGGTGGCGCTCCTTGTAGGGTTTTCGGCCGCCTTTATCGGCTCCACAATTGGGGCAATCATTGGGGTTGCTAGCGCTTACTTCGGAAAGGCAGTAGACCTGGCAGTGCAGCGCCTTGTTGATATCCTTGCTTCTTTTCCCTTGCTCATCCTAGCCATTGCTGTCGTAACCATGCTGGGCCGTTCCACACCCAACCTTATCGTCGCTATCGCTATCCCCATCGTGCCCTTGGCCACACGGGTAGTCCGTTCTACCGCCCTGGCTATCAAAGAGTTCCAATATATAGAGGCTGCCCGTGCCCTGGGAGCCTCGCCCTGGCGCATTATCTTCCGCCATATGCTCCCCAATACCATAGCACCTTATCTCATCGTGCTTACTGCCCAGCTGGGGCAGGCAATCTTAGTGGAAGCGTCCCTCAGCTTCCTCGGAGTAGGCACAGCCGAGCCGACCCCCTCCTGGGGGCTTATGATGTCAGGGGCCGCCACCCGGTTTGTGGAACGAGCCCCCTGGATGGTCATATTCCCTGGCCTGGCGATCAGCCTGGCCGTTTTCGCCTTCAACCTACTGGGCGATTCCCTCCGCGATGTGTTAGACCCGCGTCTGCGCCGTGGTGTATAGTGGAGGCCAAGAGCACAAACCAGCTTCTCCAGGAGATGGAAAAAGCCCTTCAGGCTGTTCTTACCAACCTGAAAGGGCTGGATTACGCCCTGGACTGGAAGGAGTCGCCAGCGCAGTGGAGCGCCAGGGACATTGTTGACCACCTCCTGGGCACCGACAACAGTGGCATCCTGTATCACCTAGGCCGGGCGCTACAGGGGCAGCCTATCCTCCCCAATCCGGGGGTGGTCTCCCGCTCCCCCCAACGCCGGGCTATGCCCATATCCGACCTGCGCAAGGCGCTGGAAGTCACTTACCGGGAGGCCGTCCGCTGGCTCCAAGAGGCTTCCCCCGAACAGTTGTCTCGCAAGGTATCCCTGGTGAGTTCCCAGGGCAACGAGGAGATAGATGCAATAGGCGTGGTGCGCCGCTTCTTCATCGCCCATTGGAACAGCCACGCCCAACAACTGGCGTCTCTGAGGGAGCAACTGGGCATCTTCGCAGAGGAATAGGCTAGCCTGCCCTCTCTCGCTTCAGCAGGGCTAGAAAAGCCTCTTGGGGGACTTCCACCTGACCAATGCGCTTGAGGCGCTTCTTACCCTCGGCCTGCTTCTCCAGGAGTTTGCGCTTGCGGGTTACATCGCCCCCGTAGCATTTGGCCAACACATTCTTCCGCAGGGGGCGAATGGTCTCCCTAGCGATAACACGGCTCCCGATGGCCGCTTGCACGGCTACCTCAAACAACTGTCTGGGAATTAGTTGGCGCAGGCGTTCCACCAGGGCACGCCCCTGCTCGTAGGCCTTCTCCCGGTGGACAATAAAGGCAAGGGCTTCCACGGGCTTGTTGTTAAGGAGAATATCCAGGCGCACCAGTGGCCCCGCCCGATACCCCAAGAAGGAGTAGTCCAGCGAGGCGTATCCCTGGGTGGACGACTTCAGAAGGTCGTAGAAGTCGGCCAACAGCTCGGCCAGGGGCAATTCATACTCTAGAAGCACACGAGCGTCGTAGGCCGGGTTGTCGGCAGGGTGTTGCGCGGCGGCCGGGGAGAGGTAGTCCATCTTACGGAAGACACCCCGCCTCTCCCGCACCAGTTCCATCACTGGTCCCACAAACCGAGAAGGGGTAATGACCGTTATCTCCACCCATGGCTCGCGAATTTCCTGGATTTCCCCGGCAGGGGGCAGGTCGGAGGGGTTCTCCACCATAACCTCCCGGCCTTCGCGCAAGCGCACCTGATAGGCCACACTGGGAGCAGTGATGACTATATCCACCCCATATTCCCGCTCCAGGCGCTCCTGCACAATTTCCATATGCAGAAGTCCCAGAAAGCCGCATCGGAAGCCCGCCCCTAGTGCAGGGGTGGTCTCAGGCTCAAACTGCAAGGAGGCGTCGTTCAGTTGCAGTTTCTCCAGGGCGCTCCGCAAGTTTTCGTAAGACTCCCCCTCAGCAGGGTAGAGGCTCGCGAAAACCATGGGTTTCAACTGCTTATACCCCGGCAGAGGCTGGCCGGCTGGCTGGGACGCCGTGGTGATGGTATCACCCACCCGGCACTCGCGCACCTGCTTCAAGCCTGTGGCGATGTAGCCTACCTCACCCGCCTGGAGCCTGCCCGTGGGAACGGGGTGAGGGCGAAATATGCCCACCTCTAGCGCCTCCCCGTGGCTCCCTGTAGACATCAGCAAGAGGCGGTCGCCTGTGCGCACCGCCCCGTCCACGATGCGCACAGCGGCTACAACGCCCTTGTATGGGTCATAACGGCTATCAAAGATGAGGGCACGCAGCGGCCCTATGGGGTTCCCCTTGGGAGGCGGAATGCGTTCCACAATGGCCTCCAGTAGGTGGGGGACGCCAGTCCCCTCCTTGCCCGAGACAAACAGCACCTCCCCCGGTTGGAAGCCGAAGGTCTGCACCAGTTCCTGGGCGACCCTCTGGGGTTCAGCAGTGGGCAGGTCAATCTTGTTGACTACCGGGATAATGACCAGGTCGTTGGCGATGGCCAGATAGGCGTTGGCGATGGTCTGTGCCTGAATGCCCTGGGAGGCGTCCACCACCAAGATGGCCCCCTCGCAGGCAGCCAGGGCACGGCTCACCTCGTAACTGAAGTCCACATGCCCTGGGGTGTCAATAAGGTTCAGTTGGTATTCCTGGCCGCTCGGGTGGCGGTAGAGCATCCGCACCGCCTTGCCCTTGATGGTGATGCCCCGCTCTCGCTCCAGGTCCATCTGGTCCAGGAACTGGGCAGTCATTTGGCGAGGGTCTATTGTGCCCGTCAGTTCCAGCAGGCGGTCGGCCAGGGTAGACTTGCCGTGGTCAATGTGGGCGACTATGCAGAAGTTACGGATAAGATGGTTGTTCATCTCCCTTTCATCGTAGCAAAGGCGAGGCCCAGAACAAAGGGGCGCTCTTCAGAGCGCCCCTTTGTGCGATGGGGGGTTACGGGGGCTGGGGGTGCTACCCGGAGATGCGGTAGCCCGGGACACGGATACAGGCGACCCAATGGTCTCGCTCTATCTCCTGGAGTTGGGGGACATAGCGTTTGCACTCCTCCACAGCGATAGGGCAGCGGGTGTGGAAGACGCATCCCGGTGGAGGGCGGAGGGGGCTGGGCACATCCCCTGTCAGAATGATACGCTCCCGCTGTGCTTCTATGATGGGGTCTGGGATCGGCACAGCCGACAGGAGGGCCTTGGTGTAGGGATGCAGGGGGTTCTCATACAGTTCCCGCCTGTCGGCGATCTCCACAATGTGGCCCAGATACATCACTGCAACGCGGTCGCTGATGTGGCGCACCACCGACAGGTCGTGGGCGATGAAGAGGTAAGTAAGGTTGAACTGGCTCTGGAGGTCTTCCAGCAGGTTGATAACCTGAGCCTGAATGGAAACATCAAGAGCAGACACCGGCTCGTCGCACACGATGAAGGCAGGTTGGACGGCCAGGGCGCGGGCAACGCCTATGCGCTGGCGCTGGCCCCCGCTGAACTCGTGGGGGTAACGGTCGGCCATATATGGGTTGAGCCCCACCACTTGCAATAACTCCGCCACCCGCTCCCGATACTCCCGCCGGTTTCTTACCAGTTTGTGGATTATGAGAGGCTCTCCAATGATATTACCTGCAGTCATGCGAGGGTTTAGGGAGGAGTAAGGGTCCTGAAAGATAATCTGCATCTTCCGACGCAGGGGGCGCAGTTGGGAAGGTTTTAGTTTACACAGGTCTGTGCCCTCAAAGAAAACAGCGCCAGAGGTAGGGCGATATAGTTGCAGGATGCACCGCCCGGTGGTAGTCTTCCCGCACCCACTTTCACCCACTAGGCCCAGGGTCTCTCCACGCCGGATAAAGAAACTGACATCGTCCACCGCCTTGATATCGGCGATCTTGCGCTGAAAGATGATGCCCCGTGTAACGGGGAAATACATCTTCAGGTTTTGCACATCCACCAGGATGTTGCCGTCGCGAGCCTGGGGGGGCACAGTCTGTTGGGTCATACTCTACCTCCAAGGGTAACTTTGTCGGCGACCCAGCAGGCTGAGGTGTGCCCATCCCCTACGCTCACCAAGGGCGGATACTCCTGGGTGCACCGCGGGATAGCATAGCGACATCGGGGTTGGAAAGGGCAACCGGGGGGCAAGTTGACCAGGTCTGGTGGCATCCCCTCTATGGGGTTCAGGCGCTCTTTGCGGGGTTCATCCAGGCGAGGCACAGACTGCAAGAGGCCCACAGTGTAGGGGTGCTTGGGGTTCTTGTAAATGTCCTTGGCCGTGCCTCGCTCCACGATGCGCCCTGCATACATAATGTTCACCCGGTCGGCGTAACGAGCCACCACCCCTAGGTTGTGGGTGATAAGGATAACGGCTGTCCCAAACTGCTTGGTAAGACGCTTGATCAGTTCCAGGATCTGGGCCTGAATGGTTACATCCAGGGCAGTGGTAGGCTCGTCGGCGATGAGGAGTTTGGGGTCGCAGGAGAGGGCCATGGCTATCATAACCCGCTGGCGCATGCCTCCACTGAACTGGTGGGGGTAGTCGTCAATACGGCGCTCGGCGTCGGGGATACCTACCAGGCGAAGCAACTCTATTGCCCGTGCCCGCGCCGCCTTCTTGTCCATATGCTTATGGAGTTCCAGGGCTTCTGTAATTTGCCTTCCTATGGTCAGGACCGGGTTCAGGGAGGTCATCGGCTCCTGGAAGACCATAGCAATGCGGTTGCCACGGATGTGGCGCATCTCCTCCTCGTCCAGTTTTAGGAGGTCTTCTCCTTCAAACCACACCTCACCCCCAACGATGCGTCCGGGTGGAGAGGCAATGAGGCGCAAGACGGAAAGGGCACTGACGCTCTTCCCAGAGCCCGACTCCCCTACCAACCCTACCGTCTCACCCTCTAGCAGGTCGTAGGAGATCCCGTCTACTGCCTTTACAACCCCGTCCTGGGTGAAGAAGTAGGTGCGCAGATCCTTTACTTCTAGAAGGGTCCCCACATGCCCTCCTTACTCTGGTGTCCTCCCCAGCAAAAAACGCCTCCCTAGCCTTCCATTGGATGCCTCGTGCGTGGTGGGGATGGGGAGACTCGAACTCCCACGCCGTAACGGCACATGATCCTAAGTCATGCTCGTCTACCAGTTCCGACACATCCCCGTGAAAGGCGCTGGTGACCCGCCCAGGACTCGAACCTGGAACCCGCTGATTAAGAGTCAGCTGCTCTACCACTTGAGCTAGCGGGCCCTCGGGAACTTGCGCTCTTACAGTAACATGCCCTATGAACCTTGTCAAGGTGCACCTGTATTCTAGGGGGACAGGGCTAACACCGTCAAGGGCTAAGATGAGGGTGGCGGCTCCGATGCCAGCCTCCCTCCCTGGGCCCAGTTCTCTTTGGGCACCTCATCAAAAACTACGATAACGGCCTCAGGGGTGGTATGCGCAATAGTAACCATCGCTTCCGTAATTACCCGTGCCAGTTCCGCCTTCTGGGCCTTGGTGCGCCCAGGCCACATCTCTATGCGCACGATGGGCATAGCCCCCTCCTTATAGGTCTTCTATAAGGCACTTTAGGGCGATTATAGCAGTCCCCGCTTGTCCCCTCAAAGAGGGGGGCCGAGCCGCACCTGCACATAGCCTTTTGAGGGGGCGTCGCCCTTTATTCTGCGATGCAAAAGGGGCTACAATGGGTGCTGTAGATGGCAACAACCCCTTCCGCTGTGGCGGCGGCCCGGCGTGCCGCCGAGATCGCCGCAGAGAAACAGGCCAGCGATGTGCTGGTGCTGGATTTGCGTCCACTGCACGCTTTCACAGATTTTTTCGTCCTGCTTACGGGCACCTCCCCACCACACCTGAATGCCCTGGCCGAGGAACTTGAAAAAGCGCTTGGTGAGGCTGGGCGCCTCCCTCTCCACCGCGAAGGGGATGCCTACTCCGGGTGGGTTGTCCTGGATTACGGCGACATGGTGGTGCACCTATTCCTGGCGGAAAAGAGGGCCTACTATCGGCTTGAGGAGCGCTGGACTGGGGCAGTGCCCCGCCTTATTCTTCCGTAATCCACGGGTCTGCACTCCGTGGCCAGTCTACAATCTCCTCGGGGCGGAAGAACAGGGCCCACTCCTTGCGAGCCGTTTCCACAGAATCGGAACCGTGAATCAAGTTGCGCCCTGTATCCAGGGCCAGGTCTCCCCGAATGGTTCCCGGTGCCGCCAGGCGGGGGTCCGTCTTCCCCATAAGGTCTCGCACTACCTGCACAGCCCCCTTGCCCTGCCACACCATCGCCACCACCGGGGCCGAGGTGATGTAGCGGACTAGGCCTGGGAAGAAGGGCTTGCCTTCATGCTCGGCGTAGTGCTGGCGGGCCATTTGCTGGTCCATTTGCACTAGTTTGATGCCCACCAGTTTCAGACCTCGGCGCTCCAGGCGGGCGATAATCTCCCCCACCAGGCCCCGCTGGAGGCCGTCAGGCTTGATTAGCACCAATGTCCGCTCTTTATGTGTGCTCATGCTCTATCTCCCTCCTGGAAAAGGCCTTTAGGCGCCGGGCCGATGCTGGGAGGGCGTAGGTAGCGAGGCTGCAGGGAGGCCAGGGGATCAACCTCCCCTCGGGCCAGGCGCTCTTGCCCTAACCGTGCCAGGGCGAGGGCATGCCGAGTAGGTGGACACAGAGAGGCCATAGCAATATTTCCTCCCAACGCTGCTTGGAGGCGCTGGCGATAAACCCACGCCCCTTCACCACATAGCACCACCCCCTGAGGGAGCAAGGGGAAAAGTTCCTCCAGGGTATTGACCCGCTCCCCGCCAGAGGGATGGGGCTCCCCCGGATGGAAGAGGCCCCACGCCACCACACCCCGCCCCAAGTCCAGGAGCGGGCATAGGGACAAGCCTTCCAGCCCCAGGGATGCCGCTTCTACCTCCAGGGTGCCAATACCCACCAGTGGGAGACCCCTCCCGACGGCGAGGCCCTTGGCAAAGCCCAAGCCCACCCGCAGAGCGCTGAAACTCCCAGGCCCCAGGGCTACCACGATGCCCGTCAGGTCTTTTACCATGAGGCCAGCCCGCTCCAGCAGGGTCTGGACGGAGGGGGCCAGTTCTGCCGAATGGTTTTGGGCCGACTGCCAGGTCAGTTCCCAGCCCTTTCCCTGGGGGGCCAATAGAGCTACCCCTGCCCAACGGGTAGAGGTGTCTATGGCTAGGACTGCCATCGTTGGGCGAACTCCACCAGGTTTTGATACGCCCGGGCAAGCCATGCTACCCCCCGTTGACCGCACCCCTCTATCTGCAGACGACGCACTCCATCCCCCTCCCATGCAAGCCGCACCAGAAGGTAGTCATGGGGGAGGGCAGGCAACAAGCGCTCGGCCCACTCCACCACGGTAACCCCTTCTTTACCCAGTAACTCTTCCAGGCCCAAATCTAACGCCTCAGCAACGCTACCGATGCGGTAGAGGTCCACATGGTAGACAGGCAATCGCCCCTGGTAGCGATGCACAAGCACAAAGGTGGGGGAACGAGCAGGCTCGGGGACGCCGAGTCCCCGGCACAGGCCCTGCACCAGAGTGGTTTTGCCGGCGCCCAGTTCCCCCACCAAGAGGAGCAGGTCGCCAGCCTCGGCGTGTCTGCCCAGGATAACACCCACCTCCTGGGTCGCCTCGGGTGTAGGGCAATACACCGCTAGAGTCGTCATAGGCGGCGCAGGTGGTCCCATCCCCCTACGGCCAGGGTTACTTCCTCCCCACCCTCTCCCAACACCTGCACCCTCCCAGAAGGCCCTTCCACTACCTTCCCAATGATAGCCGCCCCAGGGG
>JBKBKV010000062.1:0-8253 GCA_046294495.1 Dehalococcoidia bacterium | reverse complement strand
TGCACCCCTCCCCGCCAGAATGGCCCCCACCCCTGGATCCTGGCCGCTGCCGCCCTTACCGGGGCGACCCGGGTCTTCCAGGTGGGCGGCGCCCAGGCTATTGCAGCCATGGCCTTCGGCACCGAGAGCATCCCCAAGGTGGACATGGTATGTGGGCCAGGCAACATCTTTGTTACCCTGGCCAAACAGATGGTGTTCGGCATCGTGGGGATAGACGGCCTTTACGGCCCCACCGAGACGATCATCATCGCCGATGCCAGCGCTACCCCCTCTGTCCTGGCGGCCGACCTGCTGGCACAGGCAGAGCACGACCCCCTTGCTTCACCCATCCTTATTACCACCCACGAGCCTCTAGTGCAACCTCTCCTGAACGAGATAGAGCGCCAACGCCGCTCCCTACCCAGGGCAGACATCGCCCAGAAGGCCCTCCAGGGCCAGGGCCTCCTCATCCTGGTGGACTCCCTGGAAGACGCCCTGGACCTGGCCAACTTCTACGCCCCTGAACACCTCTGCCTGACTGTGGCAGACCCCTGGCACTGGGTGGACCGGGTCTACAACGCCGGGGCCGTGTTCCTAGGGGAGCAGACCCCCGAGACCTATGGCGATTACCTGGCCGGCCCTAGCCATGTTATGCCCACCGGGGGAACCGCCCGCTTCGCCTCGGGCCTAAGCGTGCACCACTTCCTGCGCGTGAACACCCTTGTCGCCGCCAACGGCGAGCGCTTGGCCTCTTTCGCACGAGACCTTACGGCCCTCGCCCGCGCGGAGGGCCTGGAGGGCCACGCTCGCGCTATTGAGATACGCCTCAAGCGCCGCCGCACCCCGTCCCGATGAGGAGAGTGCTATGCCTCCGCCTATAGAGCACCTAATGCGCCCAGACCTGCTAGGCCTGCAACCCTACGAGGGGGTAGACCCACCCGAGGTGCTGGCCGCCCGCCTGGGCCTGCCCCCAGAGCACATCGTAAAACTGGATGGCAACGAGAACCCCTACGGGCCTTTGGCCCGTGTGGCTGAAGTATTGGGCTCCTACCAGGGCTACAACACCTACCCCGACCCCCTCCAACGCCGCCTGCGCACTGCCCTAGCATCTTACGCCGGGGTGCAACCGGAGCAGGTGGTGGCAGGAGCAGGGAGCGACGAACTCATTGACCTCGTCTTGCGCCTTTTCCTATCCCAGGGAGACAAGGTGCTAGACCTCTCCCCCACCTTTGGCATGTATTCCTTCTGCACCCGTGTCAACGGGGGCCTCCTGGTGGATGTGCCCAGAGACGAGATGTGGGAAATAGACCCCGCCGCCGTTCGCCGAGCCATAGACCAGCGCACCAAACTGGTCTTCGTTGCCAATCCCAACAACCCCACCGCCAACCTCTCCCCACTGGATACCATTCTTGACCTGGTAGATACCGGCATCCTCGTGGTGGTGGACGAGACCTACCACGAGTTCTGCGGGTTTACTGCTGTCCCCTTGGTTGCCCAGCATGAGAACCTCATTGTCCTGCGCACCCTGAGCAAATGGGCAGGGCTGGCCGGCCTGCGCCTCGGTTACGGTATTATGGCCCCCAGCATCGTCCAGCGCCTATTGGCTATCAAAGCCCCTTACAATGTAAGCGTGGCCGCCGAGCAGGCCGCCCTGGCATCCCTGGAAGATACTGACCCCCTCTTACAGCGGGTGCGTGTGCTGGTAGAGGAGCGGGAGCGCATGGCCCAGGCCCTTCGCACAATCCCAGGGCTAGTGGTCTACCCCTCCAAGACCAACTTCCTCCTGGTGCGCCTGCCCGACAGCAGAGGCCAGGAGATAGCCCAGGCGCTGGCCAGGCGAGGCGTCTTCGTCCGCACCTTCGCCCACCCCCGCCTGGCCGACTGCATCCGCATCAGCGTGGGTCTGCCTCGCCACACCGACGCCCTGGTATCCGCCCTGCGCTCCGTCCTGGAGCAGAAGTAGCCATGCCACGCACAGCACACATCCTTCGCGAGACAGGGGAGACACAGGTAGAAGTAACCCTGGACCTGGATGGGCAAGGGCGCTGGCAGATAGACACAGGCCACGGCTTCCTGGACCACATGCTGGCCCAACTGGCCCGCCACTCCCTCATAGACCTCACGGTGCAGGGACGCAAAGACCCCTCCGGCTGGCACCATCTGGTGGAGGACATAGGCATAGCCCTGGGGCGCGCCTTCCACCAGGCCCTGGGTGAACGGCAAGGTATCACCCGTTTCGGCCACAGCCTGGTGCCCCTGGACGAGGCCCTGGCCCAGGTGGCAGTGGACTTATCGGGTCGTGGCTACGCTGTAGTGGAACTAGGGGTAAGCGGGGAGGTGGAAGGGTTACCATCCGACACCCTGCGCCACATGCTGGAGGCCTTCGCCTACGAGGCCCGTATCACCCTTCACGCCCGCGTCCTGGAGGGGAGAAACGACCACCACAAGGCCGAGGCCCTGTTCAAGGCACTGGCCCGGGCGTTGCGTCAGGCCATTGCCCTTGACCCCCGCTTGGGGGGTGAGAGCCCCAGCACCAAGGGGACACTAACGGGATAGAGAAACTGGGGCTAGGGACTATTCCCCATCCCTTCCTACGACGGAAACGGAGGGTCGGTTGCCCAGAGAGAGGGCTAGAAGTGGAAGTGGCGGAACAGTTGGATAATGGAGAGCACTATGGACACCCCCACCGTCATCCCAAAGGCGAAGACGCCGGCGAACATGGGGGTGTCATACTTCAAATGCATGTAGAAGGAGGCCACCAGGGCAAACTTCCCCGCCCCCAGGAGCAGAAAGAGGGGCACCAGCACCGGGCGCAGGGCCTCGGTATATAAGGGATAGCCCGGGAAAAGGCCCACCTCTATCCCCGTGATCACAGCCAGCACCACCGCCACCAGGGCACAGGTCCTCGGCCCCGCCTTGTGCACCTCTTTGGTCTGGTGTCCCCGGGTCATCCTAGCCCTCCGCAACCTAATAGAAAGATGCACCGATGAGGTAGACAACGGCGAAGATAACGATCCACACCACGTCCACGAAGTGCCAGTAGAGGCCCCCCACCTCTACCCAGATGGCGTTCCTCTGGGTGATGCCCCCTTTGAAGGAAGCCAGGAGAAGGGAGAGGAGCCAGAACACCCCCACCGTAACATGGGCACCGTGGAAGCCGGTGAGGGTGAAAAATGCCGAGCCCAAGGGGTTCACCCTGGGGGTGAACCCGTCCTTTACGAAGTGGTAGAACTCATACCCCTGGTCGGCCAGGAAGTGGATGCCCAAAAGCACCGTGGCCAGCAGGTAGATGCGCATAAGGCCCATCTTCCCGCTGTGGGCCGACCACACCGCCAGGGCCATAGTAACACTGCTCATCAGTAGCACAAAGGCGCTCCAGGAGGTGATAGGAATGTTGAACACCTCTCGCAAAGGCTCGTGGGGCACCCGCTGGGCGTAGACCACGAAGGTGGCGATCAGTGAGCCGAAGAATAGCACATCCGAGGCCAGGAAGAGCCACATAAGCACCTTGCGGTGGTCCTCCCCAGTTGTAGTAGGGGGGTGCAAGGCCTCCTGGGTCAGAGAGGAAACCTTCTCCATATCTGGCTACTCCTTGCTGTGGGCAGACCCCCGTAGGGGAGGCTCTATGGCCCAAGCCACAATGGCCCCCACGGCTATCGCTAGCCCCAGGGCGATGAGGGCGCGGGAATATACGGTCCCCAGCCCTGCCAGGGACAACCCCAGGGCCAGGACGAGAGGGATGATAGACGGCTTGGGCAGATGTATGACCTCTCGTCCTGACCCGGACTGGTGGCCCTCGCCCTCCCCCTGGGCACGGGCCTGGGGGTCGCCGTTGGCTCCACCTGCAACGGACGCAAGGCGCCGCTGGCGTTTCTGTTCCCACCACGCATCCCGCCCATGCACAACGGGGATGCGCTCAAAGTTATACTCCGGCGGAGGCGAGGGGATAGACCACTCCAGGGTGCGCCCGTCCCACGGGTCGCTTCCAGCCTGTTCCCCCTTTCGCAGGCTCCGAAGCAGGTTGTAGGCAAAGACCAGGACCCCCGAGGCAAGGATGTAGGCTCCCACCGTAATCAGCAGGTTCAGCGGCCCCCATCCCGCCTCGGCTGGGTAGGTGTAGATGCGTCGGGGCATACCCAGCGCACCCAGAATGTGCATGGGGAAGAAGGTAATGTTGAAGCCGATGAAGGTAAGCCAGAAGTGCACCTTTCCCAGGCCCTCGTCCAGCAGGCGCCCTGTCAGTTTGGGGAGCCAGTAATAAACGCCACCGAACATGGCCATCACCAGGCCCCCAAACAGCACATAGTGGAAGTGGGCTACCACAAAGTAGGAGTCCTGCTGCTGGCTGTCAATAGGCGGGGAGGCGTGCATCATCCCGCTAAGCCCACCCAAGATGAATAAGAGCACGGTGCTCCCGGCGAAGAGCATGGGCGTCTTCCAGCGGATTTGCCCGCCCCACATGGTAGCAAGCCAGTTGAACACCTTTACCCCTGTGGGGATGGCTATCAGCATTGTGGAAAGGGAAAAGGCGAAGTTCCCCACAGGCCCCATCCCCACGGTGAACATATGATGCGCCCACACGCTGAACCCCAGGAAAGCGATGGCCCCCATAGCCATCACCATAGTGGCGTAGCCGAAGATGGGCTTGCGAGAGAATGTGGGGATAACCTCCGATAGAATGCCAAAGGCCGGAAGGATAAGGATGTAGACCTCCGGGTGGCCGAACACCCAGAACAGGTGTTGCCACAGGAACACATTCCCACCTGCGGCTGGGTCAAAGAAGCGGGTGCCATAGAAGCGGTCAAACCACAGGAAGATCAAGGCCACGGTGAGCACAGGGAAGGCGAAAATAACCAGGATGAAAACGACAGTCAACGCCCACACCATCAGGGGCATGCGCATGAAGGTCATGCCAGGGGCGCGCATATTGATGATAGTTACCAGGAAGTTGAAGGCACTGGCCATAGTGGAAAGGCCCAGCACAATTAGCCCCATCACCCAGAAGTTGGCACCAATGCTCTGGGTGAAAGAACGGGCCGTCATGTTAGCGTAGCCTGTCCACCCCACATCAAAGGCACCTCCTGCCAACCACCCGGCGTTGAGCAGGAGGCCCCCAAAGAGGAAGATCCAGTAACTCAGAGCGTTCAGGCGAGGGAAGGCCACATCCCGTGCCCCGATCATCAGGGGCAGGACCAGGTTGGCAAACACCGAGGCGGCGGGCGTGCCCACCAGGAAGACCATTAGGGTGCCGTGCATGGTATACAACTGGTTATACACGGCCGGGGTAACCACCCCAGCATCAGAACTCGCCAACTGCAAGCGGATAATTAGGGCCTCCACGCCCCCCAGCAGAAACCAGAAGATAACCGTCCAGAAGTAAAGGAGGCCTATGCGCTTGTGGTCAACGGTGGTAAGCCACTCCCACACCGTAGCCCACAGGCCGGCTTCGGCGGGGCGTCGCAGGGTGCCAGCACTGACAGCCATGCCGTCCTCCCTACTTCACCTCAAGGTTTCCAGGAACGCCACCAGGGCAGAAATCTCCTCATCGGTTAGGTTCAGATTGGGCATCTTCGCCCCGGCCTTCACCCCCGGCGGGTTGCGCAGCCAACGGGCCAGGTCATCGGGGGTGTTGGGTAGGGCCATGGCGGCGATGCCGTCCCTGCTGGCTATGCCGGTCAGGTTGGGGCCGATGATGCCTCGGGCGTTGGTGCCGTCAATGGTGTGGCAGGCGTTGCACCCACGCGCCTGAAAGACCTCCCACCCCTTCTGTGCCTCCCCGGCTAGCGGGGGCAAAGCATGGGAGCGGCGCTCCCGCACCCATTGCTCAAACTCCTGCGGGGGGAGCACCTTCACTCGCAACCGCATGAGGGCGTGGGATAAGCCGCAGAACTCGGCACACTGGCCGAAGTAGGTGCCGGGCTCCTGGGGGGTGAAGGTCAGACGAGTGGTAACTCCGGGGTTAGCGTCCACCTTCCCTGCCAGGCGGGGCACCCAGAAACTGTGAATCACATCCGCGGAGCGCAGTGTCAGGGCTACAGGGCGCCCCGCCGGCAGATACAGTTCGTTCCCGCTCACCAGGGGTGTGCCGTCGGCCATCTTATAGTCCAGGTAGCGAAACTCCCACCACCACTGGTGGCCTATCACATGAACCTGGAGGGCGTTGGACGGGGGGGCCTGCCCGAAGCGGAAGATGGTGCGCCACGAGGGGATGGCTACAATGAGCACAATAACGGTAGGGATAATGAACCAGACCAACTCCAGGCCGGTGTGTCCATGCACCTCCTTGGGCTCGGGAGCGCCAGGGCGAGCGCGGAAGCGGAAGAAGGCGTAAAGCAGTAAGGCGATAACCAAAACCCCCACAAGCGTGGCCGCCCCGATAAGAAGCCAGTAAAGACCCAGGATGGTGCGAGCCTGGTCGCCCTGCCCGCCGAAGGTGTTCTGGGGAGAAGTGCACGCACCCAGCAGGGGCAAGAGCACAGCCCCCATCAGGATGATGACGAGCCGCCGCCTTAGGTTGGGCATGGATGCCATATCCTGCTGTCTCCAGCGGGTGTCGCCCGCAGCACCATTTGGGGACTGTTTTGCTCCCCTTTTCACAGCCTAGCATGAAAACAAAGCCCTGTCAACATGAAATACTAAGCCTTCACTCAGCGCTCGGGGTCAGACGCCTGAAGACAGCCTAACTATACCCTCGGCTGTTCATACAGGGGGTGCCGAGTAATACCGTGGAGCCTGCGCACCCAAACTAGCAGGGCCAGCAGATACCTCCCCACCAGAGGCAGGGAAAGGAACCAGCGCATAGTAATCGTATCGTCCCCCCGTATCAGGTGGCTCCCCTCAAACCCTACCTTCGCCCGATAGGTAAGGAAGTAGGCCAAAGGGTGCACCCGGTTGGCAAGATGGTCGCTGAGCAGATGCCCCACGAACCCCAGGGTGGCCCCGATGGCCACAGAACCCCACCCCGTCAGCCAGCAGATTACCACCCACAGAGGGAGCCACTCGTAGGCGTGAAGCACGAACCATATCTTCAAGGGCCTGTCCAGCACCCAGCGGCGGTAGACCTCGGGGATGTGGTCCACATCCAAGAGGACGCCTACCCCAATGGCAGCGGGGAGTGCCATAGGCTCCCCCGTCAGCGCCCAGGCCGCACCCCCCAAGGCAACAGAGACAGCCAGGTGCTCATGGGGCTTCACGGCTTACACCAGGAGAGAGAACGGGGTCTCCAGCAGGGCCTTAATGCGCCCCAAGAAGCGCCCCGCCTGCGCCCCATCGGCCACCCGATGGTCCACCGAGAGGGTGGCAGTCATCACCTGGCGCACCACTACCTGCCCGTCCCGCACCACCGGGCGGGGGCGCACCGACCCCACCGCCAGCACCGCCGCCTGGGGTGGGTGGATAATGGCGATGAAACTGTCCACATCATACATGCCCAGGTTGCTGATACTGAAGGTGGCTCCCCCATACTCCTCTGGCGTCAGGTGCCCCCGGTTGGCCCGCTCCACCAGGTCTTTGGAGGCCTTGGCGATGTCTGCCAGGGACTTATTGGCGCAGTCCAGCAGGGCCGGCACAATCAGCCCCTGGTCCCCCTCCAGGCTAATGGCGATGCCGATGTGGATGGCCTTATGCACCCGTAACTTCCCATCCTGGTAGGAGGCGTTGAAGGTGGGGAACTCTTTCAGGGCCAGGGCGCACGCCCGCACCAGCATATCGTTTATACTCACCCGAATGCCCTGGGCCTCCAGGGCCTTGTTCACCTGCTGGCGCAGGGCCAGGGCCTCTGTCATATCCACGTCAACGGTTACATAGAAGTGGGGGGTCTCCTGCTTCGCCCGTGTGGTAAGACGGGCGATAGCCTGGCGCATCTTGGAGAGGGCCACCTCTTCGGCAGCGGGCGCCTCTGCGAGTGCAGGGGCAGGAGGGGGCGTAGGGGGCTTGGCAGCCTCGGCAGCGCGGCGCACATCTACCTCGGTGATACGCCCCCCGGGGCCAGTGCCCGTAACGGTGCGCAGGTCCACCCCCAGTTCCTCGGCTAGGCGGCGCGCCAGGGGCGAGGCGCGAACCTCCCCCACAGGGGCAGATGGGGCTGGCGCAGGAGTAGGCGCAGGAGGTGGGGCCTCGGCCACCTGGGGGAGAGGCTCGTCGGCAGTGCCGATGATGGCGATAGCCTTCCCAACAGGCACTGTTACCCCCTCGGCCACCAGGATCTTGCGCACCACCCCCTCCCCGCTGGCCGGCATCTCTACCACCGCCTTGTCCGTCTCAATCTCCGCCAGG
>JBKBKV010000061.1:0-8515 GCA_046294495.1 Dehalococcoidia bacterium | reverse complement strand
CCGTCTGACCGACCGCGCCATCCGCCCCTTCTTCCCCAAAGGGTTCCGCAACGAGGTGCAGGTTATCGCTACTGTCTTGTCTGTGGATATGGAAACACCCCCGGACATCCTGGCCGGTATCGGGGCCTCCGCCGCCCTGGCCATATCAGACATCCCTTTTGATGGGCCTATAGGCATGTGCCGGGTGGCTGTCGTGCACGACGCTGTGTTCCCTTTCCCTACTTACAGTCAGGTGAAAGAGAGTTCCCTGGACCTGGTCGTGGCCGGAACCGCCGATTCCGTGGCGATGCTAGAGGCTGGAGGCAAGGAGGTCCCGGAAAGCCTCTTGCTGGAAGCCGTGGCGCGAGCCCAGCAGGTGAACCAGGGCATCGTAGATTTCATTCAGGAGATAGCCCGGGCAGTGGGAGTGCCCAAAGCCTCCTATATCCCCCTCCCCGGGCCAGACCCCGCCCTTCTGCAGGATGTGCTGGCCCGTTTTGGGGAACGCATTCGGCAGGCGGTGTTTATCGGGGCTGAAAAGGGTGAGCGGGTGGCGGCATTGGATGCCCTGCTGAAGGAAGTTACACAAGCCTTCCAGGAGAATTTTACTCCAGAGCAGGTAGGCACCGCCTTCAACGAAGCGGTGCGCCTGGTCTTTCGGAAGGGTGTGCTGGATGAGGGGAAGCGCCCCGATGGGCGGTCTCCCAGGGAGTTGCGCCCCATCACCTGCCAGGTGGGTGTGTTGCCTCGCACCCACGGCAGTGGCCTCTTCAAGCGGGGTCAGACCCAGGTGCTAACGATAACGACCCTGGGTTCCCTTGGGGAGCGCCAAGAACTGGACACACTGAGCCCCGAGGAGACCAAACGCTACATCCATCACTACAACTTCCCCCCCTACTCTACGGGTGAGGTGCGGCGCATCGGCGCCCCTGGGCGGCGAGAGATAGGGCACGGCGCTCTAGCCGAGCGTGCCCTGCTTCCCCTTATCCCCTCGGAGGAGGAGTTCCCTTACACCATCCGCCTGGTGTCTGAAGTGATGAGTTCCAACGGCTCCACCTCTATGGCTTCTGTGTGTGGCAGTAGCCTGTCCCTTATGGACGCTGGGGTGCCTATAAAGTGCCATGTGGCAGGCATCGCCATAGGACTGGTAACCGGCGAGGACGGCCGCTACCAGGTGCTAACGGATATCCAGGGCATAGAAGATCACGAAGGGGATATGGACTTCAAGGTGGCTGGGACGAAGCAAGGCATTACGGCGGTGCAGATGGATGTAAAGACTAAGGGCGTCAGCAATGCTATTATGCGCCAGGCTCTGGAGCAGGCCCGCGAGGCCCGCCTAGCCATTCTGGAGAAGATGAATGACACCATTGCCCAGCCACGCCCCACAGTTAGCCCCTATGCCCCCAAAGTTCTGCGCATGAGTATCCCTGTAGACAAAATTGGAGCCCTCATCGGGCCAGGGGGCAAGACAATTCGCTCCATCATTGAACAGACCAAGACCACCATTGATGTGGAAGACGACGGGACAGTGCTCATTGGCTCCCCCGACCCCGCCGCTCTGGAGCAGGCGCGGGCTGTCATCGCCAGCCTGACACAAGAGGTAAAGGTTGGGGGTATTTATACTGGCAAGGTCACCCGCCTTCTGCCCTTTGGGGCTTTCGTGGAGATTCTCCCTGGCAAGGAGGGGCTGGTGCCCCTTGCGGAGCTAAGCGAGAGGCGGATCTCCCGCCCCGAGGAAGAGGTGAAGGTGGGGGACGAGGTAACGGTGGTGGTAACCGAGATTGACCGCCTGGGGCGGATAAACCTGTCTCGCAAGGCGCTGTTCCGACCCCCTGGTGTGCCCGCCCCGGAGGCGCCGTCCCCGCGCCCTACCCAACCCCCGCCGCGCCGTCCACCGCCCCCCCAGCGTCCATCCGGCGGCCCTCCTGCTAGGCCGTCCCCTCCCGCCCCGCGCATCACCCCTCCATCTCCACCTCGGCGGGACAGTGGATGGCGTCCCGGCCCACGGAGGGGGCCATGAGCGAGGGCCTGGCCACCCAGCGAGTGGTGGTGCACGGGGTTTCGGGGCGCATGGGGCAGGAGGTGCTTCGGGCGCTGGTGCACACCCCTGACCTGCTACCTGTGGGGGGTGTGCACCGCCGGGCTTCCGCGGGCTCTATGTCCTTGCCGGAGGGGAAGGGGAGTATCCCCATCACCCCATCCCTGGAGGCGCTTCTGGGGCGCGTGCAGGCGCAGGTGGTGGTGGATTTCACCACTGCCGAAGGGTGCATCCAGGCTGCACGGACGGCTCTCTCCCGCGGCCTCCACTTCGTAACGGGCACAACAGGGCTTACCCAGGCTCACTTGGAGGAGATGGACCGCCTGGCGCGTGGGCAGGGGGTTGGGGTTATCGTGGCCCCCAACTTCGCTCTTGGGGCCGTGCTCCTTATTCATCTGGCCCGTTTGGTGGGGAGGTATTTTGAGTATGCAGACATCGTTGAAGCCCACCACGAGGGTAAGATTGACGCCCCTTCTGGCACCGCGCTGGCCATCGCCCGCGCCCTGGCCGAAGGCAGAGGAAGTCCTTTTACCCGCCCAGCCCCCCAGAAGGAGCCTGTTCCAGGGAGCCGTGGGGCTGAAGTGGGAGGGGTAGGCATCCACGCCCTGCGTATGCCAGGGCGGCTAGCCCATCACGAGGTTATTTTAGGCACCGCCGGCCAGACCCTAGCCCTGCGCCACGATACCATTAGTCGGGAGTGCTATATGCCGGGGGTGCTCCTGGCCCTGCGTCGGGTAAGTGCCTACAAAGGCCTGGTTTTCGGCCTTGACAAGGTGATGGGGCTGGTCTAGCATAGGCACCAAAGAGGAGGCCACTGTTGCACCAGGATAGGCGGCACCTTCTGGGCAAGCCCCGCTAGGCGGGGCGGACGAAACGACCAACCCAAATCGCTACTAGCCTTTTCAGTTCAGGAGGTGCCACCTTGCAAGCCTGTAATATCGCTGTCCTTGGTGCTACGGGCGCGGTCGGTCGGGTCTTCCTCTCTATTCTGGAAGAGCGCCGCTTTCCTGTGCGCTCTATTCGTCTCTTCGCCTCTGCACGCTCTGCTGGTCAGCGTATACATGTTCTGGGACAGGAGTGCGTGGTTGAGGAGCCAACGCCCCAGGCCTTTGAAGGTGTGGACATCGCCTTCATCTCGGCGTCGGGGGCGGTCAGCCGAACCTGGGCACCCATAGCCGCTCGGGCTGGGGCGCTGGTCATTGACGACTCTTCTGTCTTCCGCATGGACCCGCAGGTGCCTCTGGTGATCCCAGAAGTGAACGCCGACGACCTGGTGCACCACCGAGGAATTGTGGCCATTCCCAACTGCTCCACCACCGCCTTGGTCATGGCCGTCTACCCCATACATCGGGTCAACCCTATCCAGCGCATTATTGTGGACACCTACCAGTCGGTTTCTGGGACAGGGCGGGCAGCCATGGAGGAACTTCGGGAGCAGAGCCGGGCGCTGTTGAACGGTGGTGAGCACCCTGCGAGGGTGTATCCCCAGCGCATAGCCTTCAACCTGCTACCCCATATTGACGCTTTCCTGGAAAACGGCTACACCAAAGAGGAATGGAAGATGGTGGAGGAGACGCGCAAGATCATGCACGCCCCCGATGTGCGCATCTCCGCCACCTGCGTGCGGGTGCCCGTCCTCCTTTGCCACAGCGAGTCGGTGCACCTTGAGTTGACGCATCCCATGTCCCCCGAGGAAGCGCGAGAGGTGCTGGCAGCCTTCCCAGGGGTCCAGGTGCTGGACGACCCCACTGCGGCGGTCTACCCCACGCCCCTGGTGGGGGAGGGGAAAGACCCCGTATATGTGGGGCGCATTCGGCGCGATGCCTCCCACCCCCGTGGGCTGGCCATGTGGGTGGTGTCCGATAACCTCCGCAAGGGGGCGGCTTTGAACGCGATCCAGATCGCGGAGACGGTGCTTCAACGGAACCTGCTCCCCACCGCAGGAAGGAGGTAGGAGGCATGGGAGAGACTATCGGCAGGCTCCTTACGGCCATGGTAACGCCCTTTGATGAGCAGGGCAGGGTGGATTATGAGCAGGCCAAGCGCCTGGCCCTGGCCCTCCTGGACTCGGGAAGCGATGGGGTCGTAGTAACCGGCACCACCGGGGAATCGCCCACCCTTTCCCACGAGGAGAAACTGCGCCTTTGGGCCGAGGTGAAGGCGGCGGTGGGCAAGCGAGGCCAGGTGGTGGCCGGCGCCGGCAACTACAGCACCGCCGAAAGTGTGGAGTTGACCCGTGAAGCCGAGCGGTGTGGCGTGGATGCTGTGATGGCTGTTGTGCCCTACTACAACAAGCCCCCGCAGGAGGGCCTTTTCCAGCACTTCAAGGCTATCGCCAGTGCCACCCACTTGCCCCTCATCCTCTACAATGTGCCCAGCCGCACCAGCCTGAACATGACGGCCGAGACCACCCTCCGTCTGTCCCAGATTGACAACATTATTGGCATCAAAGAGGCCTCCTCGGATATGGACCAGATCGCCCGTATCATAGACGGGGCCAGGCCTGGCTTCAGGGTATGGAGTGGCAACGACAACGAGACCTTCTACATCATGGCTATGGGCGGCTATGGTATAGTGAGCGTTGCCTCCCACCTCGTGGGGCTTCAGATCAAGGCGATGATGGGCCACCTGCTTGAGGGAAATCTGGAGAAGGCCGCAGAGGAGCACCGCCGTCTTCACCCCCTGTTCAAGGTGCTCTTCATCACCGCCAATCCTATTCCGGTAAAGTGGTGTCTGAATCGGGTGGGCTTCCGTGTCGGCAAGCCCCGCCTGCCCCTTGTGGAGCCGGATGAGAAGACGGCCCAGCAGATAGAGGCGGTGCTTAAGCGTTACCGCATTGACCTGCCGGTGCCCGCCAAGGCGTAGCAACGCTCTAGTATACGGGGCCAGAGCACTGAATTTGCGCCAGGGGTAGCGCTAGGCCTGAGAAGCCGGCGAAGCGCTTCGTGCTTCCAGGTCAGTAATAGTGGATGGCTTTCTGTCCTTTGCCTCATGAAGGCAGAGCCCAGCGGCCCGCGTGCCCGGGGCCCCTCCCCCGCACAAGGCCCTCTTGAAAAACCCCCCTGAAAAACCCTTGACAAGCCACACCTGTCCTGCTAGTATACCCACACAAGGCCCAATATATAGTGGTGCGTTTGTTCTAAACCACAATTTGTTAGCGTAGTTTTGAAACTAGGGTTAGTGGGCAGGCTGGGTGTCATACCAGGAGCATGGCTATGCGTTGTCCGTTCTGCGGGTTCACCGATTCGCGGGTCGCAGATTCCCGGGACACCGAGGAGGGCATTAGACGGCGTCGGGAGTGTGCCCGGTGTGGCCTGCGTTTCACCACCTATGAGCGAGTGCAGACCACCGCACTTCGGGTGGTGAAGCGAGACGGGCGCCGAGAGGAGTTCAATCGGGAGAAGGTGAAACGGGGCATGCTCATCGCCTGCACCAAACGCCCCGTTCCCTCCGATGCCATTGACAAAGCGGTAGACGCCATTGAGCAAGCCCTTCAGCGTCTGGGGCGGGCCGAGGTGCCCTCTTCTCTCATCGGGGAGATGGTGATGGAGCACCTGAAGCGTCTAGACCGTGTGGCCTATGTGCGCTTCGCCAGCGTATACCGCAATTTCCAGGATGTGGGCAGTTTCCGGGAGGCAGTGGAGGCCCTGGAAGGGGAACAGAGTGCCCCACCAGCCGCCCAGTTGCCCTTGCCTATGAACGGAAGAACATCCCGCCGCACGAAGCGTGCCCGATAACCACACCCCACTTTTACGCCAAGGAGGGGCCATGACCGTTACCATACCCCCCGCTACCTCGCGCAGCCTGTTCCCGGAGGAGCGCCTTCGCCTCCTACATGCCCTGGAGGCTGCCGGGCTTACCGCACCCCCACGGGAACTACAAATAGGCGATAACGCCCTACGCGTCCTGGAAGCCCGCTACTTCCTGCGAGACAGAAACGGGCAGATTATAGAAGATGCCCAGGGGATGTTCCGTCGCGTCGCCCGTGCCATTGCGCAGGTGGAGACCCTCTATAACCCCAGTGCCGATGTCCAGGCCATCGCCGATGCCTTCTACGGCGTAATGGCGCGCTTGGAGTTTCTCCCCAACTCCCCCACCCTTATGAACGCTGGCACTGGGGCAGGCACACTTTCAGCCTGCTTCGTTATCGGCCTGGAAGACACCATGGAAGGCATTATGGACACGGCCAAGCACGCCGCTATGGTCCAGAAGTTCGGGGGTGGCACAGGCTTCTCCCTCTCCAAGATACGCCCCAAGGGAGCGCCCATCTCCACTACCCACGGTAAGGCGTGCGGGCCGGTGGCTGTGCTTCGCCATCTCTCCTCCGTCTCCCAACTAGTTACCCAGGGCGGGAAACGGGACGGCGCCAACATGGCGGTGATGGATGTGCGCCATCCCGACATCCTGGAGTTCATTACCTGCAAGCTAAAAGAGGGGGAGATCCACAACTTCAACATCTCCGTAGGGGTGGACAGCGACTTTATGGAGCGGGTGGAACGGGGAGAGGACTACGACCTTATTGACCCACAGACGGGCAAAGTGGCGGGACGCCTCAACGCCGGGGTGGTGTTTGGGAAGATTGTAGAGGGGGCGTGGCTCAACGGGGAGCCGGGGATGCTCTTCCTGGACCGTATCAACCGGGACAACGCCACGCCCCAGTTGGGGCGCATCACTGCCACAAACCCCTGCGGGGAGCAGCCCCTCTTGCCTTACGAGTCCTGCAACCTGGGCTCCCTCAACTTGGCCAAGTTCCTGCGCTACAACTCTAACGGTGCCGAAGTGGATTGGGAACGCCTCCGCCAGACCGTCCGCCTGGCGGTGCGCTTCCTGGACAATGTGATAGACGCCAACCACTACGCCATCCCCGAAATTGAGCGCATGACCAAACTGACCCGCAAGATTGGGCTGGGGGTGATGGGGTGGGCCGATATGCTCATCCGCCTGGGTATCCCTTACGACTCGGAGGAGGGGCTAGAGTTGGCCAGAAGGGTAATGAGCTTTATTCGTGCAGAAGCCGACCAGATGTCCGCCGAACTGGCCCAGGAGCGCGGCGCTTTCCCTGCCTTCAAGGGAAGCATACACGACAAGCCCGGCGCTCCGCCCTTGCGCAACGCCTGGCGCCTTACCGTGGCTCCCACCGGGACCATCTCCATGATCGCCGGGTGCTCCTCTGGCATTGAGCCGATCTTCGCCCTTGTTTTCCGCAAGCAGAACATTCTGGGGGGCCAGACCCTCTACTACATTGACCAAGCCTTTGAGGCAGTGGCCAAGGCCGAGGGTTTCTACTACGACGACCTTATGGAGCACCTGGCGCTGGGCAGGTCTCTTCAGGAGCGACAGGAAGTGCCTGCCTGGGTGCGTCGCCTTTTTGTTACCGCCCCCGACATCGCCCCCGAGTGGCATGTGCGTATGCAGGCCGCCTTCCAGGAGTTCGTGGATTCGGGCATTTCCAAAACCATCAACTTCCCCAACAGTGCCAACATAGAGGATGTGCGCAAGGCCTATCTGCTGGCATGGAAACTGGGGTGCAAGGGCATTACCGTCTACCGCGCCGGGAGCCGCGAGCAGGAGGTGCTGGCGGCTGGCACAGAAGCCAAACCCAGGCCCGAACCGGCAGTCGCCTACCTTAAGCCACGGGAGCGCCCAGCCATTGTTCGAGGGCGCACCGAGCGCATCCGCACCGGCCACGGGAATATGTATGTAACCATCAACACCGACGAGGCAGGCAAGCCCTTTGAGGTGTTTGTGGCGCTGGGCAAGGCTGGGGGATGCGACAGTGCCCAACTAGAGGCCATTGCTCGCCTGGTCTCTCTGGCACTGCGTTCAGGCGTTGACCCGGCGGCCATCGTGGAGCAGTTGCGGGGCATCACCTGCTGTCCGGCGTGGGACAGTGGGGTGCTGGTGAAATCGGGCCCTGACGCCTTGGCCCTGGCACTGGGGCGGGCAATCGGGACGGAGCCCCCTCGCCCAGCGGCCATTCAACCCCCTTTGCTCCCTAGGAACGGGGAGAGGCAAGGGAACGCAGGCAACTGGGGGGTGTGCAAGAAGTGCAACGGCCCCCTTGTCTACCAGGAGGGGTGCCTGACCTGCCGAGCGTGTGGGTATAGCGAGTGCGGGTAAACAGGAGAAGATACCACCAAATTCCTTCTTCTTGACCCCAGAGCCTTCTAGCCTTACCATATTTCCCAAACGGCTGGAGAGGCGCAACAATGCAATGGGTATACCAAGAGACTGCTCGGCGCTTCGCTAGCAGGTGCCCCCGTATCAAAGGACGTGGTATCCATCTCAAGGCTGTATTTGTTGGTGCCATACTCTTTGCCCTTGTCGCTCTCCTATCTGGCTGCACCACTAGCCCCACGGATATACCCGCAACCGTAGAAGCCATTGTAGCGACCCGAATAGCCCAAATCCCAACCCCGACGCCGCAGCCAACCCCTACTCCAATTCAAATCCCGCCAACGCCTACTCCTATGCCAACCCCGACGCCGCAGCCAACCC
>JBKBKV010000060.1:0-8690 GCA_046294495.1 Dehalococcoidia bacterium | reverse complement strand
GTTTACGGGAAGAGTAAGCGATGTATACCTATCTACGGGAGTGCCGTTGGCCCTCGCCCTGGATATGAGTGGAATGCTCTATACCTTGACGCAGAGATTGCTACCGTGGATAGGTGCCTCTCCAATGCAAATCCCCAATGTGTATCTCTTCTCCTCCAAGGAATTGTTAAGAATGGCTGCCTCCGCTGCCGGCGGAACTCTGGGGTGGGAGTCAGGGTTTTATAAGGGTTATGGACAGTTTAGGGGGATCTATTTGTCTATAGTAGATCCTTTCATGGGAGAGGTGGCCAGGGAGCTGACTCACGAATATGTGCACTTTTTGGTCGGAGAGGCTGCACCCGGGGTAGATATACCCGCATGGGTCAACGAGGGACTTGCTACTTATCTTGAGTTCCACTCGGGGGTGGAGTTTGGGACAGGACTACCTGCCCAGCGCGAGATGTTTGGGAGTGCCGATATGGTGAAGGAGCGGTTGGACGCTGGAACGCTCATCCCCCTGAGCCGGCTTGTTAGCCAGAAGGAGTGGAACTCCCAAACTGACGAACGACTTGTTGGTCTCCAATATTCAGAGGCGTATATGGCGGTGCGCTACCTTTTGGAGCGGTTCGGGCAAAGAGCAGTAGGATTACTTCTACAGGAGTTGAAGGCAGAGCAGACTTTTGAGGCAGCGTTCCAGCGAGTTACGGGTATTACTCTTGCCCAGTTTGAGCAAGACTGGCTAGCCTGGCTTCGCACCTGGCGGGACGATGTAAGGGAGCAGATACGCCGGTATGTTTCGCAAGTTGATGCACTTTTTACAGACATTAATGCAATCGACGATGATAGAAAAAAGTTCATAGATACCTGCGGCCGTTGCCCATATTCACAACGGATAGGCCCCCAAACTCAATTCGTAGAACGGGCGTCTTCCGTTGAAAGCCGGGCGCGCGCTCTGAGCGCACCTGGCCTTGTAGAGGAGTTCCATTCCCAACTTCTGGCCTTTGTTGCCTCCTACAAAAGATTGCTTCAAAAGGAACTAGACGCCTACCGCCTTCAAAACAACACTATGATTGATGAAGCAAGTGCCATGATCCCCGAAGTAAATGGCCGTTGGGACAGGGTTTGGAGAGCGCTTTATGACATCAAGTTCAACTGGAGACTAAAAGAATAAGGCGGCTCAGAGATTCGCTGGCGTCCCGTCCCCTAGCGAGGGTGGATATTGCCGCTTTCATCTACAACAATGGCGCGAAAGAACTTAGACAGAATGGAGCACAGCGCCTGGTGCCACCGCTGCGGAAACCCTAACGAGGAGGGGGTGCCCACCTGTCGGCGCTGTGGTGCGCGCCTGCGCCAGCCCAAAGCCCTCTACAAGGGGACGAAAAAGGCAACTCGCCTGGCCCGACAGGGGGCGTCCATAGGGCTATCCCTTCCCACGCCCACCTCGCCCTCCCCGGAGCCTCTGCCCCTGGACACTATCATCTGCGGCGATTGTCTGGAAATCCTGTCGCGCTGTCCCGCCGAGGGTGTTGACCTGGTCATTACCTCCCCGCCCTACAACTTTGGCCTGGACGCCTATGACCGCCACCTGGATACCCAGGACTGGGAGACTTATTTTGCCACCCTGGGGCGGGTCTTTCGGGAGTGCACCCGCCTGCTCAAACCTGGGGGGCGGATCTGCGTCGTGATCCAGCCCCTCTTCTCTGACTATATGCCCACCCATCACCGGGTGGCGAGCCTTCTGGATGAGGCGGGCCTCCTTTTCCAGGCGGAGATCCTGTGGGAGAAGCACAACTACAACGCCAAATACACCGCCTGGGGCAGTTGGAAAAGCCCCAGCATGCCATACCTGAAATACTCGTGGGAGTTCATTGAGGTCTTCGCCAAGGGCTCACGGCGCAAGCCCGGCCCACGGGACGCCATAGACATCACCGCCGATGAGTTCAAGAAGTGGGTCTACGCCCGATGGGAGATAGCGCCCGAGAGGCGTATGAAGGAGTTTGGGCATCCGTCCATGTTCCCCGAAGCCCTGGTGGAACGCCTGGTGAAGCTGTTCAGTTACCGAGGGGATGTGGTGCTGGACCCCTTCAACGGTGTAGGGACAACGACCCTGGTGGCTGCCCGCCTGGGACGGCGCTTCATCGGCATTGACATCTCGGAGCGCTACTGCCAGGTGGCCCGTTTGCGCCTGCAAAGGGCTATAATGGGAGAGGCCCCTATGCCAAAAAGGCCCTAAAAGGAGTGCACGCGTGGCTACCCCTCTCCTCATCACCCTGGGCGACCCCAACGGCATCGGGCCAGAGGTGGTGGCCAAGGCCTTGCAGGCCCCCCCTTGTCCGCTGGGGAGGCTCGTGGTGGTGGGTTCAGCACCTGTGTTGGAGCAGGCCCTGCGCCTGGTAGGCGCCCCTCTACGCCCCCTCCCCATCGCTAGCATGGAGACCGCCATCTGGCAGGAGGGCGCCATCCCAGTGCTGGACACAGAGGACTTTCGCCCGGTGGACCTGACCCCCGGGCAGGTCTCGGCCAAAGCGGGGGCGGCCAGCGTGGGGTGGGTGCTCACCGCCGGCCGTTTATGTCTGGAGGGGAAGGCCGCCGGGATGGCCACTGCCCCCATCAACAAGGAGGCAGCCGCTCTGGCAGGGTATAAAGAGGTGGGGCACACAGAACTGCTGGCGCACCTGGCGGGCATCGCCAGGGTCTGGACCATGCTGATAGCAGGGGGCTTACGCGTTGTGCACCTAACTACCCACCGCTCCCTACGCCAGGCGTGCGACGCTGTTACTCGCGAAAGGGTGCTTGACGCACTCCGTTCCACCCATGAACACCTCTCCCGCTGGGGCATCGCTTCCCCGCGTATCGCAGTGGCGGCGCTGAACCCCCATGCCAGCGACGGGGGCCTGCTAGGCACCGAAGAAGCGGAGCACATCGCCCCCGCCATAGCCCAGGCGCAGAAAGAGGGCATCCCCTGCATAGGCCCTGTGCCAGCCGATATGGTGTTCTACCAGGCTATCCAGGGGCGGTTTGACGCTGTGCTGGCCATGTATCACGACCAGGGGCACATCCCCATCAAGGTCTACGGCTTTGAGCGGAGCGTCAGCGTGAACCTGGGCCTGCCCTTTGTCCGCACCTCCGTGGACCATGGCACTGCTTACGACATCGCCTGGCAGGGTAAGGCGATGGCCACCTCCATGTGGGAGGCTATTCGCCTGGCCTTCTCTCTAAGTGTAGAAGGGCGGTTCCCAGCAGAGTAATCTTATCCCCCAGCCTATGACGCTTTACGCCAGAAAAGACTTGGGGTAAACTGGCTCTCAGCAAGCGCGAGGTGAGGTAAGGTTGGCCGTTTTGCCTATCCGAAGGCTCCCTGACCCCGTCCTGCGCCAGAAGGCAAGCCCCGTGCAGAAGGTGGATGAGGCCCTACACCGTCTCATCGCCGATATGATAGACACCATGCGCGCCGCCCACGGCGTGGGCCTGGCTGGGAACCAGGTAGGGGTGCTCCGCCAGGTGGCCGTCATTGAAATTCCCGATGAAGGCTTTGTGCGCGTCCTCATCAACCCGCGCGTTGTGTCCCGGGAGGGGGTGCGGGAACTGGAGGAGGGGTGTCTGAGCGTTCCAGGCTACCGGGGACTGGTGAACCGCTCGGTGCGGGTGGTAGTTAAGGCGCTGAACGAGAAAGGGAAACCCGTGCGCATCGTAGCCCAGGATAACCTTCTGGCCCAGGCGTTGGAGCACGAGATAGACCACCTGAACGGCATTCTATACCTGGACCGGCTGGTGCGTAAGGACGCTATCTGGCGCATCCCCGAGGCGGAGGCGGAAGCACCACAGCCCCAGCCCGCTCGCCCCCGCGCCTGACCTATGGGAAACACCCCTTCCATGCCTCTTTTGGAATTGCTCAAAGAGTGGTTTAGTTCCCGTCCCACACTGGAGGTCTATCTGGTAGGTGGGGCCGTGCGGGATGCCTTGCTGGGGCGGCCTACCCACGATATTGACCTGGCAATTGGTGGGGACGCCGTGGCCTTGGCCCGTGCGCTCGCTGGGGACCTTGGGGCTATCTACATTCTGCTGGATGAGGCCAACGGTGTCGCCCGCTTGGTGTGGCACGGCGAGGGCGCTCGCTGGGAGATAGACCTGGCCCGCTTACAAGGGAACTCCATTGAGGAAGACCTGGCGCGCCGGGACTTTACAGTGGACGCTATGGCTGTGCCCTTGCACGTCGCTCGGGGAGAACCCTCCCGCTGGCCCGTTCTCGACCCCTTTGGAGGACAGGAAGACCTGAGAACTCGTCGCCTGCGCCAGGTCTCCCCCATGGCCTTTCAGGACGACCCACTCCGCCTCCTGCGGGCGGTGCGCCTGGCGGCCCAACTGGCCTTTGAGATAGATGCCTCCACGGCTGCCACGGTGCGCCGCGAGGCGCATCTTATCCAGCGCACCGCCCCGGAGCGCATCCGGGATGAGGTGCTAAAGATTATGGCCCTGCCCGGTTCCACCTCGCACCTTCTTTTGGCCGACGACCTGGGGCTTCTATGCCGTGTAATCCCCGAACTGGCCGAGGGCAAAGGGGTTACTCAGCCCCCCGAACACGCCTACGATGTCTTCCGCCATAACCTGGAAACCCCTGGGCAACTGGAGCGGCTGCTTTCTGCCGAGGCCCGTGCCCAAGACCCCCTCCTGGCGCCTGTTCCTTGGGAGGGAGGGCTGGACGCCTACTTCGCCGAAGAGGTAGGCGATGGCCATACACGGGCAACCCTTCTGAAGGTAGCCTGTCTGCTCCACGACATTGCCAAGCCTTCCTGCCGCACGGTGGAGCCCTCGGGGCGCATCCGTTTCATCGGGCACCACACCGTCGGGGCGGAGCAGGCCGAGGCTGTTCTGCGCCGACTACGCTTTAGCGGGCGGAGCATAGCCCTGGTGCGCACCGCTGTCCAGCATCACTTGCGGCCCAGCCACCTGGCCCCCAAGGGGCAACTCCCTACACCTCACGCCCTCTATCGCTACTTCCGAGACACGGGTCAAGAGGGGATAGGTGTTCTCTACCTGGCGATGGCCGACTTTCTGTCGGCACGAGGTGCGAACCTTATCTGGGAGGGCTGGCAGGAGTATTGCCGCGTTATCGCCTATGCGCTGAGGGAAGGAACGCGTCCTCTCCTTCCCCAGGCTCTACCCAAACTGGTAGACGGCTACGATATCATGGCAGTGTTCCAACTGCCGCCCGGGCCGCACTTGCGCCCCCTCTTGGAGGCGGTGCGGGAGGCCCAGGCAACGGGCGCCATTAGCACTCGCCAGGAGGCCTTGGAGTTGGTGGCCCGTCTGCTGGAAAAGGGTGTCCGTGCCCAACGCGAAGAGACTGCTGAACTAGAAGAGGAGGAAGCGTGAGCCGGCAAGACCTGCGCCGCCTCGCCGTTGTGCTCGTAGCGCTTATCCTGTCTGCGGTGGTGATAGCCATCCGCCAATGGGATGTGCGCCTTGGGGGAGTGCGCTTTGAGCGGGGCGGAGAAGGCCCCCTGGGCCTGCGCCTGGGTCTTGACTTGCAGGGGGGTGTCCAGTTGGTCTACGAGGCCGGTGTGCCAGCACCAACGCCCGACCAGATGGAGGGAGTCGTCCAGACCATTGAGCGCCGCGTGAACGCCTTCGGGGTTACAGAGCCTGTAGTTCAGCAGATGGGTTCTAACCGGGTGCTGGTGCAGCTGCCTGGCATCAAGGAGGTGGAGGAGGCCAAGCGCCTCATCGGGGAGACAGCCAAACTGGAGTTCAAGTGGCGCCACTTCAACCCCGACGGGTCCTCTGAGGACAGGGAGGTGGGGCTTACAGGGGATGACCTTACTCGCGCCTACGCCGGCCCCCACCCCAATGTCCCCGGCCTGTGGGTGGTGAACATTGAGTTCAACAGCCGGGGAGCCGGCATCTTTGAAGACCTTACACGCAAAATCGTGGGCACCAACGACCAGATCGCTATCTTCCTGGACAACCAGGAACTGGTGTCGCCCGTCGCCCGGAGCGTCATCGTCGGCGGGAGGGCCTATATTGAGGGGAGGGATTTCACCCCCCAGAGGGCGCGCACCATAGCCATCCAGTTGGAGTCTGGCCGCTTGCCGGTCCCTGTGAAGATCGTCCAGGAGCAGACGGTGGACGCCACCCTAGGGCGGGATGCCCTAGAGAAGAGCCTGGTAGCCGGTTACATTGGGACAATCCTGGTTGCCCTCTTTATGCTCCTTTACTATCGCGTGCCGGGGATAGTAGCAGTAGTGGCGTTGGCCATTTACGGGGTGGTGGCGCTGGCCATCTTCAAACTGGTGCCGGTAACTATGACTATGGCCGGCATAGCGGGGTTCATCCTGTCGGTTGGTATGGCGGTGGATGCCAATGTGCTGGTGTTTGAGCGCATGAAGGAGGAGTTGCGGGCCGGGCGCACTCTGCTGGCAGCCATAGAGGCGGGGTTCAACCGGGCGTGGCCCAGCATTCGGGACAGCAACATCTCTACTTTTATTACCTGTGCCATCCTCTACTGGTTTGGGAGCCGACTGGCGGCAAGCCTGGTGGTGGGGTTTGCAGTAACCCTGTTCATCGGGGTGGCGGTGAGCATGTTCAGCGCTGTTTTTACCAGCCGAACGCTCCTGCGCCTGGCGGCCCTAACCCCTCTGGGGAGGGCTAGGAACCTGTTTATGCCCGTGGCGCAGACGGTAAGCACCCAGGCTGTTGGGCCTGTGGGCAGGAGGGCCTAGCGTGGACTTTGTCAGCAAGCGCTGGTGGTATTTCGGGCTGTCGGCCCTGCTAATTCTGGCAGGCATCGTCTCTATGCTAATTCCGCCAGCATTTCGGGTAGGCATAGAGTTCACTGGGGGATCGGCCCTCTCCCTCACCTTTGAGCGGCCTGTGGAGCAGAGCGTCCTGCGAAGTGAACTGACGCGCCTGGGGCACCCGGAGGCGTTGATTCAGCGCACTGGGGAGCGTTCATTTCTAGTGCGCACAGCCTTCTTGAAGGAGGGCAAACCCAGCCAGGGCGACCAGCCAGCGGTGCCTTCTGAGGAAGAGACCCTTCGCACAGCCTTTACGGAGCGTTTGGCACCGATATCCAGTTGGGAGATAACCTCGGTGTCGCCTGTGGTAGCCGGGGAGACAGTGCAGAAGGCAGTGGTTGCAGTGCTGGCGGCCTCGGTGGTCATCCTCTTTTTTATATGGTTCGCCTTTCGGCGGGTGCAGAAGGCATGGCGTATGGGTGTGGCGGCGGTCATCACCCTCGTTCACGATGTGCTGGTAACACTGGGCATGTTCTCCCTGCTCAGCAAGTTCTTGAATGTGGAAGTGAACGCCATGTTCATCACCGCAGCGCTAACGGTGGTAGGGTATAGTGTGCACGACACTATAGTGGTGTTTGACCGCATCCGGGAGAACGCGGCTAAGGGGGTGGCCAGAGACTTGGCGGGGGTAGTGAACTTCAGCGTCGCCGAGACCCTGGGGCGCTCCCTGAATACTAGCCTCACCACCTTGCTGGCCATTTTAGCATTGTTGTTGCTAGGGGGGCCAACTATCCGCTCCTTCCTGCTGGCAATGGCCATAGGCATAATAACGGGGACCTACTCCTCCATCTTTACGGCAGCCCAAATTCTGGTGGCGTGGGAGCGTGGCGAGTGGAAAGGCCCCTTCACCGCACGCCGGGTTGCCGTGCCGGCCCTGACCAAGCCCAGCGAAGTGTAGGGTTCTATTAGGCTACCAACACCACACGCCCCAGGGGGTGGTCCTGGGTAAGGAGGCGGTAGGCTTCCAGGGCCCCTTCCACACCCATCGGCAAGGTGCGCGCCACCACTGGGCGCACACGCCTCATCTGCACAAGGCGAACTGTGTCCATCACCTGAGAGCGGGAGACCCCTGAAACGCCGATGATATGAGCGTCCTTGAAAATAACCTCTGCCGGGATAAGAGGGACGCTCCCTCCGTGGAGTTCCCCCACCAGCAACATACGCCCGAATTGGGCAAGGGCCTTCCAGCACTCAGCGAAGGCCCTTGCCCCGATGAGGTTGAGCACCACCTGGCACCCCTCCTCTCCTGTGAAGGCCAGCGCCAGGTCGCCAAAGGCCAGGTCTGGCGCCACCAGCACCTGGTCTGCTCCCAGACCCCGCAGGGCCTCCTCCTTGTGAGGGGAGGTGGTCTGGGCCAGCACATGCGCCCCTATCGCGCGGGCGACTTGCATGGCATGGGTGCCTACACCCCCGCCGGCAGCAGTAATCAGGGCCGTTTCGCCGGCCTGCAATCCCCCGGCATCACGCAGGGCGTGAAGAGCAACCCCAATGGGGCACGCCAGAAGACACCCTCCCACCAGGTCGGCTTCAGGGGGCAGGGGCACCAGGGCCAGTTCGTGGAGTTTGACATAATCTGCAAACCCTCCATCGCCGCTGTGTCCAATCCCCACACCCCGCAAACAGCGGTGCTCCCGTCCCGTTGTGCAACGGGTGCACCATCCGCACGGCTCGGTGAGGAGGGAAACCACCTTGTCGCCAGGCACAAGGGAGAAGACTAGTTGGCCCACCTCTTCCACGGTGCCGGCGATTTCATGCCCCAGCACCACCTGCGGCTTTACACCTCGCCGCAATACGCCCCGCATCACCAGGATGTCGTGGTAGCAAACTCCACACGCCGCCACTTTCACCAGCACATCGTGGGGGCCCAGGCTTGGCCTGGGTAGGGAGTGAATAGCCAGGTGCGGTGGGTCACCGGGG
>JBKBKV010000059.1:0-8719 GCA_046294495.1 Dehalococcoidia bacterium | reverse complement strand
GCGCCACACGGGGCACCCCTGTGGCCAATATGGTAGCCATCAGTGGGACCGAAGTGATTACCTCGGTGCGGGCCGTGCCCTCTCTAGGGGGGGATGCCTCCCTCCTGCTGTGCACCCGTCGGGGCGAGGTGAAGCGCCTCCCCCTCTCCACCCTCTCCGGCATACGGGCATCGGGGTTGGTGGCCATGGACCTGGAGAAGGGAGACGAACTGGTCTCGGCCCAGGTGGTGGGGCCAGAGGAGGAGGTGATCCTGGTAACCCGTAAGGGCCTGGGCCTGCGGATAAGGGTCGCTGGGATCCCCTTGCGCTCGCGCCAGGCCGGGGGCGTTAGGGGGATCCGCCTGGGGAAGGAGGACGAGGTGGTGGCCATGGAGGCGCTCCTGCCAGGGGGTCATCTCCTCACTGTAAGTAGCAAAGGCTTTGGGAAGAGAACGCCTCTGGACGAGTTCAGGGGTCTAGGCAGGGGAAGCCGTGGTATAACCGCCTTCTCCGTAACCGCGAAGACAGGCCCTGTGGCCGTGGCACGGGTGGTGCCCCCCGAGCCTGAAGGGGACCTGGTGGTGGCCAGCGCGCGGGCCAATATCTTGCGCACCACCCTGGGCGAGGTGCCAGTCTACCATAGGGCCAGCCAAGGGGCGCGTATTATGGCCCTGGAGGAGGGGGACGGCGTGGCCTCCCTGGCAGTGGTATGGGAGAGGGAGGGGCCTAGGCCCTAGGGCACCCTTTCTGCTGGCCTTATCACTCCTACCTGCCTGCCCCCATAAGATCAGGCAGGAGTGCGCGCCCCTTACGCCCCTATCTGGGGAGTTATTGCCTTTCTGACAAGCCCCCTTTGCCTTGACATATCTCCTAGCAGTGGTCTACACTTCCCCTAGCCGGTCCCCAAGCACGCTAGCCACATAGGAGGCGCCTATGGATCTGCGTAGGACGGCCGCGATCGTGGGGGTCTATGAGCACCCTACACGCTACGCCCCAGACAAGAGCGAGCAATTGATCATAGGTGAGAGCATTGTTGGCGCGCTGAACGATGCCGGCCTGGAGAAGAAAGATGTGGATGCCCTCTTCGTGGCCGCCATGCCCCCGGGCATCACTGGCTACGGCATATGCGACTACCTGAACCTTTACCCCCGCTGGGTAGACAGCACCAATGTGGGGGGAGGCTCTTTTGAGTTCCACCTCTCCCACGCCGTAACGGCTATCGCCGCTGGGCGTATCAACTGCGCCGTCATCGCCTATGGAAGCGTCGCTCGCTCCGGAGGGGTGGCGGTTGGCACCGGGGGTGCAGGGCGGTGGGGGCAGGCCCGCCTATCCCCTGTCCCGGACTCCTTTGAAGACATTTACGGCACCACCACCGTTGGCCTCTACGCCCTGGTGGCCCAGCGCCACATGTATGAATACGGGACCAAGCCAGAACAACTGGCTGAGATCGCCGTTACCATGCGCTATCACGCCTCTATGAACCCCCATGCCATGTATCGCGACCCCATAACCGTAGAGGATGTTCTAACCTCCCGCGTCATCTCTACCCCTCTGCACCTGCTGGACTGCTGTGTCATCTCCGATGGTGGTGGAGCGGTGGTGGTGGCCTCCCCCTCCCTGGCTCGCTCTGCCAAGAAAAAGCCTGTCTGGGTGCTGGGTATGGGTGAGGGCATCGCCCATCAGGGCGGAGGCTGGCGAGACCTCTTGGAGATGGCCGCCTACCAGTCGGGCCCCCAGGCCATGGGGATGGCCGGCGTTACCCACCAGGATATTGATATGTGCATGATTTACGACTCCTTCACCATCACTGTGCTTATGACCCTGGAGAACCTGGGGTTCTGCAAGCGTGGCGAAGGTGGGGCCTTCGTGGGCGGCGGACGCCTGCGCATAGATGGCGAACTGCCCCTCAACACCGATGGAGGCGGCCTCTCCAGCAACCACCCCGGCATGAGGGGGATCTTTCTCCTTATTGAGGCCACCAAGCAACTGCGGGGCGACTACGTCGGCACCCCGCGCCAGGTCCACGCCCGACGCAACCGCGCCGAGCCCCCCTATATCGCCCTCTGCCACGGCACCGGCGGTGCCCTGGGCACCCGCCACAGCGGGGGCACGGTAGTCCTGGCCAGAGACTAGCCTTCACCAGGAGGAAAAGCATGACCACCACCCAATATAAGAAACTCCTCCCCGCCATTAGCGGCGAGACCCGCCCATACTGGGAGGCGTGCAAGCGGGGGGAACTGCTGATTCAGAGGTGCGAGAAGTGCGGTAAATACCAGTTCTACCCCAGAGGCTTCTGTTCCCACTGCTGGAGCAATGAGCCACCCCAGTGGGTAAAGGCGTCGGGCAAGGGGAAGGTCTATTCCTTCACCGTTACCTACCAGAACCGCTCACCCGGTTATGCCGAAGAGGTCCCCTATGTGCTGGCCCTGGTGGAACTGGAGGAAGGGGTGCGCATGTTCACCAACATAGTGGAATGCAAGCCACAGGATGTGCATATCGGCATGCCGGTGGAGGTGGTCTTCCGCAAGGCCACCGAGGAGGTAACCATCCCCTACTTCCGCCCCGCCAAGGGCTAGGACGCCAATGGGGGATGTGCTCTTCGTCTGCGTGCATAACGCCGGGCGGAGCCAGATGGCCAAAGCCCTTTTCAACCGCCTGGCCCAAGAGCGTGGCCTGCCCTTCCGCGCCGAGTCAGCAGGCACTCACCCTGCACAGCACATCCACCCCGAGGTGGTGCTGGCCATGTGTGAGGTGGGGATAGACCTTTCGGGGGAGTGCCCCCGCCTTCTTACCGATGCCATGGTGCAGCGCAGCCGCAAAGTGGTGGTGATGGGGTGCGCCGTAGATTCCCAGGCTTGTCCAGCCATCCTGCTGAAAGGGGTGGAGGACTGGGGCCTTCCAGACCCGGCTGGGCGCCCCCTCCCCGAGGTGCGGGCCATACGAGACGCCATCCGCCAGCGGGTGGAGGCATTGCTGACAGCCCTGGCGACGCAGGGGGTAGAGGAAAGGGCATAGGGGGTGCGCATGGGGGGCGAGGCGGTGCGCCAGGAACGGCTTGGGGCTGTGGCGGTGATCACCCTTTGTCGCCCCCTGGAGGGCAACCCCATCGATCCGCCACTGGTGGAGGCGCTGGCCGAGGCCTTGGATCCCCTGGCCCACGAGGAGGGGGTGCGCCTTGTTCTGCTAACGGGCGAGGGGAAAGCCTTCTCGGCAGGGCCTTTCCCTCCTGAAGGGTTGCTTCCCTTACCCCCCGACCCCTCCAAAGCAAGGGCACACCTGGAGAGGTGGCAGGTGGCCCGCCGTTTGCTTACTTTCCCCAAGCCAGTGGTGGGGGTGGCCAACGGCCCGGCCGTTGGGCAGGGTCTGGAGCTGTTCCTGTCCTGCGACCTGCGCCTGGCCAGCGAAAGGGCCCTCTTCCAGTTGCCCCACCTGCGCTACGGCCTACTCCCCTGGGACGGAGGGAGCCAACTCCTCCCGCGCATCGTGGGGAGGGCGTGGGCACAGGACATGCTTCTGACAGGGCGGGAGGTGTCGGCCCAGGAGGGCCTACGCCTAGGTATAGTTCACCGAGTGGTGCCGTCCACCACATTGCTCCAGGAGGCTATGGCAGTGGCCCAGAGCGTGGCCCAGGTGGCCCCTATCGCCGCTCAGTATGCCAAAGAGGCCGTCTGGAAAGGGGTAGACCTGCCACTGGAGCATGCCCTACGCCTGGAAGCCGACCTGAACATTATTCTCCAGAGCACCCGGGACCGGGCGGAAGGTATCCGCTCCTTCTTGGAGCGGCGGCGTCCCACTTACGAGGGGCGATAGGCGGGAGCCGATGCGTATCCTCGTGCTGGGAATGGGGGCTGGCTTCCTGGTAAACCTGGCCCTTGGGTGGCTAGCCTTCAGGACGGTGTGGATGGCCTTTGGCTTTGCATTGCTGGGCATGCTCCTGGGAGGGGCTTTCGGCCTAGCCGAGGTGTGGCTACGCCGACGCCAGCAGGGGGGAAGGGGATGAACGCCTTTCAGGCTATCCGCTACAGCAAAGAGGAGGGAGTGGCCACTATTACCTTGTGCCGCCCCCAGGTCATCAATGCCTACAACATCCAGATGCGGGACGAGGTGTGGCAGGCCCTGCACGCCGTCAAGGATGACCCGGAGGTGCGGGCGGTGGTGGTGTGCGGGGCGGGGGAGCGGGGCTTCTGCGCCGGGGCCGACCTTACCGAGTTCGGCACCGCCCCATCCCAGGCCATAGCCCGGTGGGTGCGCTTCGTCCGCCCGGTGTGGGAGGTGTGGGCCAGCATCCCCAAGCCCTTCGTTTGTGCCATCCACGGTTGGTGCCTGGGGTCGGGTGTAGAGATGGCCCTGCTGTGCGATCTTCGGGTAGCCTCCCAGGACGCCATGTTCGGTATGCCCGAGGTTGCTTTGGGAATGATCCCGGCCGCCGGTGGCACCCAGACCCTTCCACGCCATATCGGCCCCTCCCGCACCCTGGAGGTGTTGCTGACCAACCGCCGCCTAAATGCCCAGGAGGCGCTGGAATGGGGGATTGTGCAAAGGGTGGTGCCTCCTGGACAGCACCTGAGGGAGGGGCAAGCCCTGGCGCGCGCGCTGGCGGGGCTTCCCATGGCGTCGGTGGGCCTGCTTAAGGAGGCCCTGCACTATGGGGAAGACCTGCCGCTGGTGGAGGCTTTAGCATGGGAGGGGAGGCTGGCCCTCCAGGCGCTGAAACAGCAGGCCAGGCCAGCCTTCTAACTAACATCGGCCCTTTGAGGTGGTATTTGACACCCCTCTGCTTATGTGGTATCTTGAAAGGGAACAAGCGCATAGGCACGACGGGAGCTAGGGGAACCTGGCTGAGAGGGTGGCTATACCCGCCACCGACCGTCATAACCTGATCTGGGTAATGCCAGCGCAGGGACCTGAGGGGAGACTACCACAGCGCCGCTGGCTTGCCCAGCGGCGCTGGTATTTTGGGGAAGGGGGCACAATGGAAGACACGCTGGTCATCGCAGGGAAGGCTTTCCGTTCCCGCCTGATGGTGGGGACGGGCAAATATCGCACGCCCGAAGAGATGGTAGACGCCATCGCCGCCTCCGGGGCCGAAATCGTTACCGTGGCCATCCGCCGGTTGGACCTCTCCAACCCCAACCAGAAGACCATCCTGGACTACCTGGACTGGACTCGCTACACCATCCTCCCCAACACGGCAGGGTGCCGAACGGTGGAGGAGGCCCTATTCATCGCCCGCCTAGGGCGTCAGGTAACAGGTTCTAACTGGGTGAAACTGGAGGTTATCCCCGACCCCAAATACCTCCTCCCCGACCCGGTGGGCACACTGCGGGCTGCCGAGCAACTCATCAAAGAGGGGTTCGTGGTGCTCCCCTACATCCACGCGGACCCCGTCCTGGCTCGTCAACTGCAGGAGGTGGGGTGCGCCACCGTGATGCCCCTGGGCTCTCCTATCGGCTCCGGGCGAGGCATCCTCACCAAAGAGGAGATTGAGGTTATCATTGAGCAGGCCACTGTGCCGGTGGTGGTAGATGCCGGCCTGGGTGCCCCCTCGGACGCCTCCCTGGCCATGGAACTGGGGGCCGATGCGGTGCTGGTGAATACAGCCATCGCCCAGGCCCAGGACCCTCGGCTGATGGCCGAAGCCTTCCGCCTGGGTGTGGAGGCCGGGCGCAAGGCCTACCTGGCCGGGCGTATCCCCAAGCGTGCCTACGCTTCCGCCTCTAGCCCACTGGAAGGGGTGCCCCAGCCGGTGCGCCGAGGCGGTTAGCCCAAACCCATGCCTCTACCTCTACCCTGTCTAGCGCTGGTTACCGACCGCCGCCTCTATACCACAGAGGAGGCCCTGGTAGAGGCGGTGGGCAAGGCCGTAGAAGGTGGGGTGGATATGGTGCAGGTGCGGGAGAAGGACATGCCCGGCGGGCCGTTGCTGGCCCTGGCCCGGCGCTTGCGCGAAGTAACCCGCGGACATGCCCTACTTTTCGTGAATGAAAGGGTGGATGTGGCTCTGCTTTGCGAAGCGGAGGGGGTGCATCTGCCGGAGGCGGGCTTGCCCCCCAGCGCTGTGCGCCACCTGGCGGGGCCGAGGCTCCTTATCGGGGTCTCCGTGCACAGCGTTGAGACAGCCCAGCGCGCCCAGCAGGAGGGGGCAGACCTGCTGGTCGCTGGCACCATCTTCCCCAGCCGTTCCCATCCTGGGCAGAAGGCGGCCGGGGTGGGCCTCCTTACTGCCATACGGAGGGTGATAACCCTGCCGGTGCTGGCTATCGGGGGCGTAACCCCGGAGAACGCGGAAGCGTGCATAGGCGCCGGTGCCGACGGGGTAGCCGTCATTACCTCTATCCTGGGCCAGCCAGACCCCCGGGGGGCTGCCCTGCGCCTCAAGGAGGCGTTGCGCCGTGGTTGGGAAGGGAGGGGTGCTCCGTGCTGAGGCTCACCGTAAACGGCCAACCTCGCTCGCTAGAGCACCCCATAAGCATCCTGGAGTTCCTGCAATCTCTGGGCGTGAACCTGTCCATTGTTGCGGTAGGTTACAACGGGGAGGTGCTGGACCGGCAGGCGTGGGCTACCACCATCCTGAAGGACGGCGACACGCTAGAGGTTGTGCGCCCCGTAGGCGGGGGGTAGAGGGCGTCCCCTGGCCAGTGGGGCGCTTATGGGCCCTTCCCGTTTAGGTTGAGGCGGAGGGGAAGCGAGGGGGGCGCCTCTCCTTGAGGGACTGGAGGCCTTCCCTCACATCGTGGCCGAAGAAGCCCAGCATCTCTAGAGCCAGGGAATAGTCAAAGGACGCCAGCCCGCCTAGTCGGAGCCACTGGTTCAGCGCCCGTTTTGTCCAGCGGATGGCCGGCTGGGGGCCGCTGGCCAGTTTGCAAGCCACCTCCCACGCCTTGGGCATCAACTCCTCGTGGGGCACCACCATACTCACCAGGCCGATACGCTCTGCCTCACGGGCATCTATGAAGTCGGAGGTGAGGAGGTAGTATTTGGCCTTGGCCATTCCGCACAGTAGGGGCCAGATAATGCACGCGTGGTCGCCGGCGGCCACCCCCAGGCGGATGTGCCCATCGGTGAAGCGGGCTCGCTCCGAGGCGATGGAGATGTCGGCCATAAGGGCTACAGCCAACCCTGCCCCCACTGCCACCCCATTGATGGCCGACACAATGGGCTTGTCCAGGTTCAGCATGTTGTAGACGATGTCCCGCGCCTCCTGCATATTCTGGGCTACGGCGTCGGGGCTGGTAGTCATGGCTTCGATCACCGAGAAGTCGCCCCCGGCGGAGAAAGCATTCCCTGCCCCTGTAACGATGGCCGCCCGCACCTCTGGGTCATTGCCCAGGTCCAGCCAGATGCGGCTCAGTTCGTTGTGCAGGCGGGCGTTGGTGGCATTGAGGGCCTCTGGACGGTTCATAGTCAACAGGGCGATGCCCTCCCGTTTCTCAATGAGCAGATGTTGGTATGCACTATAGTCTGGCATATGGCACCCCCTTTCCTTTGACCCTCCCAGGGTATTATAATGGCTGATATCCCATTACTAACAGGGCATGCGCTTACTGATTGCAGACTGCCCGGAGGGAGGACATGACAACAAAGCAGGTGCAGGTTGTTCACCCGGATGGCTACGAGGTGGAGGTGGCCTCCGGAGCCATGACGCGCCACGCTGGGGTCTCCAAATCCCTGTGTGGCGCCGAGGGTATACACCTTGCCATCGCCCGCATCCCGCCAGGGTGCCGCTCCAGCGCCCACTACCATGTGAACTGTGAATCGGCTATTTATGTAGTGAAGGGAAGGGGGCACTTTCTGGTGGGCGAGCGTTTGGAGAAGTCCCTGCCAATAGGGCCAGGGGACTTCATATATGTTCCGCCGGGGGCTGTGCACGCCCCGGTGAACGATGGGCCGGAGGTAATGGAACTGATAGTTGCCCGTAACACCCCGGTGGAGATTGTGGTAGAATATGACACGGAGCGGGGTGTCCCCCGCGCAACGCTCTCCGCGGGCGGGTAGCTCAGGCGGCTAGAGCGCGGTCCTGATAAGACCGAGGTCCCTGGTTCGAATCCAGGCCCGCCCACCATTTCCATGGTCTTTTCAGAACCGGGGCAAATGGTCCACACACCGGGGGGCTATCGGGGAACTGGGCGCCAGAAATCCCCAGAGTAGAGATGGTATCGGCGTGGACATAAACATGGATGCGGTAATGGTGGCGTGGAATAGAGTTGACATTGACCATGGTGCGAGTGCCTCAAAGATAAGGCTCTATGAAAGGGAAACACGCTGCCATTCTCATCGGGGATACGCACAAACACAAACACTACGTGCCCATATCCTTCCGCGTGCTTGAGGCTTTTCTTGAAGCTGGGTGCATTCTCCGCGAGGACATCATCAAGAGGCAATGGCATACTGAGGCGATGCGAGGCCACTGGAAAGAGACATACAATCTTGACTTCCTGCTTATCTTCCACGAGCATCTCTTCGTCTTCAGAAAACCTGCCCTTGGGGAGAATATTGCCAGGTTCCGAGAAAGTATGAAATGGTGGTAGTTCACATATCGTAAAGGATCAGTCGGGAGGGGGGTAATGCGCAGTTTTGAGGTTGGAGGGCAATTCCACTCAAGAGAGGGCGCGGGGCAATCCAGCGTGCAGTGCCCTGTGTCGGGGGGCCGGGCTGACGGTTCTTAACACCGTCCCTCCAGTCCACCATGTCAGGCCCTTGACCCCCTCCCCCTCGCAGGGTTAGCATGAGTATGTCCCCC
>JBKBKV010000058.1:0-9736 GCA_046294495.1 Dehalococcoidia bacterium | reverse complement strand
GCAAGGGGAGCGGATACCCGGGCGCACGGGGGTTTGGGTGGGAGGGGAGAAGATAGGGGCCATTGGGCTGCGGGTGAGCCGGGGCATCACCATGCACGGCTTCGCCCTTAATGTATGCACCGACCTGTGCTGGTTTTCGGCCATTGTCCCCTGCGGGCTGCCCGATGCGGGGGTAACCTCGCTGGAGCGCATTCTGGGGCGCAGTGTGGACATGGGAGAGGTGAAAGAGCAGGTAGCCCGCTTCTTGGCTAGCAGTCTAGGGGCTTCCCCCAAGTGGATCCCTGGGGAACGGGTTTGGGGGATGGCGAGGGGGCTGACCCCCGCCTTCCCCTGAAAAAGGAGAAAGAGATGCGCATCTCCACGCGCCTGCCCTACCGGGAATATGTCCGCCAGAATCGCCCTGTGGTGGTAGCCCACCGAGGGGCCATGGCCTTTGCCCCGGAGAACACCATCTCCGCCTACATCCTGGCCCTGGAGCAAGGGGCTGAGGCGATAGAACTGGATGTGCAACTCTCCCAGGACGGCGTCCCCGTTGTCATTCACGACCATACCTTGGAGCGCACTACAAATGGAAAGGGTCTGGTGGCCTCTCACACCTTTGCCCAGTTGCGCGACCTGGACGCCGGGGCTTGGTTCGCCTCCCAGTTTGCTGGCCAGCGCATCCTTACCCTGGGGGAAGTGCTGGCCTGGGCACAGGGGCGTATCTACTTGAAGATTGAACTGAAGAGCCTCCCCATGCGCTACGCCGGGATAGAGGAGAAGGTGCTGGGCCTTCTGAAGCGCTGGGATATGGAGGAGCAGGTAGAGGTGTTCTCCTTTGACCATCCTTGCGTTCGCCGCTTCAAAGCCCTGGCGCCCCATATTCCTGTCGGGGTGTGCTACACGGGGGATGTGGGCGACCATGTGGCTCTGGCACGCTACGCCAATGCTGAGGTAATTCACCCCCATTGGACAGGCATCTCTAGGGGGGTGTTGGAAGCCGCCCACGCCGGCGCCCTGTGGGTAGATGCGTGGACGGTCAACGACCCGCAGGTAGCCAAGACCCTGGCAGGGTGGGGGATAGACTTTATCAAGACCGATGTGCCGGCCGAGGTGCGGAAGGCGCTGGGGAAGGGGTAGGCTGTGTGGGGGCGAGAGCGGTGTGCCGGCGCCCTGCGGCCAGCACAAGCAGGCTTCCCAAGACCAGGAGCATTAGAAATAGCAGGAAGGGGAGCTGATAAGCACCTGTGGCATCGTAGATGATGCCTGCCACTGCCCCCCCAGCAGAGGCGAGGGAGAAGGTAACGGCAAAGAGGACCCCCAGGATGGCCCCCAAAGCCAGTGTCCCAAAGTAGAGGGCGCCCAGAATGGGCTGAAAGACTGTCGTAGCCGACATGGCAAGCCCCACAAAGGATGCGGCCACATAGGCCGTCCAGGGCGCGCCTACGAATGCCAGCAACGCTATGGCTAGCCCCCCCAGTGCGTAGGCTACAGCCAGGGGGTAACGGGGCTGGAAATGTTCGGCCAGGAAGGCGAAGGTGAGTTTGCCCCCCACATGGGAGAGGGCTTGCAAGGCAATGGCCAGCGCCCCCCGTTGCAGGGAAACGCCTCTATCCGCCAGGAAGGGCACCATATGCGCCCCCACACCGCTGAGGGCGAAGTTGGCCGACACGAATCCTCCGGCCAGCACCCAGAACTGCCAGGTGCCCAGCGCCTCTCGCAAAGTATATCCATGCCCTCCTTGACGGGCCTGTGGCCTTTCCCCTCGGGGGGCACGGCGGAATACGGTCAGCCCCAGGGGAACCAGCACCCCGACGGTAACCAGGGCGGCCACGGTTAGTGTCCAGCGCCACCCTATGCCAGCGATGAGTGGGGGGATAAGGGGGGCCAGGAGAATTCCCCCGCTCCCCATACCTGTATGGGCTATGCCAATGGCCAGGGCACGCCTCTCTTGAAAGGTGCGGGCGAGGGTAGCCCCGATGGGCACATGTCCCATCAGGGTAAAGCCCATGTAGGCCAGGGTATAGGTAAGGTAGAGGTGCCAGGGGGTCTGGATAAGGGCCAGGGAGGCTAGCCCCATACCCATGGTCAACGCCCCGGCTAGGATTAAGCGGTGGACGCTGTAGCGGTCTGCCAGTCTCCCGATCAGGGGGGTTGTTAGGGCTGAGAGGGCTCCGCCTAGGGAGAAGGCCCCGGCGATGAGGCCCCTCCCCCACCCGAAGGTGCGCTCCCACTGCACCAGGAAGATGCCGTTGGCGTGCCACACCGTTCCCAGACCGATAAAGAAAACGGCCCAGGAGGCGGCGATAAGGGGCCATCCGGCGCGCAGGGTAATGGCCTGGGGCGTTGAAGCAGTTCGCACCCTTGAAGGCTCTCCCAGCTTGGCCATGGCAGGGCTGGGGTCGTCCTCTTGGGGCGTTACCGTTTCTGTTTCCCTATTGGTGCTCACTTCTCCATTTTACCTCAGATCAGGGTGGTGGAAATCGCTGCTGAACCATGCCCAACAAGGACACAGAACCGGCGGCCCTGGAGGGGGAGCGATAGCCTTGACACCCCTTCGCCCCAGATGCTACATTGCGGGCAGAAGGGGGCAAAACAGGCTATGGACACTGTGATGAGCCCTCGCCGCAAGGCGGTGCTCAAGGCTATTGTGCAGACTTATATCGCCTTGGGCCAGCCCGTGCCTTCGGAAGCCATCGTGCGCCAGCACGGCCTCGGTGTTAGCCCGGCAACGGTGCGCAACGAAATGGCGTTGTTGGAGGAGGAAGGCTACATTCGCCGTCCCCATACCTCGGCTGGGGGTGTCCCCTCCCCGCGGGGGTATCGCTACTATGTGGAGTATTTGGCTGAGCCGGTGGAGATACCCGAACCCGTGCGTCAGCGCCTTCGCAAACGCTTCGTCTCTGCACACCGCGACCTGGAGGTATGGGCCAGGCTGGCTGCCGAGAGCCTGGCAGAACTTCTGCACAATATGGCTATAAGCGTGATCCCCAGGGACAAACCGGTGCGCTTGCGCCATGTGGAACTGGTGAGTCTGGAGGAACTGTTAGCCCTCCTGGTGGTGGTGCTGGAGGACGCAGAGGTGTGTAAGGAACTCTTCCCCCTGGAGGCACCCCTGACTCCCCATGCCCTGGAACAGGTGGCTGCGCGTCTCAATGCTCTGGCGGGCGGGCTTGGGCGCAGGGAGATAGCCCTCCTTCTAGGGCGTCTCAGCCACTTTGAGCGCCAGGTTATGCGGGCTGTCCTGCGTATCATGAGGCGTGCCGAGGCTGATGAGGCGATAGAGTGGGCCGCCGAGGGGCTTGCATACCTGATGAGCCACCCCGATGTGGCCAAACTATCCGAGGTCCGGGGTCTGGTAGGTATGGTGGAGAAGGGCCGCCTCACCCAAGCCATCCTTTCGCTTGCCCCGGAGAAAGGGATGCGTGTGGTCATCGGCGACGAGAACCCCGAAGATGCCCTTCACCCCTTCAGTCTGGTGCTGGCTCCCTATGGGACACCTTTCACATCGCAAGGCTACCTGGCCCTGGTAGCGCCCATGCGAATGCCCTATCCCCAGGCGGTGGCCGGCGTGAGCTTCCTGGCCGCCCTTCTTACCGAGTTTGTCGCCTCCCTACACCCACGGCCTTCAATGAGTTAGAGCCTCCTGGGCCAATACTTGCTGGTGGGGGGAGCAATGGAGTCCCAGCAATCGGCGTCTAGTGGTGCGTCTACAGTTCAGACGCTGGAGCAGGAACTGGCCGACCTCAAGGCCAGGGCCGAGCGATTGCTGGCCAACTGGCAGAGGGCAGAGGCGGACCTGGCTAACTACCGGCGTCGGGTAGAGCAGGAGCGCCAGGAGTTGCTCAAATATGCTATCGCCGGCCTGGTGATGGACATCTTGGCGGTAGCCGACGACCTGGAGCGCGCCCTGGCCTCGCTACCTTCGGCCCTGCACGGCTTCACCTGGATAGAGGGGATTTACCTGATCTATCGGCGTATCCTGGCGGTGCTCCAGGCTCACGGCGTTACCGAGGTGGAAGCAGAGGGGAAGCCCTTTGACCCCTCCTGCCACCAGGCTATAGGGGAGGTGGATGGGGAGCCTGGGAAGGTGGTCCAGGTCGTCCAGCGGGGGTATCGGCTCCACGGACGCCTCGTGCGTCCTGCTCTTGTCCTGGTGGGTGCTCAGAAGTCTCCCCCTGCCCAGGGGGCACCGCCCGGGGTATAATGGCCCTAGGGAGACCTATGGCGACCACCAAGCGGGACTATTACGAGGTGCTGGGTGTCCCTCGGGATGCTACCGAGGAGGAGATTCGCAAGGCGTTCCGTCGCCTTGCCCTGGAATGGCACCCCGACCGCAACAAAGACCCCCAAGCCCCTGAACGCTTCAAGGAAATTAACGAGGCTTACCAGGTGCTTACCGACCCCCAGCAGCGGGCCCTCTATGACCGCTACGGGCATATGGGCCTGGAGGGGACAGCCGCACGAGGCTTTGAGGGGGTAGACATAACCGGCGGACTGGGGGATATCTTTGAGGCCTTCTTTGGGGGGCTTGGGGTGCGGGAGCGGGCCGGGCCAGCCCGGGGGGCCGACCTCTCTACCCATTTGACCCTCTCCTTCCAGGAGGCCGTCTTCGGGGCCGAGAAAGAGGTAACGGTGGTGCGCCAGGAGGTGTGCCCAGCGTGTAACGGGAGCCGGTGTGCCCCGGGCACCACCCCAGCACGGTGTGGCAACTGCCGAGGCACAGGACAGGTGCGACGCACCTATGCTAGTGTCTTCGGGCAATTTGTGCAGGTGGCCACTTGCGGGACATGCAAGGGCGAGGGGAAGGTTATACCCACTCCGTGCCCCCCATGCCGTGGGCAGGGCCTGCTCCGCCAAAAGCGCACTCTAAGAGTGCGCGTCCCCCCGGGCGTGGAAAACGGGATGCAGGTGCGCCTTACGGGCGAGGGGGAGGCAGGTTGGAACGGCGGGCAAGCAGGCGACCTTTACATTACCCTGGAAGTAGAGCCTCACCCCCTCTTCAGCCGAGAGGGGGACGACCTAGTGTTAGATGTGCCCATCAGCATTGCCCAGGCTGTTCTGGGGGATACGATAGAAGTCCCACTGCTGGAAGGCGGCACTACAAAAGTTACTATCTCCCCAGGTGTCCAACACGGTGCAACCCTGCGCATAAAAGGGAGGGGTGTGCCGGATGCACGCAACGGACGCCGGGGCGACCTAGTGGTGCGTGTCCAGGTGCGTGTTCCCGAGAAAGTCGGCCCTAAGGCGCGCCGTCTCTTTGAAGAGCTGGCAAAGGTCCTGGAAGAGGAGCAGAAGAGAGCAAAGCCCTGGTGGGAACGGTAGGGTAGGCCACTACCCCAGGATGTCGTCCACGGCCAGGGAGATATGGGGGAGCAGAAGGGGGGAGAGGCGCTGCCCACGCCCAAAGGTGAGGGCCTCCCGGTAGCCCTGGGGCGAGGGGTGGGGGAGGGCATCTATTCTCTCCCTCTCCAGGTCCACCAGCCACACCTCTGGGATGCCTGCACGGGCAAAAATGGGGGTCTTCACCTCCCTGTCGTAGGAGGCGGTGGTCTCGGCCACTTCCACCACCAGGAGCGCGTGGCTCGGCTCTGGGTGTGAGGAGGCATAGAAGTCTGGGCTGGGGCGCAGGAGGGCCATGTCGGGTTGTGGCTCCGAGTAGGCGCTCAGGTGGATGGGGTCTTGGACGCTGACGATAACTCCCTTCCCTAGGTGCTCGTGGAAAAGGGCAGCGGTGCGTTTTACACACGCAGCGTGTCGGCTCCCGATGGGGGCCATCTCCACAATCTCTCCTTCCAGGAGTTCCACCCTGTCATCCTCGCCCAGGATACCCGCCTGGGCCAGGCGGTGGTATTCCTCCACCGTGAACAGCCTCCTCTTGACCTGCACAGCCATCACATACCCCCTGCCCTTATTATAAGCGGCGGGCGGTGCGGAAGGCTTGCACTGTCAACTCCAGGCCCCTGTCCAGGTCGGTGCGCGCCGTCCACCCCAAGCCCTCTTTCGCTTTGCGCACATCCAGCCAGATCTTATACACCTCTCCCGTCCGAGGAGGGGCGTAGTGTGGTGGGCGCTGGTAGCCCGTGAGACGGGCCAGGCGCTGGAACAGGGTGTTGACGCTAGTGCCTACCCCTGTGCCGATGTTGTAGACCTTGCTGTGGGTCTGGCGCAGGGCCAGGATATTGGCCTCTACCACATCCCCTACATACACAAAGTCCCGCTCCTGGGTGCCATCCCCGTAGATGACCACCTGGTCCCCGTCCAGCATCCGCCGGGTGAAGATAGCCACCACTCCCGCCTCTCCATAAGGGTCCTGGCGTGGGCCGTAGACATTGCTGTAGCGCAGGACGGTGTAGGTGAACCCTGTGAGGGCGCGGAAGAGGGGCAGGTAGACCTCCACCGCATACTTGCTGGCACCATATGGGGATATGGGGATAATAGGGTGGGTCTCTGGGCAGGGGAGTTGCTGGGGCTCTCCATAGAGGGCGCCTCCGGTGGAGGTGTAGACGAAGCGCTCCACCCCAAAGCGCCGGCACATCTGGAGGAGGTTCAGGGAGCCTAGGATGTTGATGTGGGCGTCTTCTAGCGGGTCCTCCAGAGAGCGCACCACGCTGGCCTGGGCGGCCAGGTGGAAGACCACCTGGGGGTGGTGGGTCTGGAAGACTTCGGCCAGTTTGGGGGAGAGGATGTCCAGGGGATAAAAGAGGGCATCGGGATGCACAAATTCCCGATGCCCTGTGGAGAGGTTGTCCACCACGACCACCTGAAGGCCCTCCTGCAGGAGGCGCTCTACCAGGTGGGAGCCGATAAACCCCGCGCCACCCGTTACCAGGACGCGCATGGGGTGGCTAGGCAGGGGCAGGTGCCGGGATGCGCCCTGCCTTGCGCAGTTCGCCCTCTATCCAGCGGTAGGTTCGGGCCAGACCCTCTTCCAGGGGGATAGAGGGTTCCCACCCCAGCACCTGGCGAAGGCGGGTGTTGTCGCTGTTACGCCCACGCACCCCCTGGGGTTTGGAGAGGTCGTAGCGCTTGCGCAGGCGCTTCCCTGCGATGGCGCAGACTATATCTACCAGTTCATCCACCGTTACCAGGCGGTCGGTGCCGAGGTTCAAGGGGTGGGGGTAGTCGGAGCGCATGATGCGATATATGCCCTCCACACAGTCATCCACATACATAAAGGAGCGGGTCTGCTTGCCATCGCCCCACACCTCAATCTCGTCGCCGTCCCTGGCCAGGGCCACCTTGCGGCATATGGCGGCGGGGGCCTTCTCCCTGCCACCCTCGTAGGTGCCCAGGGGGCCATAGGCGTTGTGGAAGCGGGCGATGCGTGTCTGCAGGCCGAAGTCTTCCCGGTAGTATTGGCAGAGTTTCTCGGCGAAGAGTTTCTCCCAGCCGTATCCCTCCTCAGGGTCGGCGGGGTAGGCGTCCTCCTCCTTGAGGGGGGTAACATCGGGGGACTTCTGGAGGAACTGGGGGTAGATGCAGGCGGAGCTGGAGAAGAGGAAGCGGGAGACCCCGTTGAGGCGGCTGGCCTCCAGCATATGGGCGTTGATAAGGGTGTTGTTGCGGGCTACCTCGGCGTGGTAGGCGGTGATGTAGCCTATGCCCCCCATGTCTGCGGCCAGTTGGTAGACCTCTTCTATTCCCCTGGTGGCGATAAGGCAGTTGTCCCAGCGGCGCAGGTCCAGCAACTCAAACTCGTGGGCAGGGGACGGCTCGTATTCGGGGGGTTTGATGTCTACCCCCCGCACCCAGTAGCCTTTGGCCACCAGGAACTTCACCAGGTGGTGGCCGATGAACCCCCCTGCGCCGGTAACCAGGACGCGCGTAGGCATAGCGTGCCTCCTTTATGTTTTGGCAAAGAAGGGTTGTTCACGCAAGCGTGGCCAGCACCCTCCAGAGCGGTAGCAAATGGCACTGTTCGGGACGCCCACGCAGGTAGCCCATAGCCACACCAGTGTTAACTAGGAGTGGCGACCACCGCGCAGCCCCAGGGCTTTCCGGAGACGATATACTAACCCCCGGCGGTGTGTCCTGTGCCCATCGCTCTCTGCCCCGTAGCCGTAGTAGCCATAGTGGTAATAGTAATACCCGTAGCGGTATCCGTAGCCGTAGTAGCGGAAACGAGGCACCGCAAAGCCGTTAAGGATAACCCCTAGCACAGGCGCTCCCGTCTGGCGGATGGCCCGGTAAGCCTGCAACAGCGCCTCCCGCACCGTTACCCTGGGGTTGGCCATCAGCACTACCCCATCGGCCAGGCGTGCCAGGCGCACGGCATCGGAGACAGGGATGACAGGCGGGCTATCCACCAGCACGATGTCTGCCAAGTCCTTGAGCGCGCGGAAGACCTGCTGGGCGCGGGGGAGGCTCAGCAGTTCGGTGGGGTTGGGGGGCGTTGGCCCAGCGGGTAGGAAACGCAGGCGGTCTATCCCCGTCTCTTTCACTAAAGCAGCCGGGGACAAGGCAGGATCGGCCAGCAGGTTGGTGAGGCCCTGCTCGTTGGGCACGCCGAACCAATGGTGTAGGTCGGTGTGGCGCAGGTCGGCATCCACCAAGAGGACGCGCATCCCCGCCTGGGAGAAGGCCACTGCCAGGTTGACGGAAGTCGTGCTCTTGCCCTCGTTGGCTGTGGGGCTAGTGATAACGAGGGTCTTGGCCTGTGGGAGGGTGGCCAGGACAAACTGGGTGTTGGCCTGCACCTGGCGGTATGCCTCGGCCACAGTGGATTTGGGGCGGTCACGCCCCCAGATAGGGCGGGCACCCTCCACCTTGCCCTTCCACAGAAAGATTGTCCCCAGGGTGGGGACCCCCAGCAGGGCCTCCACCTCTTCCGGCGTGCGGACCTTGTTGTTGAGAGCCTCCAGGCCGAAGGCCCCCGCCAGACCGACCATGAAACCGAGCAGAACGGCCAAGCCTGTGAGGCGTCCTTTGGCTGGTGCCACCGGTGCCCCAGGTGGAAGTGCGGGCTCGGCCACCAGCAGGGTGCCCATAGCCAGCAGTTGGGCTTGGGCCAAAGCCCCCGGGTCTGCTACGCCTCTGGCCTGGGCGGCCGCCTGCAGGCGGGCAATCTCCGCCAGGCGGTCCTCCTGGGTCTTGGTGATGAAGATATCGGCCAGGGTGTTGGCGATACGGGCGGCCTCCTGTGGGCTGGGGTCTCGCACCGAGAGGCGCAGGAGTTGGCTTCCAGGCCTGCTGGTAACCCCTACTTTTCTTCTCAACGCTTCAGGGCCGTAAGGCAGGCGCAACTCGTCCACTACCCGCTGGAGCACGGGTCGGGTGGTAACCAGGTCCCGGTAGAAGCCTGCCAACTGGGCGCTGGTCTGCAAATCCCCGGAGGTCAGGAGGGGGGAGCCGGAGGTCTGCTGGACGAGGACGAGGGTGGTGGCCTGGTAGATAGGGGTCTGCCGGGAGAGGAAGAGGAAGGTGAGGACGCCCGCTAACACCGGCGGGGCCAGGATAACCCACCACCAGTTGACAACGACGGTGCTGATCCGCCTCAGAAGGGACTGCACCTCGCCTTCACCAGGGGGTTCGTGGCCTGTCATACCACGCTCTGGATCAATCATATAACGCACCTCTTGCACTCTATGTTACCAAAGATACGAGCACTTCGGCTCAGAGTAAAGGCTCCTATAAACTCTTAGCCGTTTTCCAGAGCCTCCCACCGGCTCTCTGGTGCCTCGCGGAGGCCAAGGAGGCGCTCCAAATGCTGGACGTGCTCCCGCGCCCAGGTAATGGTCTTCAGCAATCCCTCCTC
>JBKBKV010000057.1:0-9945 GCA_046294495.1 Dehalococcoidia bacterium | reverse complement strand
TCCTTCAGTTTGATGAGTTGCTCCTTGAGGGCTTGGACAACGACCGGGGCCAGGCCCTCGGAAGGCTCATCTAACAGCAACAGGTCGGGGTTGGTCATCAAAGTTCGGGCTATGGTGAGCATCTGTTGCTCGCCCCCGCTCAGGGTGCCGGCGCGCCGTTCCAAGAAAGGGTGCAGCCTGGGGAAGAGGGAGAGGACACGCTCTATGTTCCAGAGGCGTCCGTTGCCACCGCCGTTGGCCTGGCGTCGGGCCACTTCCAGGTTCTCCCGCACCGACAGGTTAGCGAAGATACGCCTCTCCTCGGGCACATACCCTATGCCCATACGGGCGATGCGGTAAGGGGGAAGGCCAGCGATCTCTCGCCCCCTGAAGCGTATGCTTCCTGAACGGGGAGGCACCAGGCCTATGATGCTCTTAATGGTTGTGCTCTTGCCGGCGCCGTTGCGCCCCAGCAGGCACACCACTTCCCCCTCCTCCACCGTTAGGGAGACATCAAAGAGGATGTGGCTCTGGCCATAGAAGGTGTTCAGGCGCTCTACTTCCAGGAGAGGCATCGCTTCCCCCTATCCGTGTTCCCCCAGGTATACCCGCTGGACTTCGGGATTGGCGCGCACCTCCTCCGGGGGGCCCTCGGCCAGCACCTTGCCCTGGTGCATCACCGTAATGCGCTCCGCCCAGCCGAAGACCACATCCATATCGTGTTCTGTGAACAGCAGGGTGATGCCACGCTCCCGGGCGATGTGGGCGATGAGGGCCATAGCGTCACGCCGCTCTGAGGGGGCCATGCCGGCGGTAGGCTCGTCTAGCAGGAGCATTCGCGGGTTGCTGGCCAGGGCGATGGCTAGTTCCAAGCGTTTCTGGTCGCCGTAGGCCAGGATGCCAGCGGGCTTGTAGGCGCTGTCGGCCAATCCCACCTGCTCCAGCAGGCGCATCGCCTCCTCGCGCATGCTGTTCTGGGCTGGGCGAAGGAGGGCCATGGGGTTCAGGTGGCGCTGGTAGTGCACAAAGAGCGCCACCTGCACATTCTCCAGCGCCGTGAGGCGGCGGAAGGTGCTGGTAATCTGGAAGGTGCGGGCGATGCCCTTGCGCATCACCTGGTAGGGGGCTAGGCCGTCAATGCGGTGTCCGTTGAAGCGCACCTCCCCCCTGTCCCTTTGCAGCTGCCCTGTTACCAGGTTGAAGAAGGTGCTCTTGCCTGCCCCGTTGGGGCCGATAAGGGCGCGAAGTTCCCCCTCCCTAACTGTCAGGTCTACTCCGTCAACGGCCCTGAGGCCACCGAAGGCTTTGGTGAGGCCCCTGCACGCGAAGATAACCCTATCCTCCACTCTCTCGACCTCCTGCAGACGAGGGTGGGGGCGCTTCCACTTCTGCTTTCCCAGGCACAGGATGGGCCGTAGTGGCTTTCCTTCGCCAGAAAGCCAGGCGCTGCCAACGGCGCTCCTCCACAAAGCCCAAAACACCACCAGGGAAGATGAGGATCACCCCCACAAGGATTATACCCACAATCAACTGCCACAGGAAGGGGAACTGCCTCCCCACATAGAAGAAGATGACCTTGTAGAGCAGGGAGCCCACAGCCGGCCCCAGGAAGTTGTGCATACCTCCCAGGAGGGCCACGATCAGGGGGTCGGTGCTTCGGGCCACACCAGCGTAATCGGGGTTCACGCTCCCTTGAAAGAAAACGAAGAGGGAGCCCGCCACGCCTGCAAAGAAGCCCGCGATAACAAAGGCCACCCACTGGTGCAGGCGCACATTCACGCCCGTCATCTCCGCCCGGCGGGGGTTCTCCCGAATGGCCCGCAGGGTATATCCGAAGGGGGAGTTCACGATAAGGTAAAGGATAAGGGCACACACCAGCACTATGCCCAGGGTGAAATAGTAGTAGTTATTGGAAACCGGAGGTGCCGCTAGCACCTTGATGGGCCACACCCCCTGGATACCGTCGTCTCCCCCGGTAAACTTGGTCCATTTGAAGACCACAGCAAAGACGATCTGGGAGAAGGCCAGGGTAAGCATAGCGAAGTAGATGGCCGTGAGGCGCACAGCGAAAAAGCCGAACACCATAGCACCCCCGGCGGCAAAGAAAGGCCCTAGCAGGAAGGCCAGGGGCATGGGGACACCCGCCTTCTTGGCCAGCAGGGCGGCGGCATAGGCCCCCAGGGCGTAGTAGGCGGCGTGTCCGAAGGACACCATCCCCCCGTATCCCATTAGCAGGTTCAGGGAGAGGCCAAACAGCGCCAGAACGAACAGGTCAATGGTGAACTGCACCCAGAAGACGGGGGCCAAGTGGGGGAAGACCAGGCTGGCCACCAGGAAAAGCCCCCACCCCCCGGCCGCCAGCAGGGATACCCCCACGACCGGCACCCTCCACGCCCTCATTCTGTTTCGCACAACCCCTTGCAAATTCCCCTCCTGCTACTCGGGCCTGCCAAAGAGACCCACGGGCTTTACGATGAGCACTAGGGCCATGAGGGCAAAGGGCAACACCAGGTCATATTGGCGCAGGAAGGGGTTCAGCACTGCCAGGGCTTGCACCACCCCAATGAGCACTGCCGAGACCAGGGTGCCGAAGAAACTCCCCAACCCCCCGATCACCACTGCCACGAAGGCCAGGATAATTACCGAGGCGTCCATTCCCGGCGAAAGGCCCTGGATAGGGGCCACCAGCGCCCCGCCCAGCCCGGCCAGCCACGCCCCAAACATGAACACCGTGGTATACACCAGGGGCGTGTTCACCCCTAAAGCCCCCAACATATCCCTATCCCAGGTGGCTGCGCGCACCAGCATCCCCCAGCGGGTGCGGTAGAAGACCCACCACAGCCCCAGGAGCACTAGCGGCCCCAACCCTAGAATCAGCAGGTTGTAACTGGGGAAGGCCTGTCCCAGGATGGGGATGGTGGTGGTGAGGAAGTCGGGGCGCGTAACTGAGCGGTTCTCTGCACCCCAGATGGTGCGCACCGCGTCCCCGATAATGAAGGCGATGGCGATGGTCAACAGGAGTTGGTAGATATGCTCCGCCCGGTAGATGCGCCGCAGAAAAAGCACCTCTATTATCAGCCCCAGCACTCCCACGCCAACCGGAGCCAGGGCTAGCGCCAGCCAGTAGTAAGGCCCAGACCCTGGGGCGATGCGCATGATGGTGTAGCCTACATAGGCCCCCACCATGTAGAAGGCCCCGTGGGCGAAATTAACCACACGGCTCACCCCGAAAATCAGCGAGAGACCAGAGGAGACCAGGAACAGGAGCACGCCTACGCTGATGCCGGAGAGGAGTTGCACTGCGATGCGGGGGGCATTCTCAGCGAGCCATTCCAAAGGGCCGTCCTCCGCAGGTCGGATATGGGGGAAGGGGGGCCGGAGACGGATGCCCCGGCCCCCCATAGGGGGAAGGCTACCCCTTCTTGGCCTTCTCCCGCAGCGTCTTCACCTCATCGCAAGAGCGCACCACATCCTTGCCGTGCAGGGTCTTTATGCTTTTCACATAGGGTGTCCCATCGGGCTTCAAATCCACCACAGCAGTCCACAGGGGAGGCTGGGCTTGCTGGTCGCATCCCCTCATAATCACCTCTCCCCAGGGCATTTTCAGGCTAAAGCCCTGGCTGAGGGCATTATGGATGTCGTCTGGCTTGGTGGAGCCGTTGGTGCGCTTTATGACCTCTGCAATAATCTGGACAGAGGCATATCCGAAGGCGGAGCCGGTTGTCGGCTCGGCGCCGCCGGTGCGGTCTTTATAGCGTTTCACCCACGCTGCCAGGTCGGGGTTGGCCTGGAGCACCTCGGGCAGGTAGGTGGGTATGAAGGGGACGGTTACCGCCCCAACGGGGGCCTCTTTCCCCAGCCCACCCAGTTCGTCCAGGTTGCCGACGCTGGCGTGCACCAGTTGGAACTTCTTAAATAGCCCGTAGGGGTTGGCTTGCTTAATGAAGGTGATGCTCTGCCCACCCCATAGGGAGGTGAGGATGCAGTCTGCCTTGCCCTCTTGGGCCAGCATCGCCGTGATAAAGGAGGTGTGGTCTGTCTCACCAAGTTTGGGCCAGTATTCGGCCACTATCGTGGTCTCTGGGCGGTTCGCCTTCATATACTCAAAGAAGTCTTCGTGGATGGAGCGCCCATACTCGTAGTCCTGGTTGATGGAGAGCCAGCGCTTGCACTGGGGATAGTCCTCCAGCACTCGCTTGGCCAGGGCACGAATATATTGGTTCACATTGTTGGTGGTGCGGGCCACATAGTTGTGCCCCAGGTCCCAGGTGAGGCGGCTGGTCTGGCAGTGGGTGGCGAAGTAGAAGACTTTGTTGGTCTTGGCCCACTCGGAGAGGGCCAGCCCCACCGAAGAGGAAATGCACCCTGCGATGAAGTCCACCTTCTCCTGGAAGACCAGTTCCTGGGCTGCCTTCACCGCCTCATCAGGGCGCGCCTTGTCGTCCCGGAAGATGAACTCAATCTTGCGCCCCAGAATCCCGCCCTTCTCGTTAATCTCTTCGGCGGCCATGCGCAGGCCTTCACGATAAGGGAAGGTGTAGACGGTAGCCAGGCCAGAGTAGGTGTTAATTTCGCCGATTTTCAGGGGCGGCGCTGGCGTAGGTGTAGGGGTGGGGCGGGGGATAGGAGTAGGTGTGGGCTGCGCGGCCGGGGCCGGGGCTGGGGCCTTGGTAGGTGTGGGGGTTGGAGCGGCCGCCCGGCAGGCGGCAAGCACTACTAGCAGGGCAGTGCCCAACACCAGCAGGCCATACCATTGCACACTGCGAAGCCAATGGGCCATCCCTTACCTCCTTGGCGATCCTTCGCTGGTTTTTTATTGCTATCTACTTTTACAACAACCATTAAGGCTTGTCAAGGGGGGAATGCTCTGCCCACTCTCAACTTCTGCAACTGGGGAGATCGTCTGCATCTCCAAGTTGGCGCAGATTTACCGGCACCCATACACCCGAAGGGTGCCGCCAGTAGCGATGACCAGCACCCGCTGGGTTGGTGTGGCGCGGATTTGGCCCAGAAGGGGAGCCAGCGTCTCGGGGGTGGGGGAAGGTGGCCCTTCTTCCCCGTTTATTACCCATACCACCTGCAGGCGCACCCCCAGCGCCTGCTCCAGTTGGGCCTGGAAATCCTTTCCCTTCTCCCCTATCACCAGGGTTATCGTCTTCCGCCTCAGGGCACCCTCGGCTCCGGCGCGCTGGTCTTCAAGGAGCACCTGCCAGTAGTAAGGGAGGAAGGCCAGAGCCGCGAGGCCTAGCCCCAGGGGCCAGCGCCCTGCCGCTATGACCTTCCATGACACTTGCCCCGCCAATATCTCCCGAAGGAGGCTCGTCAGGAATGCCACAGCGCTCCCCAGGGTGAGCAAGGCGAGCACTGCCAACACCCCGTAGAGGAAGATGCGCCGGGCCAGGGCGGTGCGCTCTTCACCACCTTCTTGAAGGGCGCGCCCCTGCATCCGCCACCAGTTCCACGCCCACATAGGGCCCCCCACGGCCAGCAGCGTCAACGCTGCAGCCAGCAGGCCACGCCAGGGGGGGCGCCCCACCAGAGGCGCGCGCTCGCCCGGCACCCCCAGGCCCAAAACCATCCCCAGCAGGATGGCCAGCCCCCCGACAAGGGTCCCCAGGCCCAGGGCGGCCATAATGTAGCCGAAGGCGCGCCGTGCCCCTCCCAGACGCCCCACCAGCCCAGCCGCCTCACCCTGAACAACCCCCCAGTGATATGCCAGAATGCCCACCCCTACCAGAAGGGCCGGGAGTGCCTGGGGAACAAGGCGGAAATGCTGGACGGTGGGAACGGTGGGTGCGCCTAGCGCCCACGCCAGCACCGTATGGAGCAGAAGGGCAGTGGTGGCCACCGTTGTAATGGCTCCTCCCAGGAAGGTGAAAAGGTAGAGATATACCTGCCGTAAGATGGAGCCACTGTCCCCACGGGCGACCACAAGCCAGTGGAAGGCCCACCACACACCCCCCGCCAGGGCAAGGGCTACTGCGCTCTGCATACCGGCGCTCCATAGCGGGAGGGCACGGTAAAGGTAAGGCATAGCCAGCAGGGCGTCATACCACCAGGACAGGAGGCTACCTAAAATAAATCCTACCCCTCCTCCCAGTGCCCCCAGGCTGTAAGCGCTGGTCAGGTAAACATACCAGCGGCGGAGGGTGCGTCCCCCCTCCGAGGGCTGCCCCTCTCGCCCCTCCACCGTCCAGTGGTAGGCCCAAAGGGCACCCCACACCGCTACCCACGCGAGGTGGGGTATCCCGTCTATCAGACCACCCAGGAACTTGGCAAGTAAGGTGAAAGTGTTCAGGAAGACGGCCCCTGCCCCCACGCCCAGCACGGCGTATAGGTAAAGTTTGCGCACTACTGCCTCCCTCTCCTGGGGCCAGCGTTGGGTGTAACGCTGGACGCGGAGCCAGTGGATGGCCCACAAGGGCCAGCCCACCACCAGCATGGCCAGGGCTGTGCTGACCTGCTCCTGGAGGGCGCGCCCAGGCTCCACCAGAGGTGTGCCTGTGGCTATGCGCATCAGAATACCCAGAAGGGAGGCGGTGCCGCTGGTCCCCACTATCAAAGCGATGAAGGCTACTCCGTAGAAATACAGGCGTCGGGTGTTGCTCATACCCCCTCGCTATACACACCGTGTTTCGGGCCACAAGGGCCAGGGGAAGGCCGTGAAGCGCCAGGCCCCATCCTCCTGGCGCTTCAGGCGGAACTCCTGCTCGCCACTATACTCTCCGGGTGCCAGGTTGAAGGGGCGGGGCGGCGCCTGCTGAGAGAAGGCCACCCGCACCACCGCCACCCCCTCGTCGCGGTAGGTTACCCCCCTCAGGAAGACGGCGGACTGCTCCAGGGTCAAGCGGGCGTGGGCTACCTGGCCCTCCCATTTGTCCTGAGGGCAATGGGCTTGTAGGTCGGGAGCCAGGTAGCCGTAGGCTTCGTCCAACCTCTCCTCGGCCAGGGCTTGCAGGTAGCGCTGGGTAACGCCCTCCGGGGTGTGTAGGGGGTAGAGGGGTTGTCCCCTCCTCTGCAGGGCGAAGGTGGCTACTAGGGCTACCACTATCAGCGCCACTATCCCCAACCCAATGCCAATAAGAAGCCAGCGCGACACTCATCCTCTCCTGCGCCCTCTAACGGTAGTAGGGCATAACATCGCGGGCGAAGCGCTCCATGGTCTTCAGCATACTGTCCAGGGTTTCGTTGGCCAGTTCGGGCGTGGTGTAGAAGGTGTCCAGCATAAAGCCTGTCGCACCTGCCTGCTGAAAAGCCTCTATCGCCTTGCGGATGGAGTCCACAGTGCCTATAAGGGGGTGGCGCTCGCTGGGTGCATCGGTGAACTTCAGAGGCTGGCGCACAAAGATAGGGAAGTTGTCCAGGCGTCGCCCCCTTTGCTCGGCTAGGCGCTGGAGGACAGGCCTGGCATTAACGATGTCCTGAGGCGATGGGCGCGTCGGGTGCCAGCCGTCGCCCAACTCAATGGCACGGCGTATGGCGCGCCGGCTGTTACCTCCTACCCAGATGGGGGGGTGGGGTTTCTGGACAGGCTTGGGCTCCGCCCTAGTGTTGCTAAAGCGCCAGAACCGCCCTTCAAACACGGGGTCGTCTTCCGTCCATAGCACCTTGAAGATGCGGAGCGTCTCGTCGCTGATATCGCCTCGCTGTTCAAAGGGCACCCCCAGGAACTCAAACTCCTCCTTGCACCAGCCGGCGGCGGCCCCCACAATAAGCCGCCCGCCCGAGAGCACATCCACCGTGGCCAGGGCCTTTGCCATGAAGATGGGGTTGCGGTGAGCCAGGATGATAACGCTGGTGCCCAAGCGGATGCTTTGGGTAATGGCGGCCAGGTAGCCCAGCACAGGCACCATCTCCAGCATCTGAACGCCGAAGCGCTCGTGATACTGTTTGGGGAGCAGGATGTGGTCTGTTACCCACAGGCTGTCGTAGCCCATGCCTTCGGCCTCCCGGGCCACCCGCTGGAGGGCCTCCACCGACGCCACCTGTCGGAAGTGGGGTGCTGCCAATCCGAAGTGCATGCTCTCTCCTTATTAAGGAAAGGTAGTGCTCTTATCTTACATCTCATGGGCCACGCCCCAGAAGGCCACCTCCCGGCGGTAGCCCTCTTTCTGGCGCTGGGCCTCGGCCTCATCCCAGCCCAAGAGGGGCTTTATCACCCCTACGACTTTATCCAGGGCATCCAGGCCGTGGCAAGGAGAGAGGCCGATAAGGGTGCGCCGCAGGAAGAAGTCGCCGGGGGTGAGAGCCCATTCGTGCTGGACGGCATAGTGCACCTGGGCCAGGATATCCGGGTGATGGGGGCAGAGGGGCTCGGCCAGATGGGGGTTTTGCGCTAACAGGAGGGCCACCTCGGCCGAGCGCTCCCCATACAGGCGCGCCAGGTGGCGTGCGGTGGCTGGGGGTAGGGAGGTCTGCTGGCGGAGGAAGGCCTCCTGGAAGGGGAGCCATGCCCTCCATTCCCCGCGAGGGGCGCCGGGGAAGAGGCTGCGGGCGGTGGAGGATTCCGCCTCCCACCCCAGCAGGGCACAGGCCGTGTCCACCACCTCCCGGGCTATGGCACGGGCCGCCGTTGCCTTTCCCCCCAGCACTGTGAGCAGGCCCCGCACCCCCTCCCGGCGGTGGTCCACCAGGCGGTGCTGACGCCCTACATCGGATTCTCGCCTCCTGGGGCTGAAGGCCAGTGCCCGCACCCCTGCGTAGGTGCCGTGCAGGGGTGCATCCCTCACGCCCGGCAGGGCCAGGGACGCCCCTTCCCGAAGGTAGTCTATGTCCTCCCTTTGGGCCACAGCCTGGGAGGGGTCGCCGGCGAAGGGGGTGTCGGTGGTGCCCACCAGGGAGAGGCCCTCCAGGGGCAAGACGAAAAAGAGGCGTCCATCACTTGGGGAGAAGAGGACCAGGGCGTGGCGCGTAAGGGCGGGGAGGAGCAGGTGTGCCCCTTTGGTGAGGCGCAGAAGGGGACGGCGTGGGCGGGGGAAGGCATTCCCCAGCCACCTCTCCGCCCAGGGGCCGGCGGCGTTCACCACCACCCGTGCCTCTACTTGGGCGCGCTGTCCGGAGAGACGCTCCTCCACCTCTAGACCCACCACCTGCCCCCTGCGCATCAGAAGCCCAGTGGAACGGCACCGAGTTACCACAACCCCGCCCTGCTGGGCGCAAGCCAGGGCGTTCTCCAGGCAGAGGCGCTCGGTGTAGGGGGCCTGGGCATCGTAGTAGAGGTAGGCCCCCTCCAGCCCCTGGGGGGCAAGGGCACCCTCCTCCCGAAGGACCTCCTGGCGGGAGAGCCACCGCTTCCCCGGCAGGGAGCGGTCAAAGGACAGCATATCGTAGATGGTGAGCCCCAGGCCCAGCCACCAGCGGGAGCGCCGTCTATAGACGGGCACAAGGAAGGGAAGGGGGTGCACCAGGTGGGGGGCGGTGCGCAGGAGCACCTCCCGCTCGTGCAGGTCCTGGCGCACCAGGCGGAAGTCGCCGTGGGCCAGGTAACGCAATCCACCATGGATCAGGCGTGAGGAGCGGGAGGTGGTGCCCCAGGCCAGGTCCTCCTGCTCCACAAGGGCGACGGATAGGTGGCGCAGGGCGGCGTCCCGGGCGATGGCGGTGCCGATGATGCCCCCGCCTATTATGGCTAGGTCAAAACGCCGCCCCGCAAGGGCGTCCAGGCGTCCCACAAAGCCCTCCAGGGGCCAAAATCCCCTTATCACCAGGGTAGCACGGGATGTGCCCCTGCCCTTTACTTGTCCACCATCCCCTTGTGCTATGATGTGCGCACGCATTCGGCAGGAGAGGTTGCCATGCGCAACAGACAGGTGCCTTTCTTTATGCTTTCTGCCATCGCCTTGGGGGGTGGTGCTGGCTACCACCCTTCGGGCCGACGAGCCGGGGCCGAAAGGCCCCCGCATCTCATCTCCCCTGGGGAGCGCCTTCACCTACCAGGGGCAGGTGCTCCAGAACGGGGCGCCCGTC
>JBKBKV010000056.1:0-9956 GCA_046294495.1 Dehalococcoidia bacterium | reverse complement strand
GAGGTAGAACCTCCATGGCCGTCCTGGCCAGTTCGTAGAGGAAAGAGGCAGCAGGCGTCTTGAGGCGGAATATTAGGGTGTAGTCATCGGGCGACTCATATGACTCAACTTTTCGGAGCAAGTTGTTCTGATAGGTAGCCCTTTCGCTCTTCTTGATACGGTCTAGCGTAAAGATGAAATCGGATGCTTTCAGTTCCCGTCCGTTCACTGGGGGCTTGTTATGCCACTTCACTCCTTTCCTGATGTGGAAGATAATGGCCTTACCGCCATCCTTGATATCCCAGGATTCAGCCAGGGAAGGCACCGGTATATGGGCAGTGGGGGACTTCCCCGGCCCTGCGTCAAACCGCATCAGCCTCTCGTGGGTGTAGCTGTTCGTTATCCTAAGGCGATAACTGACATATTGATGGATATCCCAACTTTTGGGCTCCAGCCCACGGATATTGACCGTTCCACCGTATTTGGGCGGTCGCGGGTCAGGCCCAGGCATAAAAAGGGGGATGTTAAGCTGTTTGACAACTTTCTCCACCTGCGGTGGTAAGGCTGCACCCACTGGAGTGGGTGCAGCGGGGACCGCCACGGTGGGAGTAGGAGAAGAAGGAGGTGCCGCTGTGGGCACGGGAGCGGCAACTCGTGTGGGGGTGGCTGTCGGAGCGGCCGCCGGACGACAAGAGACGCTCAAAGTAACGAAAATAGACAAAAACACCAGAACCGCCAGGGCCTTTCTAGCAGTAGGCGCCATTGTAAACCCCCTTCTTTTAGCACCCGCAGCCTTTTTCTGGCGTAGTATAGCCACGGGAAAGCAGGTTGTCAAGAGGCCAGGGACCTGTCCAATATTCCTTATAATGGTGATGACAACCTCCCACTGTAGAGATGGCTATATCCTATCACTGCGGAGGGGGCATGGATATCCGACAACTGGAGGCCTTCGTAGCGGTGGTGCGCACCGGCTCCTTTCGGAAAGCGGCCGAGACGCTCTACCTCAGCCAGCCTTCCCTCAGCGCCCGTGTCCAGGCACTGGAACGCACCCTTCACCAAGCCCTTTTCTTCCGCCGCGGGCGGGGGGTGCTCTTGACCGAGGCCGGCAAGGCCCTCCTACCCTATGCAGAACAGGTTCTGGAGACCGTTCGCCAGGCCAAACAGGCGGTGGAATCTATGGGGAGCCTGACAAACGGACGCCTCACGGTGGGGTCGGCACGCGTCATCGGCACCTATGTGCTCCCCAGCATCCTGGAGGAGTTCCGCAAACACTTCCCAGGAGTTGTCGTGGCTATCCGCACGGGGCGCTCCTCAGAGGTGCTGCAGTGGGTTGCCAGTGGAGAGGTGAGCGTGGGGTTGGCCCGCAGTCTGGTGCACCCAGAAGTGGCCTCTTTCCACCTCTACGATGAGGAGATCGTCCTTGTTACCCACCCCGATCACCCCTTCGCCCGCCGACGCCAGGTGGCCATCCAGGAAGTAGCCCGCCAGCCCCTCATTTTATATGACCGGGAGTCTTCCTATTTCGTGCTCATAGATGAGGTGTGCCGCAAGGCTGGGATCGTGCCCTTGGTGCTGATGCACCTGGACAGCGTAGAGGCCACCAAGCAGATGGTGGAGCGAGGGCTGGGCATCTCTTTCCTTCCCCGCTCCTCCCTGAAGCGCGAGACCCAGGAGGGGACACTGGTGGTAGTGCCGCTGGCTGATGGCCACCGCGTCACTCTACCTACCACGGTGCTGATCCGCCACACCTCCATATACCCCCAGCCTCTGCTAGCCTTTCTCCAGGTGCTCGCCACCCTCTACCCCAACCCCGACCTGCAAGCCCTTCTGGAGCGGGAGCGCTCGGCGCAGAGGGTGGGGGCAACCCCCACCTGACGGACATTTTGCTTGCCATCCCCCTTGCCCTAGACTATACTGGCAATACTAGGAAGGAGGTATGGATGCGCCCCTTTGAGTATGTAGCACCGAAAAACTGGCGCGAGGCCAATGCCATCTTGGCCACGGCCAACGGACAAGTGGTGCGGCCCCTGGCAGGGGGGACAGACCTCATTGACCAGTTGCGTGTAGGCCGCAAGCGGGCCGACCTGGTTATGGATGTAAAGCACATCCCGGAACTGCAACGCCTGGAATGGGACCCCGGAAAGGGCCTGGTCATCGGGGCGGCTGTGCCCTGCTCCCGGGTGTATGAAGAAGCCACGGTGGCACGGCACTACCCTGCTATCCGCGAAAGCGCCATGCTGGTGGGCTCCTGGCAGATCCAGCACCGCGCCTCCTTAGGGGGCAACATCTGCAACGCCGCCCCTTCCGCCGACACCGTTCCCCCGCTACTCGTCTATGGAGCCATCGCCCACATCGGCGGGCCCCCTGGTGATAGACAGGTGCCTTTGGAGCACTTCTTCACCGGCCCAGGGCAAACAGTTCTGGCCCCCAATGAAATCCTCGTGGCAATAGGCGTTCCCCCACCCCCACCCCATAGCAGTAGCCACTACCTGCGGTTTACCCCCAGGGAGGAGATGGATATCGCTGTGGCTGGGGTCGCCAGCCTGGTGGCCCTGGACGAGCGGGGCACTATCACCCGCGCCCGCATCGCCTTGGCCGCCGTTGCCCCTACCCCCGTCCGAGCCAAAGAGGCCGAGGCTATCCTAGAGGGGCAACGCCCTACCCGCAACTTGCTGGAGGAGGCGGCTGAAAAGGCCGCGCTGGCCACTAACCCCATTACCGATGTTCGGGGGAGCATCGCTTACCGCAAGGAACTGGTCAAGGTCCTCACCAAACGCACTCTAACCCATGTCCTGGCCGACTTGGGCATACATCTGGAATAGGAGTAAAGGCATGACAACTTATCCACTGGACAAACTGGCCCTGCGCACACAGATCCGGATGAAAGTCAACGGCGTTAACTACACCCTTTTGGTCAAACCCTGGCAGACCTTGCTAGAGGCGTTACGAGACGAACTTGGCCTTACCGGCACCAAAGAGGGGTGCGGCAACGGCAACTGCGGGTGCTGCACCGTCTTTATGAATGGAAAGACGGTGAACTCCTGCCTGGTATTGGCACCCGAGGCCGACGGGGCCGAAATCTTCACGGTGGAGGGGTTAGCCCAAGGGAACCAACTAGACCCCTTGCAAAAAGCCTTTATCCAGTATGGGGCGCTGCAGTGTGGGTTCTGCACCCCGGGCTTTCTCCTCTCCGCCAAGTATCTGCTCCAGAAGAACCCCAACCCCACTGAACACGAGGTGCGCCTGGGCATCGCCGGCAACCTTTGCCGGTGCACCGGGTATGATAAGATCGTGCGAGCCATTCTGTCTGTAGCACGAGGGGAGGTGCGGTAATGACAACGACCCAGTTCCGCTACATTGGCAAGCCCATCCCTAAAGCCGATGCCCTGGAGCGTGTTACTGGCACTGCCCGCTTCAGCGCCGACCTGACGCTGCCGGGCACGCTCTATGGCAAGGTGCTGCGCAGCCCCCACCCCCATGCAACTATTCGGCGCATAGACGCCTCTCGCGCCTTGGCTCTGGAGGGCGTCAAGGCCGTGGTAACTGCCGACGACTTGCCCTCCCTGGAAGAGGCTCGCGCCGCCTTTGGGGGCGAGTTGATGATAGACCTGGCCGACCTGCGACGCCTGGTAATCGCCCACGATAAGGCCCTCTTTGAGGGTCACGCCGTCGCGGCCGTGGCCGCCACCTCCCCCGAGATCGCCGAGGCAGCCCTGAACCTGATCCAGGTAGACTATGAAGTGCTGCCAGTAGTGGAAAACGCCCTGGATGCCATGAGGCCCGACGCCCCCTTGCTCCACCCCAACCTATACACCCGCACCCTTGGGGAGAAGCCCACCAAACCCTCCAACATAGCCACCATAGTTGAGACTGGCTTCGGCGACATTGAGAAGGCCTGGGCCGAATCCGATGTGGTGGTGGAGCAGTCCTTTGAAACCCAGATGGTTCACCAGGGCTACCTGGAGCCTCAGGCGTGCGTGGCCTGGGTGGATGCAGAAGGCAAGACGAATGTGTGGACTGCCACGCAGGGCACCTTCAACGCCCAACGCATGCTCTCAGCCCTGCTAAAAATCCCCCTCCACAGGATCAATGTCATCCCCGCTGAAATAGGCGGCGCCTTTGGCGGCAAGATTTATGTAATCCTGGAGCCACTGGCCATTCTCCTCAGCCGAAAGGCGGGCTTACCAGTGAAAATGGTGATGGACCGCGCCGAGGTGTTTCGAGCTACAGGGCCTGCCTCCCCCGCCTATATCACCGTCAAGGCGGGCGCCAAGCGAGACGGGCGCCTCACAGGCCTTTATGCCAGGGTCGTTATGGATGCCGGGGCCTTCCCCGGAGCACCCATTCAAGGAGCGACCTGGTGCATCTTCGCCCCCTACAAGGCCCAGGCCATAAAGGTGGAAGCCTACGATGTGGTAACCAACAAGCCCAGGGTCCAGGCCTACCGCGCCCCAGGCGCCACAGCCGCCGCCTTCGCAGCCGAGTCAACCCTGGATATGCTGGCGGAGCGCTTGGGCCTAGACCCCATTGAACTGCGCCTCCGCAACGCCGCCGAAGAGGGCGACCAGAATGCTACCGGCCAGAAATACGGGCGCATCGGTGTGAAGGCCATCCTGCAGGCCATAAAGAGCCATCCCCATTGGAACACCCCTCTTGAGGGGAAGAACCGTGGGAGGGGAGTGGCCCTAGGGGCGTGGATGGGGGCTATCCTCACCTCCTCCTCCCAGGTCATCGTGAATGTGGACGGAACAGTGAACATCTTAACTGGCCAGGTTGACCTCACAGGCACGCGCACCAGCATGCTCCAGATGGTGGCCGACCTGCTTCAACTCCCCCTGGAACGGATCGCTATTCGCGTGGGGGACACAGCATCCACCCCCTACACCGATTTGAGCGCTGGGAGCCGCACCACCTTCACCCAGAGTGCTGCCCTGGCTCGAGCCTGCCAGAGTGTTATCGCTCAGATGAAGGAACGCGCCGCCGAAGCCCTCTCTAAGCCCGACCGCCGTCTCTCCGCCACAGACATAGAGTATGCCGACGGCAAGTTCTGGGTGAAAACCGACCCGGAGCAGGTCCTGCCCTGGCAACAAGTGGCTAGCCTCACCCGCACCCGAGGGGCAGGCCCCATCGTGGGCACTGGCGCCGTTACACGCCTCCAGCCTGCCAACGAGTTCTCCGCCCAACTGTGCGATGTGGAGGTGGACCCGGAAACTGGCAAGGTGAAAATCCTGCGCTTCACCACCTTCCAGGATGTGGGCAAGGCCATCAACCCCGTGCAGGTAGAAGGTCAGATGCAGGGAGGCGCCGCCCAAAGCATCGGCTGGGCCCTCCACGAGTATTACGCCTGGGACAAGGGGAAAATGCGCAACCCCACCCTGTTGGACTACAGGGAACCTACCGCCCTAGACCTGCCCATGATTGACACCTGCATCGTGGAGGTGCCCGCTCCCGATGGCCCCTTCGGGGTGCGCGGGGTGGGTGAGCCTCCTATCGTCCCCGCACCCGCTGCCCTGGCCAATGCTATTTACCGAGCGGTGGGTGTCCGTATCACCAAACTGCCCATGACACCAGAGGCAGTCTTCTGGGCCATCCATTCCAAGAAGCAGGCGCCCCAGCCGGTGCCCGCCGACGGTGCCTAAAAAGGGACGAAGCCTATGAGAGTGTCCGAAAGGCATAGGGCCCGCAAAGGAGGTTGAGATGACTCAACCCACCCCTTATCCCCTTACCCTGCGAGGCACCCTAACCGAGCCTCTGAACCGCTGGCTCTTCCTGGTCAAGTGGCTCTTGGTCATCCCCCATCTGGTGGTGCTGTTCTTCCTGTCCCTCGGGGCCTTTGGGGCCTGGATTATCGCCCTCTTTGCTATCCTATTCACGGGCCGCTACCCAAAGCCCCTCTTCCACTACAATGTAGGCGTCTTACGCTGGTCATGGAGGGTAGGCTTCTACAGTTACCAGGCCCTGGGCACCGACAAGTATCCCCCCTTCACCCTCGCACCCACCGATGACTACCCCGCCGACCTGGATGTATACTACCCGGAGCGTCTAAGCCGGGGGCTTGTCTTGGTGAAGTGGTGGCTCCTGGCCATCCCCCATTACCTTATCATCACCATCTTGCAAGGGGGAACTGGCTACAGATGGGGAGGTCTCCAATTGCTCCTGGTGCTCTTCGCCGCCATTGCCAACCTCTTCACAGGGCATTACCCCCACGACCTGTGGGTGCTGGTGATGGGGATAAACCGTTGGGTCTACAGAGTGGCGGGCTATGTCCTCCTATTCACCGACCGCTATCCCCCCTTCAGCCTGAGCGAGTAAGGAGAGTGAAGAAGGTATGCGCATCGCTATCGTAGGTGCAGGAGCCATAGGTGGCTACTTGGGAGGTATGCTGTCCAGGGCCGGCTACGATGTAACCCTTGTTGACCAGTGGCCAGAGCACGTGGAGGCTATGAAGCGCAACGGCTTGCGCATCACTACCCTCAACGGCCAGTTCCAGGCGCCTGTAAAGGCCATCCATATCCACGAACTGCAGAAGCAGGAGCCTTTTGACCTGGTCATACTCTCTGTGAAGTCATACGATACGGCCTGGGCGTGCACCCTGATAGAGCCTTACTTGAAGCCTGAAGGCTTCGTGGCCTCTGCTCAGAACAGCATCAACGAGGAGCGCATCGCCCAGGTGGTGGGGTGGGGGCGCACAGTGGGTATCGTGGTAACGGTAGGTGCCGGCCTCTACGAGCCCGGGCATGTTCAGCGCACCGACGACCCGGAGCGAATAGGCTACCGCGTGGGGGAGGTGCACGGACGAGTTACGCCGCGTATCCAGCGCCTGGCGGAGGTGCTTTCCAGCGCCGCCAAGACAGTGGTTACCACCAACCTGTGGGGCGAGCGGTGGGCCAAACTGGCGGTCAACTGTATGGCCAACCCCATCGCCGGCATCACCGGTCTCGGCTCTGCCCCTGCACGCCAGCACCCCGATACCCGACGCATCGCCATCCACATCGCCGCAGAAGTGGTGCAGGTGGGTGAGGCGCTGGGCTACCAAATTGAGCCTATTGGGAGCATCCCTCCCAAGATGATGAAAGAGGCGGCCCAGGGGAAGGGCCTGGAGGAGGTGGAACTGCGTCTAATGGAGGACGCACAACGCTCCCGGGACGGGCGCCCATCCCTGTTGCAGGACATCCTGAAAGGGCGCAGGACGGAGATAGACCACCTGAACGGGATGGTGGCGCGTTTGGGTGCCCAGGTGGGTATCGCCACACCCTTCAACAGCGCCATCGTCCCCATAGTGAAAGAGGTGGAGGTGGGGAAACGCAAGCCGTCTCTGGAGAACATTGCCCCCCTCAAGGCCCTGCTGGAGAGGCGATAGCCTGCTCCCCTTCCTCTAAAGGCGGGTTGAAAACCTTTTCGGGGTGCCAGCGCCCCTTGCTACTGTCGTAGCGGGCCAGGGCAAGGAAACGCCCGTCCTGAGTATAGAGGCGGCACAACTCCCCATGCTGGGCCAGCAGGAGACCTCGCCTGCCAAGGGGTATGTCTTGCCCCTGTGAGGCCAGGCGCGCCGCCCCCGGCCCCAGGATGGCAGCCTTCAGGTGGCGCACCACATAGTCAGGGGGATAGAGCAAGGATTTCCAGGTGCCCTCCGCCACAGCCTGAGCGAAAGCGTCCAAGGCTATCCCATCCTCAATGCGGAAAGGCCCAGCCTGGAGGCGCTCCAGGGCCTCCAGAGCCGCCCCACACCCCAGAGCCTGCCCAATGTCGTGGGCAAGGGAGCGAATGTATACGCCACGCCCACACTCAATTTCCAGGACAAAGGTTGGGGGTGTCCACGCCAGGATGTCCAGGCGGAAGACGCGAACTCGGCGGGGCTTGGGTTGCACCTCTTCCCCACGACGGGCACGCCGGTAGAGGGGCTCCCCCTCTTGCTTCAAGGCGCTATAGGCCGGGGGCACCTGGGTAATGGTGCCAAGGAAACGCTGGAGCACCGCCCCCACCTGCTCCTGGCTGACCCCAGAGGGGTCGGCGGTAGCCAGCACCCTCCCTGTTACATCGTAGGTATCGGTGGTGATGCCCAGGCGCACCACCCCCCGATACACCTTGCGCCCTTCTATTAGGATGTCCATAACCCGGGTGGCTTGCCCGAAGAGGACGGGGAGCACGCCTGTGGCCAGGGGGTCTAGGGTGCCTCCGTGCCCCACCGAGCGCTCCCGGGTCAGGCGCTTGACCCGCCGCACCGCGTCCATAGAGGTCATTCCTTGCGGCTTCAAGAGGTTCAGGATGCCGTGGGCTGTCAAGGCTACTCCAGCGGAGAGTTGTTACGCTCGGAGGCTATTTGGTGCATCAGAGCGAGCACCCGACCCGCCTTCTCCATAGAGGCGTCGGCTATAAAGTGCAGTTCGGGGGTGCGCCGCAGAGTAATACGGTGGGCCAGTTCACGGCGCAGGAAGCCCGCCGCCGAAGCCAGGGCCTGCATAGTGGACTCCCACTGTGCCTCTGTGCCCAAGACGCTGAAAAAGACCCGAGCGTGGGCCAGGTCTTCGGAGACTTCTACCCGCGTTATGGTAACCAGGCCAGCCAGGCGGGGGTCTTTCACCTCCCGCAGGAGAGCGCTGATCTCCTCCCGTATGAGGTCGTTTAGGCGGTCCAAGCGGCGGCCCATTGTGCATCTCCTAGGTTGCAGGGGGCTTCACCCGCTCCTTGCGGAAGACCTCCAGGGTATCCCCCACCTGGAAATCGGTGAAACCCTCTACGCCCACCCCGCATTCAAAGCCCTGTGGCACCTCTCGCACATCCTCTTTGACCCGGCGGAGGCTGGTAACCTGGCCTTCAAAGAGCACCTTGCCTCCCCGCAAGATGCGCACCCCTGCCCCTCGCACCACCTTTCCATCGGTTACAAGGCACCCCGCCACCTTCCCACGCTTGCCCACAGGGAAGATAGCCTTTACCAGGGCGTGGCCCTCCACCACCTCCCGCTCTTCCGGCAGGGTAAGACCCTCCAAAGCCCGCCGCACATCCTCCGTGAGGTTGTAGATGATGTCATAGGTGCGGATTTGCACCCCTTCCCTATCGGCCAGACGGCGTGCACCCGGTTCCACACGAGTGTTGAAGCCGATGATAACGGCGCGCGAGGCCAGGGCCAGAAGCACATCGCTCTCGGTAATAGTGCCTGCCATGCTGTGGATAAACTTGACCTTAGCCCTTTCAGGCTCCACTTTGCCCAGGGCAGCCCTAACGGCCTCCACGCTCCCTTGCACATCGCATTTCAGGATGATGGGGAGCTCCTTGACCTCACCGGCCTGAATTTGCTTTGTTAGGTCCTCCAGGGTAAGAGGGCGCGCGGCGGCTTTCTGGGCGGCCAGTTGGCGTTGACGCGCCTCCACGATCTCCTTGGCCGTCTTCTCATCGGGCACGGCGATAAGGGTGTCCCCCGCCTGGGGGAGGGAGTCTAGGCCCAGCACCTCTACCGGCATAGAAGGCTCGGCCTTGCGGGTGCGGCGCCCTGTGTCTGTGAGCAATGCTTTGACCCTTCCCCAAGTGTCGCCCACTACCACATTGTCCCCTACATGCAGGGTGCCGGTCTGAACAAGGACGGTAGCAACGGGGCCTTTGCTCTTGTCCACCTTGGCCTCTACCACCACCCCCACAGCCGGGCGGTTCGGGTTGGCCTTCAGTTCCCCCATCTCGGCTACCAGCAGGAGCGTATCCAGCAAGTCGCTGATACCCTTTCGCTGCTTGGCAGAGAGGGGCACCATAATGGTCTCGCCCCCCCACTCTTCGGGTATGAGGCCCAGGTCTGCCAACTGGCGCTTTACCCGTTCCACATTGGCTTCCGGCTTGTCTATCTTGTTGATGGCAACAACGATGGGCACATTGGCAGCGCGGGCGTGGCTTATGGCTTCCACAGTTTGGGGCATAACTCCGTCGTCGGCCGCCACCACCAGCACGGCGATGTCGGTTACCTGCGCCCCTCGGGCGCGCATGGCTGTGAA
>JBKBKV010000055.1:0-10876 GCA_046294495.1 Dehalococcoidia bacterium | reverse complement strand
CTCTCCATCCTAACGGGAGACCGCTCCCTCCGCTCCCGCCCCATGGACCGGGTCATAAAGCCGCTTCGGGAGATGGGGGCGCAGATTTGGGGGCGAGAGGGAGACCGCTTGGCCCCGCTGGTCATACGGGGGGGCCATCTGAAGGGCATTACCTACACCCTGCCTATGGCCAGTGCCCAGGTAAAGTCGTGCATCCTGCTGGCCGGACTGTTCGCCCAGGGGGAAACGGTAGTGGTGGAGCCAGCCCCCACTCGCGACCACACTGAACGCCTTTTTCAGGCAATGGGCGCCCCCCTGGAACGGGATGGCCTCGCAGTGCGCCTGAAGCCGAGCGTCCTCACTGCCAAAGACATATGGGTGCCCGGCGACCTCTCCTCTGCCGCTTACTGGCTTGTAGCAGCTGCTTGCCACCCCCAGGCACAGGTTACCCTACGCGGAGTGGGCATCAACCCTACCCGCACGGGCATCCTGGACGCCCTGCACCAGATGGGTGCTCGCCTGCAGGTGCTCAACCCCAGGGAGGAGGGTGGAGAGCCCGTAGCCGACATCACCGCCTCCTCCAGCACCCTAGAGGCCATAGAAATTCGGGGCGATATGGTGCCCCGTGTCATAGACGAAATCCCCATCCTGGCTGTGGCAGCCTGCTTCGCCCGAGGCACCACCCTTATCCGCGACGCCCAAGAACTGCGTGTAAAAGAATCCGACCGCATCGCTACCACAGTGCGGGAACTGCGCCATATGGGCGCCGACATTGACGAACTGCCCGATGGTATGCGCATTCGGGGGCCGGTGCAACTGCAGGGAGCCGTCTGCCGCAGTTATGGCGACCACCGTCTGGCTATGGCCTTGGGGGTTGCTGGCCTGCTGGCGCGTGGTGAGACCATTGTGCAAGGAGCCGAGTGCGCCGCCGTCTCCTACCCTACCTTCTGGCAACACATGGCGTCGCTGACAGGGGCTACAAGTCGTGGATAAGGACCTCCTGGCCAGCACACTCCTACAGGAGTGCTACAGGCCCAAGCCTCTGCTGGTGGTGCTCTCTGGCCCCTCGGGCGCAGGGAAAGACGCCATCCTGACACGGATGCGCCAACTGGGGCGTCCCTACCACTTTGTGGTAACAGCCACCACACGCCCCAAGCGCCCCCACGAACGGGATGGGGTAGACTACTTCTTCCTCTCTTGGGAGGAGTTTGAGCGCATCCGCTCCGCCCAGGGTTTCCTGGAGTGGGCGCAGGTCTATGGCTACTTCTACGGCGTGCCCAAGGAACAGGTGCGTAACGCCCTGGCGCAGGGACGTGATGTGCTTATACGGGTAGACGTGCAGGGGGCAGCCACCATACGGCGGCTTGCGCCCCAAGCCGTGTTCATCTTCGTAACGGCTCCCTCTCTCTCGGAACTTGAGCGTCGTCTGCGCCAGCGGGGCACCGACTCCCCCAAAGCCCTGGAGCGTCGCCTTGAGACCGTCCGCCAGGAGTTGGAGTTTCTACCCACTTTTGACTACTTGGTCATCAACGAGAATGGACGGCTAGACCAGGCGGTGGCGGCGGTGGAGGCCATCATCGCCGCAGAGAAGTGCCGCCTCCCCCACCGAGTGGTGCAAATATAGAAAATGCGCCCTGACAGTTACCCTCCCTTGTGCCCTCAACAGGCCCCGTATTGCGTAGAGAGAGTGCCATATGAGCGCAGTTCGCAAGTCTGCGACCCATCCCCCCTCGTGCGGGGACTGGATGTGTTCTATCAAGCGTTGTGCACGGCGAAGTGATATGATAACTGGCAGAGGGATATAGCACCAACCCGATTATCTAGCGAGTAAGGAGTAGTAGCGTGCAATCTACCCTGGCCATTGCGGAAATTCTGGTGTCCATTCTCCTTATCCTTACCGTGCTGTTGCAAGTGCGCGGCCAGGGGACTGGCCTCTTCGCTTCGGCAGAGTCCACCTTCCGAGTGCGTCGGGGTCTGGAGCGCGTGCTTTTCCAGTTCACCATAATCCTGGTGGTGGTCTTTATCCTCATCTCGGTCCTCAGCGTGCGCATGGCCATTAGGTAGCCTTGCAGCACCGCCTCCCAAGGGGCGTCGCCGTGGCAAGATGCCCGCACTTTTGGCAGGTCTGCGACAACAGGCAAAAGCGGCATCGCCGTTGAGGTGGTATGTAATGGGCAGAAGGCGTTGGAAGGTGCCGCTTCGGTGGAGCCGGCGCCTCCGTCTGCTGAGCACTGCGGTCCTTATAGCGCTCCTGGGTGCGGCAGTGGCGCTGGGGTGGTGGTATGAGTTTGCGCCCCTTGTCTGGGGGGCTGTTGCCGGAGCCTGCCTGGGATTGGCCATGAGGGTGGTGCGGTGGCTTGCTCAAGCCTCTCCCCTCTCCCTTGGCCTGGGGCTCGGTGGGGCCATTCTGGGGTTGGCCATAGGGGCACTGCTTACCCCTGCCCTGGCCCGCCTCCCTGGTGCACTGGCCGTCTACCTACCTTTGGCGGTAACGCTGGCTTTGGCCCTTATCGGTGCTTGGGCCGGTCTGTCTCGTCAAAGGACCCTCCTAGAAGCGTTTCCACGCCTTGAAAGGCTAGCCCAGGAGCGTCTGCCCACCCGCGAAATGGCAATCCTGGACACAACCGCCCTTATAGACGGTCGCATCGCCCATCTGGTGGCCACAGGTTTCCTTCGTGATCCTCTCGTGGTCCCCCGCTTCGTAGTGGAGGAACTGCGGCGGCTTGCGGATTCCGGCGACCCCGCCATGCGCGCCAGGGGGCGCCGTGGCCTGGGGGTGCTTAACCGCCTCCGCCAGGAGCGCAAAGTGCCCCTCCGAATCCTGGAAGCCAATGCCCGGGAGGACCAGGTTGAGGCCCGCCTGGTCTCCCTTGCCCGCCGCCTAAAGGCATCGGTTATTACCGCCAACAGCGCCCTGGGGAAAACTGCCCTTGCACAGGGGCTGCGGGTTTTTAATCTTAACGAACTAGCCGCCGCTCTCCAGTCCATAGTCCCTCCGGGGGAGATGCTCCAGGTGCGCATCATCCAGGAAGGGAAAGAGCCAGGGCAGGGGGTGGGCTTCCTGGACGACGGCACCATGGTCGTTGTAGAGGGCGGACAGCGTTTTATAAACCAGTTTGTGGATGTGGTGGTGATGCGCACCCACCAGACGGCGGCCGGGCGGATTATCTTTGCCCAGCCCAGGGGGTAAAGTGTTTCAGGGGCAGCCAGTAGGAGCCATCGTGGTGGGAGCCGGACAAAGCCAGCGTATGGGGGGCCTGGACAAGGTGTTTGTTCCGGTAAACGGCCGCCCTGCCCTTTCCTGGGTGCTGGATGCCCTGGAGAACGCCCCATCCGTGGACAGGGTGGTGGTGGTGCTGGCAGCCGAGAACTTGGAGCGAGGCCAGGGCTTATTGGCAAGCGGCCGCTGGCGCAAGCCTTGCTCAATAGGTAGGGGTGGCCCCCGCCGGCAAGATTCGGTGCGGTGTGGGCTGGGAATGCTTCCCCCCTGCCAGTGGGTTGTGATCCACGACGCCGCCCGCCCTTGCCTCACTCCCGACATGGTAGAGCGGGGCCTGGTCGCAGCCCTGGAAACAGGGGCGGCTGTGGCCGCTGTCCCCGCGAAAGACACCATCAAACTGGTGGATAAAGCCCTCCTGGTAGTGGAAACGCTCCCCCGCGAGCGCCTCTGGGTAGTGCAGACGCCCCAGGTCTTTCGCCGCCCCCTCCTAGAAAAAGCCCATCACATAGTCCAGGAGACCGTTACCGACGACGCCAGTATGGCGGAGCGCCTGGGTGTGAGGGTAAAAGTGTTTATGGGCGATTACACAAACCTGAAGGTTACCACGCCAGAAGACCTGCCCCTGGTAGAGGCCATCCTTCGCCTCCGACTGCCCTCACAGGAGGGTTAGGGCTTATGAGGGTGCGCGTCGGCTTCGGCTGGGACATCCACCGCCTGGTGGAGGGGCGGAGGCTGGTGCTAGGGGGGGTCCACGTCCCCTTCCCCAAGGGCCTCCTGGGGCACAGCGACGGGGATGCCCTAACCCATGCCCTTATAGATGCCCTGCTGGGAGCCGCTGCCCTGGGAGATATCGGCACCCACTTCCCCCCCACAGACCCCCGATACAAGGATGCCGACAGCACGGCCCTCCTGGCGCAGGCCGTCCACCTGCTTGTCCAACAAGGATGGCGCATCGGGAACATAGACTGCACCATCATCAGTGAGCAGCCCACCCTGCGCCCCTTCCTTGACGGCATGCGTGAGAAGTTGGCAAACTGCTTAGGTGTCCCCATGGAGAGCATTAGCATCAAGGCCAAGACTGCCGAAGGGCTTGGCCCCATAGGAAAGCAAGAAGCCATAGCCGCCTACGCTGTGGCCCTGGTAGAGGAGCAGGTATGAGGCTGTATGATACCCTTACGGCCGAGAAACGAGACTTCGCCCCCCTGGGGCACGAAGTTAAAATGTATGTCTGCGGCATCACCCCATATGGCCCCTCCCATGTGGGCCACGCTATGTCCTACGTCTACTTTGATGTGCTCCGCCGCTGGCTGGAAAGCAAGGGCTGGAAGGTGCGCCATGTTCAAAACTTCACCGACATAGACGACAAAATCATTAACCGCGCCCAGCGGGAGGGGCTCACAGCCAGGGAACTGGCCGACCGATACATCGCCGAGTATTTTGAGGATACGGATGCCCTGAATGTCCAGCGGGCGCACCTATACCCCCGGGCTACAGAAAGTATCGGCCTTATAATAGAGATGGTCCAGCGACTTATAGAGCGAAGATATGCCTATGTCTCCCCCCAGGGGGATGTGTATTTCCGAGTGCTGGCCAGCAAGGGATACGGCAAACTGAGCCACCGCACTCTGGAGGGCATGATGGCCGGCGCACGGGTGGAACCCGAGGCCGCCAAGGAGCACCCTATGGACTTCGCTCTCTGGAAGGCTGCCAAGCCTGGCGAGCCCTGGTGGGATAGCCCCTGGGGCAAAGGGCGGCCCGGCTGGCATATTGAGTGCTCTGCCATGGCTATTCACCATTTGGGGGAGACGCTGGATATTCACGGGGGCGGGCAAGACCTCATATTTCCCCACCACGAAAACGAAATCGCCCAGTCTGAGGCCTACACCGGCAAAGACCCTTTCGCTCGCTGGTGGGTGCACAACGGCCTCTTGCGCCTGGGCCTGGACAAGATGAGCAAGTCCTTGGGCAACCTGGTAACGGTCAAGGAGGCCCTAGCCCGTTTCTCCCCTGATGCCCTGCGCCTCTTCTTCCTATCCTCCCATTACCGCTCCCCCCTCACCTGGAACGAAGAGGGGGTGGCCTCCGCGGAGCGTGCCCTGGAGCGATTCCGCTCTGCCCTGCGCGACGGCCCAGGCCCTACCGACGGCCCCCCTTTTGACCCCTCCCCCTATGCCCAACGCTTCACCCAGAGTATGGACGACGACCTGAACACGCCACAGGCACTGGCTGCCCTCTTTGACCTTGCACGGGAGATAAACCAGAGGAGGGAAGAAGGAGCCAATGTGGCCCACGCCCAGGCCACCTTGCGCCAGTTGGCCGGCGTCCTCGGCCTTACCTTGCAAGAGCCTGTGAGAGCCGCCCTGACAGCCCGCCCCTTCATTGAACTCCTAATAGAGGTGCGCAGCGAACTGCGCAAAATGCGCCAATACGCCTTGGCCGACCGTATCCGCTCCCGCCTCATAGATATGGGCATCGCCCTGGAGGATACCCCACAAGGCACTCGCTGGCGTCCCGCCCAATAGTGCCCCCCTCTACTCCCCTCCTGTGGGAGGTCCCTATGCCATGGAACGAGGCGCTTGTAAAAGACCTGACACACCTTTTGGGCCGGGAGCAAGTCTCCACCGACCCGGAGGACCGGTTAGCCCACAGCGCAGATTCCCTGAGCGCGTGGCGTGCCTTTAGGGCCGCCCCTTTGCTGGAGCGTCGCCCCGATGTGGTGGTGCGCCCCCGCACGGTAGAACAGGTGGCAGCCCTCCTCTCCTGGGCCAACCAGAGGGGTGTGCCCGTTGTGCCTTTCGGTGGAGGGACGGGGGTCATGGGAGCGGTGGTGCCGTTGCAGGGGGGCATCGCCCTGGACATGAAGCCTCTCTCCCGCATCGCTCAGGTGGATAGGGAAAGCCATCTGGTGCGCGCTGAAGCAGGTATCCTTTTGAACGACCTTGATACAGCCCTGCACTCCCACGGGCTCTTCCTGGGCCATGACCCGTGGAGCCAGCCCATCGCCACCCTGGGCGGCGCCATCTCTACCAATGGCGTGGGCTACCTGGCAGGGCGCTATGGACCTATGGGGGCACAGGTGCGCGGACTTCAAGTCGTCCTCCCGACAGGCGATGTGCTGGAGACCCACCCTGTCCCCAAAGCCTCCGCCCTGGACTTTAACTACCTCTTCATCGGCACCGAGGGCACCCTGGGCGTTATCACGCAAGCCACCATTGAGGCATTTCCAATCCCTGAAAAGCGCACCTTCCTGGCTTTCCAGTTCCCATCCTTTGAAGCCGGCTACTCCGCAATAATGGAGATGTTCCACCTGGGCCTCCGCCCCACCCTGCTGGACTTCTCCCAAGACTCGTGGCAGGAAGGGGAGGAGGTGTTGCTCTACCTGGGTTTTGATGGATGCCGCCAAGAGGTGGAAGGGGCAGTCCAACGGGCGCGCCACATCTGCGGGGCCTCTGCCGGGCAAGACCTGGGGGAAAAGCGGGCCAACGCTTTCTGGAACGAGCGCCATCGCTTGGCGGAACGCTACCGGCAGGAGGTGCTGGCGAAGCCCCCCTCCCAGCGGAGGCAACGGCTCTGGGCTATAGACTACCTCCATGTGGCCATACCCGCCGGGCGCGTGCTGGAGTATCGCCGTGAGGCCCAGGCTCTCCTACAGCGCTACCCTGTTGTGGTGCACGAGTGGTCCCTGTGGGGGCGGCCCGAGTTCTTTTCCGTCCTCTTCAGCGCCGATGCCCGCTCCTCTGCAGAACCCTTGCAGATCGCCGACCTGGTAGACCGCCTCCTGACCACCGCCCAAGATATGGGTGGCACAATGGAATACTGCCACGGGATTGGGGTGAAGTTATGCCACCTTCTCCCTCGGGAATGGGGGCACGCCCTGGAGGTATTCCGGCGCATCAAGAGCGCCCTTGACCCGCAGTGTATCCTCAACCCTGGCAAGATGGGAGCCTACAGCGGCTCCACTGCTGAGCGCTAAATGGGAATTGGCGGTCCTTTTTCGGGACTTTTGGCCCCTCACCTCCCTGCCGATTGGCCCTAACCAGCCACTTCTCGCTGGTGCATTCTGAAAAGGGTACCCACCTTGTCGCCAAAGCCCGAAGGGGGGTGCACCATGGACATTAGCCGCAAGACCGATTACGCTGTGCGGGTGCTTATGGGCGTTGCCGAAGCTGAGGCGGAGGGTGTTACCTGCACCGCCTCCCAGGTGGCTCGGCGGAAACTGGTGCCCAAGCCCTTTGTGCGCAAAATTATCACCGAGTTGGCGTCCCTGGGACTACTCCAGACACGCCGCGGCCGTCGGGGTGGCCTACGCCTGGGCGTCCCTGCGAACTCGGTTACCCTGCGAAGCATTGTAGAGACCGTAGAAGGCCCGATATACCTGAATCGGTGCCTTATACGCCCTGGCGAGTGTGCTCTGGACAAGTTCTGCGCTGCCAACGGAGTATGGCGGCGCGCCCAGGAGGCCATGCTCAAGGCACTGGACAGCGTTACCCTGGCAGACCTAGTGGCCGAGGGGAAGGTGCTACGGATGCAGTGGGTGAAGTCTATGGCAGAGCGCCGTCTAGGGCGCCAGCACGATGCTACGCCCCGAGCCGCTGGCGGAGAGAGGTAATGGTAGGGACAGGGGCCGGGTCCTTTCCGTAAAGAAGGGCCAGGTAGTAACTCGTCCAATCCCCCAGGTAAAGCAAACTGGCCATATGGGCTAGCAGGCTCTCCCCCTCCCCTTCCACCCTCCGACACCACACCCCGCGTCCCGCTAGCAGGTCTACTACTCCCTCAACGCGTCGGCGGTGCTCCGACTCAAGGAAGGCCGAAGAGAGAACCACAACAGCAAGACGGGACGCCATCTCCCCAAACCCCTCAACGGAGTTATGGAAGACCTCGGGGATGGCCTCGGCGAAGGCAGGGGTTTTTGCGTTCTCGTTGACCTGGGTCTTCCAGCGGTGAGCAACCCCCTTCAGGAACCCTCCACCCCATACTAATGGCACTCTCCCGTAGAGGCTCTCGGCCAGCACCTTGGCCGTATTCTGAGATATAGAGGATTGGGGTGCAAGCACTTGGGCTTGGCGTTCCAGCAGGGCAACCATCTCACCCCAGTTGGTCACACCTGGGAAAAGCCCCGCCCGTTCCAACAGCCCCAACATACCGAAAAAGAGCCAGCCCACTGCCGTGCGAGGCTCACCTTTGTAAGGTATAACCAAAAGGGGGAGGTTGTGCTGAGCGGCCCACTGGGCCGCCTTTCCGCCGAAGGTGATGACCAGCGTGGGCAGACCTTTGACAATGGCGGTGTGCAAAGCGGAGAGGGTTTCGGCGGTCTCCCCCGAATAGGTGCTGACAACCACCAGGGTATGCTGGTCTACCCACGCCGGTAGGCCAAAGTCGCGCCAGACCACCACCTGCGGTCCACCCCTAGCCTCGGCGAGGCTGGCCAAAAGGTCGCCCCCTATAGCCGACCCGCCCATGCCTGCCACAAGGATACGGTTGCACGCTCGCACCGCCAGCGGTAAGGCTACCTCTGCAGCCGCCGCCGTGGCCGCCACCACCTGCTGGGGTAGGGAGGCGATGCGCCCCCAGAAATCAGTGGGGTCGCAGACAGCACGATGCGACGGGTCATCTAGCATGGCTAGGCGCTGTCTTTGTGTCGGCATGGCCCCCTACCTTCTGGCAGATTTGCCTCTTATCCTGGTTAGTTTACATCGGTTCACTCGGAACGTCTCTCGCCCAGGAACTGCAGGGCACGACGCAGGCGCTCCTCCAGAGTAAGCGCCTCACCCTGGGGGACAGCCTTGGCACCCTCCAGCGCCTCCAGGCGGGAGTAACCCAGGGCAAGGAGCGCCGCAATAAGGTCGCGCTGGTTGGGCTTCCCTTCGGGCAGGGTCTGGATGTCTTTTTCCAGCCGCCCTTTCAACTCCAGCACAATGCGGGAGGCAGTCTTTCTACCCACGCCCGGGGCACGCGCTAGAGCCTCCACTTCTCCTGTGGCTATAGCCACACCGGCGTCCTTGGGCTCCAGATGACCCAGCACAGCGAGAGCCGTGCGTGGGCCAACCCCACTAACCGTTAGCAAGAGTTCAAAAAGGCGCTTCCCCTCCTCTGTAGGGAAGCCGTAAAGGACAGGGCGTTCGTCCCGTAGGGCGAGGCAGGTATGGAGACACACCGTAGAGCCTATTGGCCCCAGGGAGGGGATAGCGGAGGGTGGCACTCGCACCTCCAGAGTAACAGGGCCTACCTCCACGGCTACCCAGTCCTGGCCTACTGCTTCTAGGCGTCCGCGCACCACCCGGATCATTGGGTCTCCTGGAGGCGCTCCTGGCTGCGACGGAGCAGGCAGTGGCACAGGGCAATGGCTATAGCATCAACAATGTCTAGGGAGGCTGGATATGCAGGTAGGCCCAGCAAAAGGCGCACAGCCTCGGCCACATCGCCTTTGCTGGCACGGCCGTGCCCCGCCACCACCTGTTTCACCAGGGAGGGGGCATAGGTAACTACTGGAAGGCCATTCGCCACCAGGAATGCAACGCCTTGGGCCTGCCCTATAGCGATGGCCGTGCGCACCGCCTGCTCCCTTTTGGGGACGAAAGGCTCTTCTACAGCGACAACATGAGGGGCTAGCCGCTGGGTCGCCCCCCTAAGGGCGTGGTAAAGGATAACGAGGCGTTGGGGAAGAGGGGCGCGGCTGGGGGCGGTCAGGATGCTGCAGGTCTCCAGGCGCAAGGCATCCCCCTCGGCCACCACCAGGGCGTAGCCGAGGCGAAGGGTGCCAGGGTCTATCCCCAGGACGCGCACGCCTCACCTCCTAGGCGGCCCGGTAGCGCTCCAGCACCTCACTGGGGAAGTCGGCATTAGTGTAGACCTTCTGCACATCATCCAGGTCCTCTAGGCGGTCCAACAGACGGAAGACCTGCTCGCTGGTGGCAGCGTCCAGGGGCACAACGGTCTTAGGCACCATGGCCACCTCGGCCGTGGCAAGGGTAACCCCTTGCTCTTCCAAAGCCTTCTTCAAAGCCTCAAAGCGCTCTGAGGGACACCGCACCTCCAGGAAAGAGCCATCTTGAACAAAATCCTCTGCGCCAAGGTCAATAGCGGTAAGGGCGATACGCTCGGCGGTCTGTGGGTTGTCCACCTCCAAGGTAAGCACCCCCTTCTGCTCAAAGAGCCAGGAGACGGAGCCGACACCCCCCATCTTTCCCCCCCCACGCTCCAGAACCGAACGCACCTCCGAGGTGGTGCGGTTGCGGTTTTCCGTTACCGCCTGCACCAGAATAGCGATACCCCCAGGCCCATACCCCTCGTAGACCACCTCCTCCAGTTTCGCCTGCTCCTCCCCCTGGCCAGTGCCGCGCCGAATGGCCCGCTGGATGTTGTCCATGGGCATGTTGGCTTCCCGTGCCCGCTCCACTGCCAGTCGCAGACGGGGGTTAGCCTGGATATCCCCTCCACCTTGCCGGGCAGCGATGGTGATCTCTCGCGCCAGTTTGGTAAACAACTGGCCTCGTTTGGCATCCACTGCCGACTTCTGATGTTTGATTTGTGCCCATTTGGAATGACCAGCCATGTCTCCTCCGCGGGTGTCCATTTCCATTCTACACAGGAGTGGTAGCAGGTGCCAAACACCCCCATTAGAGGGCGGGAGCCAGAGCCGCCCATACCCCTGCCACTGTGGTGGCTACCCCCAACCCC
>JBKBKV010000054.1:0-12073 GCA_046294495.1 Dehalococcoidia bacterium | reverse complement strand
GGGGCGTTTCTCTCCGGGGGGGGGGGCGGGGGTGGGGGGTCGCGCGGGGCCCCCCCTTCGGGGGGTGGGGGGGCTGGGGGGGGGCTTGGTGGGGGGGGGGGCGTCGGGGCCGCAGGGAGAGGGGTTATGCCAGGCGCCGGGGTGGGCGTAGGGGTGGGAGGCAAGGCCGCTGCAGGCCTGGGGGTCGGTGAAGGGGTGGGTGTAGGGGTAGGGGCGGCCCCAGGGCGACACGCCAGGGCCAGCAGAGCCAACAGGCCAATCGCAAATGCCAAAGTGCGCATTGCGTCCCCTCCGGACGGGGTGTTATCGGTGAGGCCAGTATATAGACGGCTCAGGGCGCTGTCAAGGGTCGCCAAGAGCGCTTTACATGAGCACAGGGCCGGATAAATATACGGAAACCGTCCCAAATTGCCCTGCGTCGTCCTTCCTTGCGAGCAACAATGCAGTGTGGTAGCATTCCCTAGCAGAGAACACCCGCCCACAAGCCTTGTAAGGACAAAGAGAAATGGAACAGCCGTCGGCTCTGCCTGCAAAACTGGAGCACCTCCTGCGCCTGAAGGCCCAAGGCCGATTGGGAGGAGGTGAGAAGCGTATCCAGCAGCAGCACGCCAAGGGCAAACTGACAGCCCGGGAGCGCATCGCCCTTTTTCTGGACGAGGGGAGTTTTGAGGAACTGGATCCCCTGGTTACCCACCGCGCCACCGAGTTTGGCCTGGCGGAGCAAAAGGTGCTGGGAGATGCAGTGGTAACAGGTTGGGGCACAGTAGAGGGGCGCATCGTCTTCGTGTATGCCCAGGACTTCACCGTGCTGGGGGGCTCCCTGTCCGAGGCGGTGGCGGAGAAGATTTGCAAAGTAATGGACTTGGCGATGAAGGTGGGCGCCCCTGTGGTGGGGATGTGCGACTCCGGTGGAGCGCGCATCCAGGAGGGGGTCTTCAGCCTGGCGGGATATGGGGAGATTTTCAAGCGCAATGTGCTGGCCAGTGGTGTTATCCCCCAGATTTCCGTTATCCTGGGCCCCAGCGCCGGTGGGGCCACCTATTCGCCAGCCCTTACCGACTTCGTATTTATGGCACGGGGCATTGGGCAGATGTATATAACTGGCCCGGATGTCATCAAGGCGGTAACTGGAGAAGAAGTTACCCACGAAGAGTTGGGAGGTGCTCACGCGCATACTACCAAAAGTGGGGTTGCCCACTTCGCCTACGACACCGAGGCCGAGTGCCTCCAGCAGGTGCGCCGTCTTCTCTCTTTCTTGCCCAGTAACAACACCGAAGACCCCCCTGTTGTGGATACCGGCGATCCCCCCGACCGGAGGGACGAGGCCCTCCGTTACCTGGTGCCCGAAAACCCCATGAAGTCTTACGATGTAAAAGAGATCATACATCGGGTGGTGGACAGGGGGGACTTCTTTGAGGTGCAGGAGCGCTGGGCACCCAATATTGTGGTGGGGTTCGCGCGCTTGGCGGGGCGCTCCGTAGGAATTGTGGCCCAACAGCCCCAGCATCTGGCAGGGGTGCTGGACATAGACGCTTCTGTGAAGGCGGCCCGCTTTGTGCGCTTCTGCGACTGCTTCAATATACCGCTGGTAACCTTTGTGGATGTGCCTGGCTTTATGCCGGGTGTGCACCAGGAGCACGGGGGTATTATCCGCCACGGGGCAAAACTTATTTACGCCTATACCGAGGCCACTGTGCCCAAGGTGAGTGTGCTGTTGCGCAAAGCCTATGGGGGTGCCTACCTGGTGATGAGCAGTAAGCACTTGCGAGGGGACATCAACTACGCCTGGCCCACCGGTGAAGTGGCGGTGATGGGGCCCGATGGCGCGGTGAACATCATCTACCGGGAGCACCTGGCCAAGCACCCCGACCCGGAAGGGGAGCGGGCACGATTGATTCAGGAGTATAAGGAGCGCTTCGCCAATCCCTATATCGCCTCCAGCAGGGGCTTCCTAGACGATGTGATAGACCCCGCTGAAACACGCCCCAAGATTATCCGAGCCTTGTCTATGTTGGCCAACAAAAGGGATACCCTTCCCCCTAAGAAGCACGGGAACATCCCTCTCTAGAGTATGTTGTGCAGCATGGGCAAGGCATCCCTGGTGTGGAGATGATGCCCCCCTTGCGGGCACCAACCCTCTGGCGTCAGGTTGCCTGGCAGGCGAGAGAGGCGCGCTGGGTTAGGAAAGCATCTTCACCTCCTCGTCCGTCGCCTACAGCCTCTGTGGCCCCCTTTCCCGTAGTGCTACATCCCCCCGAGGTCCAGGAGAGCAGGCTTTTGGCCCCTATGCCGGGCATCCTGACTCGCTATGTGGTGGAGGAGGGGCAGAGGGTAGCGGAGGGGCAGGTGGTGGCTTTTCTGGAGGCTATGAAGATGGAGAACGCCCTGCCTGCGCCACGGAGTGGGGTGGTTCGCCTCGCTGCACGGGCGGGACAGAAGGTGCAAAGAGGGGAGGTCTTGGCTATAATAGAGTAAAGATGTTTCGGCCACAGGGGGAGCCCCGGGGAGGGTGCTCCCCCTCTTTTGTGGGGAGAGACTATAGATACGCTCTATCGGCGATTTTGGGGTATCCTATGAAAGGGGCCAGGGAAAAGGGGTGGCAAGCCGGAAGGGGAAAAAATACGCACGGAGGGAGCGCATGGCCTACAGAGTAACCCTTATCCCAGGGGACGGCATTGGGCCTGAGGTAAGCCAGGCGGCGGTGCGGGTAATAGAAGCGTCGGGTGTAAAGATAGATTGGGAGGTGCAGGAGGCCGGGGAAGAGGTTATGGCCCGCTATGGCACACCCTTGCCCGATAGCGTTTTGGAATCTATTCGGCGGAACAAGGTAGCCCTCAAAGGGCCTATCACGACCCCGGTGGGCACGGGCTTTCGCTCCGTAAATGTGGCTATCCGCAAGGAACTGGACCTTTACGCCTGTGTGCGCCCGGCCAAGTCTTACCCCGGTGTGCGCAGTCGCTACGAGAACATTGACCTGGTGGTTATACGGGAGAACACGGAGGACCTCTACGCCGGTGTAGAGTTTCCTAAGGGTGGTCCCTACACTAAAGACCTGATTGACCTTATTTACCGCAGTGGGCAGAAGGTGCTGGACCCGGAGCACGCCGGCTTCTCCATCAAGTCCATCTCCGAGTTCGGCACCCGCCGCATCGTGAAGTTCGCCTTTGATTACGCCCGTCAGAACGGGCGCAAGAAGGTAACGGCGGTAACCAAGGCCAACATCATGAAGTTCAGCGATGGCCTCTTCTTTGAGGTAGCGCGCCAGGTGGCCAAAGATTACCCCGACATCCAGTATGAAGAGCGCTTAGTGGATGCCACCTTCATGCAGTTGGTCATGCGCCCCGAGGAGTTTGATGTGCTGGTGCTCCCCAACCTGTATGGCGACATCTGCTCGGACCTGTGCGCCGGGCTGGTGGGGGGCCTGGGTGTGGCCCCCGGGGCAAACATCGGCGAACACGGGGCCGTCTTTGAAGCGGTTCACGGCTCTGCCCCTCGCTATAAGGGCCAGAACAAGGTGAACCCCACCGCCATGATTCTGTCCGGCGTCTTGATGCTCCGCTATCTAGGGGAGAGAGAGGCGGCAGACCGTATAGAGCGCGCCGTGGCGGAGGTTATTCGGGAGGGCAAGTATGTAACCTACGATTTCAAGCCCCGGCGGGACGACCCTACTGCCGTTGGCACTTCGCAGATGGCCGATGCTATTATTCGCAAACTGGAGGAGGTGAAGACCCGTGCGTAGGAAAATTACTGTCGTCGGTGCCGGCAATGTGGGTGCTACTGTAGCCCAGCGCCTCTTTGACCGTGGCTATGCAGATATCGTGCTGGTAGATATCATAGAGGGGCTTCCTCAGGGCAAGGCCCTGGACATCTTAGAGTCGGGGCCGGTGGTAGGCTCTGATGCCCGCTGTATCGGCACCAACGGTTACAGTGAGACGGCCAACTCGGACATTGTCATCATTACCTCTGGGGTGGCTCGTAAGCCGGGCATGAGCCGGGACGACCTGCTGTTCACCAACATGGACATAGTAGGGGGCGTTACCCGCGAGGTGGTGAAGCATTCGCCCAGCGCCATCATCATCGTGGTTACTAATCCCCTGGACGCTATGACCCAGCACGCCTACGAGGTGTCGGGCCTGCCCAGGGAGCGGGTGTTTGGGCAGTCGGGCATCCTGGACACCGCCCGTTTCCGTTCCTTCCTGGCTATGGAGTTGGGTGTCTCGGTGCAGGATGTCCACGCCTATGTGTTGGGCGGCCACGGGGATACTATGGTGCCTCTGGTGGGCTACACCAATGTGGGGGGCATCCCTGTGGAGCGCCTGTTACCCAAGGAGCGCCTGGAGAAAATCGTCCAGCGCACCCGGGACGGGGGTGGGGAAATCGTGGCCCTGCTAAAGACGGGGAGCGCCTATTATGCTCCCAGCGCCGCCGTGGTGCAGATGGTGGATGCCATTGTCTACGATCGGAAGCAGGTGCTCCCCTGCTGTGTCTACCTCAATGGGGAATACGGTATCAAGGGGCTGTGCGTGGGCGTGCCAGTGAAACTGGGGGCCAGGGGCGTGGAGCAGATCATTGAACTTGACCTGCGCCCCGACGAAGCCGCCGCCCTCCAACGCTCCGCCGCCGCCGTGCGGGAACTGGTGGACAAAATGCACCAGCGCCAGGCCAAGGCGGCCGCGTCGTAGAGGTTATCTCTTTTACACAGTCAGCGAGGCGGGGGCAGGCGTAGGCTTGCCCCCGCTCTGGTTGCAGTTGTCGTATGCTATTGGGCAGGAGTGGCTGTGCAACAGCACCTGGAGAGCGTTCATACCCTTACCTTTGATGTTTTCGGCACTATCCTGGACCTGGGCGGAAGCCTGGCTGACCATATCCAAACCTTCCTGGCAGAGGTAGGCTCTCCCCTGTCTGCCCAGGAGTTATGGGGAAGCTGGCGCCTCCGTCAGCGCCTGGAGCAATACCAGGACAGCCTGCTCCTTATGGGCCATAGTGGCTATCAGGAGACAGCGCGTCGGGCACTCCTTTATGTCTTGAGGCAGGCATCTATACCGTTCACCTCTGGGCAGGTTGAAAGGCTTATGGCGGCCTGGCAACACCTGAAGCCCTTCCCCGATGTAGGAGAGGGTTTGCGCAGACTGAAAAGTCGCTACCGTCTGGCCATCGTGTCCAATGGGGAGCGCGCTTTCCTGGAGTATCTGGTGGCCCACCGCATCGCCTTCCCCTTTGATGCTATCATCTCGGTGCAGGAGGTTGGGGTTTTCAAGCCCCACCCGGCGGTCTACCGCTCGGCTGCTCGCCTATTGGGCGAAGAGCCTCACCACCTTTTGATGGTGTCGGCTAACTCCTTTGATGTGATGGGGGCGCGCTCCTGCGGATATCATGGTGCCTGGGTGAACCGGGAAGGGCTTCCTTACGAGGAGACGCCCTACCTCCCGGATCTCACGGTAAGGGACTTCCGAGACCTGGCCCAAGCCCTGGGATGCTAACGCCTATGCAGGGTGAGCGACCAGGTAATAGAAATAGGAGGCAGTGGTGGAAGAGGCTATTCGCGTTGAAGGCCTGGTGAAGCGCTATGGCCGTATCGTGGCCGTGGACGATGTCTCCTTTTCTGTAGCGCCGGGGGAGATCTTCGGTATCTTGGGGCCCAACGGCGCCGGCAAGACCACCCTCCTGGAGACCGTTGAGGGTTTGCTGACACCCGATGTGGGGTGCACCTTTGTCTTGGGCATAGACACCCATCAGAATCCCCTGCAGGTTAAGGAGCGTATTGGTGTCCAACTTCAGGCCTCCGCCTACTTTGAGCACCTCACCTTGAAGGAGATCCTTGACCTCTTCGGCAGGTTCTACAAGCGTCGCCTCTGCTCTCTGGACTTGCTGAAAATGGTGGGCCTTGAGGATAAGGCCAACACCACAGTGGCCAAACTCTCCGGGGGCCAGAAACAGCGTTTCACCATCGCTGCTACCCTGGTGAACGACCCGGAAGTGGTCTTCCTAGACGAGCCGACCACTGGCCTTGACCCCCAAGCGCGTCGGAGCCTGTGGGAGTTTATCCAGCAGGTGCACCGCCAGGGGCGAACAGTAGTGCTTACCACCCACTATATGGAAGAAGCCCAATACCTTTGCCAGCGGGTGGCCATTATGGACAAGGGGAAGATAGTAGCCCTGGATGCGCCGGTCGCCCTTATCCAGCGCTTGGCACAGCCCTACCTGGTGAAGGTGGTCAGTCCCGATGCTCTCCCGATGGAGGCGCTGGGGGAGCTGGCGGGGGTGCAGGGGCGTGTGGAGCACCAGAACGGCACTTACATCCTACGCTCGGCCGATGTGGCTCACACTCTCAGAGACCTGCTGGCTTGGGCAGAGGCTAGCGCTCTCCCCATCCAGCACTTGGAGGTTACCTCTGCCAATCTGGAGGATGTCTTTCTGGCACTGACGGGGCGTCAACTACGCGACTAAGGGGGCTGGGTATGCTCTTTGCCCTGGTGGTAGCCAACCTGAAGATGCTGGCACGGGATAGGGTGGCCCTCTTCTGGGCGGTGGTATTCCCGCTGATCTTCGTTGTGGTCTTCGGCCTCTTCCGGCTGGACCGCCCTCCTATCAGCATCGTGGCTGTGGTGGACAAGGCCCAGAACGACTTCTCCCGTTCTCTAACGGAGGGTTTAGGGGGTATCACAACTTTGAAACTGGAGCCTTACCCTGATGAGGCCCTGGCACGCAAAGCCTTGAGCGAAGGGAGTGTGCACTACGCGTTGTTTATCCCCCCGGGGGAAACCCCTGCCGTGCAGTCTGTTACCTTGCTGTATGACCGCTCTCGGCCTTCTGCACCTCTGGTAGTGGGGATGGTGCAACGCTTTGTGGATGAAATGAACTTGCGAGCCGTGGGTGCGCCTCACCTGGTCTCTCTGCAAGCGGAGCCGATGCAATCGCGTCGGCTGAGTTACTTTGACTTCCTGCTCCCTGGCCTGGTGGGGATGGCGGTGATGCAGTTCTCCATTATTGGGGTGGCCGTTATGATGGCCTCTTATCGGGAACAGAAGATCCTCAAAAGGCTGTTGACGACGCCCTTGCCGGTGCACTCCTTCTTTGCGGCACGCATACTGGCCAGCCTGATGCTCTCACTGGTGCAAGCAGCCATCATCTTGGCAGTGGGAGTGGCCTTCTTCCACGCCCACATCAACTACTCTGCTTTGGGGTGGGCGGTGCCCATCATTCTACTGGGCAACCTGGTCTTCCTGAACTTGGGGTTTGTGGCGGGGGCCTTATCCAAGAGTGTAAACGCCGCCAGCGGCCTGGGCAATGCCATCGCCATGCCTATGATGTTTTTCTCCGGCGTCTTCTTTGAAACGGGTAGCCTTCCCAAGGTGCTGGCAGCATCCGTCCAATACCTCCCCCTTACGCCGTTGTTGGATACCCTGCGGGGGGTGATGCTGGAGGCCAAGCCCCTCTGGGCCTTCCCTGGGGAACTGGGCATCCTGGCTGGTTGGGTAGTGGCCAGTGGTCTGCTGGCTGTGCGTCTCTTCCGTTTCTAGTAGGGGGCCCTAACTCTATTTGTTCCCCTCTCGCAATAGGCGAGGGCTTCACGGGATGGCGAAGACTGCTTGCACAGTAACCGTTACGGTGAGTTCCCCAGGGCTGATGGGCGTCGGGGGTGCAGGGGCCGGCACTGCGGCGGCCCGGAAGACCTCTTCGCGGACAGGAACGGCCCCCCCGCTCTCGGTGAGGTAGACCAGCCTGCCCAGGGTTATGCCCGCAGAGGCGGCCATCTGCCGGGCCTTCTCCAGGGCGTCTTTCACAGCGGCTTCTCTTGCTTGAAGGGTTGCCTGCCTCTGCTGGGGGTCTTCCACTGTGAAGGCGATGCCCTGCACCCTCACCAGGTCGTCTCCAGCGGCCACGGCGCTGTCCAACACCGTGCCGATGCGGTCCAGTGTGCGTATCTTGGCGCTCACCGTGTTGCTCACCTGGTAGCCAACCAGCACCTGTTCCCCCTGGCGCTCCCCGCCGGGGAGTGTGCGCTCCCGAAAGGTGTAGATAGGCTGAATGGCGAAATGGCGCGTCTGAATATCCCTTTCGGAGAGGCCATTGGCTTTCAGACTGTCCATAATGCGCCCCATCGCTTCTGCGGCAGCGTCCCGTGCCTTGCTCACGGTATCGGCCCGCGCCTCTACACCGAGGGAAAGGAGTGCCAGGGTTGGGGTTAGGGTAACTTTCCCCTCGCCAGTTACCCACAGGCCGGTCGGCTGGTTGGATTGGACAGTAAGGGGGGCGTTTACGGGCTGGGGGCCAGCAGGGGAGGGGATGCCCCCCGTGGGCTGGGCGGCGGGCCGGGTGCACGCACCCAGGGCCAGCGAAGTTAGAAGTAGGGCGAGGGCGAAGGTGTATGGGCGCATGGGCCACCTCCTGGACAGGGCCTCCACTTGATACTACAACTAAGGGGGGAGAAGAGTTCCTAGAAGGGGTAAGAAGCACCTATCAGTTGGTGCGCCGCCGAAGCCAGCGGGCCAAGGCCAGAAAGATGACTACCACCCCAGCCAGCCCTGTTTCCCAGGCCACCCAATGCAGGAGTGGGCGTGGGGGAGATGGCTGGGGGGAAGCCGGGGCAGCACTTGCAGGGGCTTGAGGCGCCTGCCCAGTTTCCTTGGGAATATCAGGGGTTATGATGGCGATCCCCTGGCCGGGCTGGGTAGCGGCTCCCGGAGGGGGCAGGGGGGTAGTCTGGCGCGCCTGTAGTCCCAAGGATAGGTCGGTAGCCACCAGCACTAAAAGAAGGAGGGCGGCGGCTACCGCTGTAGGCACGGCCCACTGGGGCAGGGCAAGACGGGGGGGTGAGTGGAGGGGCGCAGGGGCCACCCGCACCTGACGGGATGGCTCCTCCTGGGGGAGGGCCTTCATCCATTGGGTTATTTGCCGCAGGTCGGCCAGCACATCCCGACAGTGCTCACACACTGCCAGGTGCTCTTCTATCATGCGGCGCTCCCGGGTGCTTACCTGGTTGTCCAGGTAGCAGGATAGCGCTTCAGGTGTTGGATGTCTCGCCTGCCACCATCTCCACAACCGCATACCTCTATCACCCCTCACAATTGGAAACGCAAGGAAGCGGGCAGAAGTTCCTTTTTGGAGAGGAGGAAGGTGCGCATGGCCAGGCGGGCACGGCTAAGGCGAGACTTGACAGTCCCTATAGGGACGCTCATAGCCTGGGCGGCCTCTTCGTATGAGAGGCCCTGCACATCCACCAGGAGGATGGCCAGCCGTTGGTCGTGGGGGAGGGCCTTCAGGCCCTGGGCGATGGCCTCCCGCAGTTCCCGGCGCAGGGCATACTCTTCCGGGGCCTCATCGTTGCTGGTGAAAGCGAGGGAGGGGTCTTCTTCTGCAAGGCCCTCCAGGGAGAGGGTTTTGCGGTGGTGTCCGGAGCGTAGATAGTCTCGGCAGGCATTGACGGCGATGCGCAGGAGCCATGCTCGAAAGTTACCCGCCTGGAAGGAGGCTATGTTGCGAAAGGCCGAGAGGAAGGTCTCCTGGGTTACATCTTCGGCAGCAGCCCGGTCGCCCAGCATCCTGTAGGCGAGGTTGAACACCTGCCCCTGGTAGTGGGCCACCAGGCGGTTGAACGCCTCGGCGTCCCCCTTCGCGCTGTTGGCTATAAGGAGGGCTTCGTCCACGCCTTTTCCCCTATCCTTCTATCATACCCCCTGGCGCTTCCTGTAAGTGTAGCACTGAGGCTCCACTTGGTTTGTTGTTGCACAGGGCGAAGGCAGTGGTTAGGATAAGGGCGAGGCAGGTTGCCGTGCGGCGTTGGCTGGTCGTGGCGGTGGTGCTCCTGGCGCTGGTGGGGGTGTGGTGGAGCCACCCGGGGCGCTCCGCCATGAAGACCGCTCTGTTTGTGCTCCAAATTCTTCCCCAGGCGCCGGTGCATCCTCAGGAGTGGCTGGCACCAGAACCACGGGTGCAGGAAGTGCTTTTTCCCACTTCCAGCGGCGCGGGTTTGGCTGACCTTTACGAACCCTCCCAGGGGGGCAAGAAGGGGGCTGTCGTGCTCTTTCTAGGGGTGAACCCGGCCGGGCGGGACGACCCTCGCGTTGTGAACCTGGGCAAGGCGCTGGCCCGCGCCGGCATCGTTACCCTTATCCCCTGGTCAGAGCCGATGACCCAGAAGCGCGTTGAGCCAGGGGAGGTGGATACCCTGGTGGATGCTTTCCGATACCTGGTGGGCCTGCCCAGCGTGGATGCGCGTCGTGCGGGCATGGGGGGGTTCTGTGTGGGGGCATCCTTTGCCCTAATGGCCGCTGCTGACCCCCGTATACGGGAGCAGGTGGCCTTTGTCAACGCCCTCAGCGTTTACTTTGACGCCCGAGATCTGGTGGTTCAAATCGCCTCTCGCACACGCTTCTGGGGGGACAGGGTGGAGGCGTGGGACCCCGACCCCCTTACCCGTGAAGTGTTTGAGGGACATCTGGTGTCCTCCCTGTCTCCGGAGGAGCAGGAGGGGGTGCGCCGTGCCCTGGCTGGCGAGCAGGCAGCCAGGGACGCCCTTTCACCCCAGGCTAGGGCGGTGCTGGGCCTGCTGGGGAGCCCGTCTCTGGAGGAGGCCCGCGCCTATCTGAGGCAGTTGCCTCCCCAGGCGCTGGCCTTCCTGGAACGCATATCCCCTTCCCAATATGTGGGGAACTTGCGGGCGACGGTGCTTATTATGCAGGACAGGGAGGATGCCCTGGTGCCCTCACCGGAGGCACGCCGGCTGGCCCAGGCTGTGCAAGGACGGGTGCCAGTGCGCTACACGGAGTTCTCCCTATTCCGCCATGTGGATCCAGCCCGGCGCGTAGGGCTGGTGCGCTTTGCGTGGGAGGTGTGGAAACTCTTCCGCCACCTATATGCCATCATCAGTCTGGCGGGGTAGCCGCTATTCCCCTTCCCACCGCTGGATGGCCCGTTGGATGAACGCCTTCTCGTCCTCTGTGAGAGGTGCCAGATGGGCGGCGCCCATATTCTCCCGCACCTGCTCTGGCGTCTTGGCACCTGGGATCACTACCGACACGGCGGGGTTGTCCAGGACAAAGCGTATGGCCAGTTGGGCCAGGCTACGGCGTGAGGATGCCAGTGGGCGTAGCGCCTCCACAACCTGGACAAGGCGGCGGATATACGCCCGAGGCCACTGATGGCGGATGTCCCCTGGGGGGAAGGAGGCATCTTCGCCGTATTTGCCGGTCAGGAAGCCATTGTGGAGGGGCTCCCGTGCGACGATGCCCACACCCCGCTCCTGGGCAGTGGGGAAGAGTTCCCCAGCCATCTCCTGTCGCAGGAGGTTGTAGACCACCTGAAGGACAGAGGTTTTACCGGCACGAAGGGCGGCTAGCCCCTCTTGGGATGCGTGAATGGACACACCATAGAAGCGAATCTTCCCCTCTCGCTGGAGGTCATCAAGAACGGCGTAGAAAGGGGGATATTGCAGGAAGGGGAGCGGGGGGTTATGGAGTTGGTAGAGGTCAATGGCGTCCCGGCGCAGGCGTCGGAGGCTCTGTTCGCATGCAAAGCGGATATAGCGTGGGGAGAAGTCCATAACTACTGTCTCGCCTCTGTAGAAGTTATTCCCCACCTTGGTGGCCACCACCACATCAGGGCGATTGCCGATAGCCTGCCCTAGCAGTTCCTCGCTATGGCCGTGTCCATATATGTCAGCGGTGTCAAAGAAGGTGCATCCCAGGTCCAGGGCCTCCTGCACGGCCCGAAGGGAGACGGTATCGTCGGTGGGGCCGTAACTGTTGCCGTAGAGGTTCCCCCCGATAGCCCACGCCCCGAAGCCCAATTCAGATACCTGCAGGCCAGTGTTGCCTAGAGGGCGCTTGCGCATTCCGTTGTCCTTCTTGCCTGTGCCATGGGGTTACTGTGTGGTATGTTACCTATGAGACCCCTGCAAAGGAAAGGCATGAACTTCTGGATGGTAACCCTGACGCCACAAGAGTATGAGGGCTTGAAGGAGCGCCATTTTGGAAGTATCTTCCTGCAGCCGCGCCATCGGCGCAAAGTGGACCGAATGGCCCCGGGGGATAGGGTGTTGCTTTTTGTAAAGGGGCGGCTGGTTTTTGCCGGC
>JBKBKV010000053.1:0-12103 GCA_046294495.1 Dehalococcoidia bacterium | reverse complement strand
ACGGCCCAATATCAACATCTGTGAAGGATACCTCCACCGATGCAATACGGTGGAAATAGACGCTGGTGTTCAGGGTGGCAGTCCTGCTCCAGTTCCCGCTTGTCCCAGGGAGCGTATTGGAGCCCGTTGCCAACACCCCCCCTGAAGAATCGCGAACCGTAACCGTCATTGTGACAACGATCCACGCAGGATCAACTTTCTTGGTGCCCTGCACAGTTACCGATGTTACATTGTCTCCCGAGAAGTTGAAGGTATACCTTGTTACGCGGGTTACATAGCCGCTCCCCGACCAGTTGGGGCTGTCGGTGTGGGCGGAGCCGCTCCCGCTCCCCAGGATGGGATGGGCCTTCACCGTCATCGCCGCAGCGAAAATGGGCCTGAGGGAAAGGGCCACCAGGGCCCCCGCTACCAGAAGCAGAAGCCAGATGCCCCAACGGCGCTGGACACGGGTCATGGGTTAGGCCCCCGAAAAACGATATTGACCTTTGCCGTGGCTATGTTGGCGATGCTGACGGGCGCGGACAAACTCACGGTGTCCTCCCGCCAAGTTCCTATTGAACCCAGGTTCAGTGTTACCTGCCCGTTGCCCAAAAGGGTGCCAGCGCCGTTCAGCAGGACTACCTGAATAAGGTAATAACCAGTGCCAGCGGTAGGGAACCACCTGACCTTATACTGTGTAACCTGGCTTGAGGTGTTGAAGGACTGGGGGGTGGCCTCCACCGTGTAGTTCACAGGCGACAGCACATTGAGCGACCCCGTGCCCCCTAGGCGCTTGACGCTGACGGTAGGAATGCCCGCTGCGTAGACCCCCGAGGACGCCAGCATTAGGATGGCGATGACAGCCACAAAAATACCCCTCATCCCTCACCTCGTGTAGGCGACGGCCACTTCCGCCACCCGGCTATAGGGGACGGTGGCCGGCTCCAGCCCCACTGTCAGGGCAAACTCCCCGCTGTCGGGTGGCAAAACAGCGCTCCCCGTAGACAGGTTGTTGCCCTTGCTGTCCTTCAGGGCCACCTGCGCCCGCAGAACGCCGTCGGTGGTCTTCTTCCCCCGCAGGGTAACGGCGGTAACCTGCCCGCTGGCGTTCAGGGCCAGGGAGGCCCCTGCCCCGGCTGTTACATAGGAGGCCACCGCCCTCCTTTCCACGGTATAGGCGATGCCCCGTGCCGGCTCCCCCGCTGGGGGGGCAGGAGGAACCTGGGCAGCGAAGACCTCTCCCATCACCAGGGCCAGCACCAGGAGGGCCAGTGCCCCCCACCACACACCCCCGCCAGGGAGCCGCCGCCCCGCTGGGGCGGGTGCCCGGGCAGGGAGGGCCGGGCGAGCCGGCGCCCCCCCTGCCCGGGGCCTGCGCACCACCCGCCGACGGACGATGCGCAGGTGCGCCCCGCACCGGGGGCAGGCGAAGGCCCGCCCCGCCACCACCCCCGGCAGCACCTGGTGCGTATGCTGTGGCATGGGCGAGCCTCCACCCTTACACTACGGACAACGGGCGCACCCTAAACCCACCCAGGCCTACTGGTGGATGAAAGCGATGCGCGTGCAGTCAACTAGCGAGGGATCTGTGTTGTTGCCGCTTACACTTGCGGAGGTAGTCGTCGTCGCAACGGAAGTCGTTGCGCCCGTCAAGTAGGTTAAGGTTCCACCGCACCCACTGGTAGAACTATCAAAGAGCCTGACATCTAGGGTGTATGGTCCGTTACCTACACTGGCGGACCACGTCCAGGAGAGGTCTACAGTGCTGATTTTGCCAGCGTTGCTACCGCTAGTTTGCAGCGTCCAAGCGGTTGTCAGGGAACTGACAGGCCCTGCCACCTGAGTATCGCCTGTAGCGCCCAACTGCCTGACGGTTGTGGTTTGGATCCCAGCGGCATAGATACCTACCGTTGTAGCCGTAAGGGCTATGGCCATGACCACCGCCAGGAACTTGGCCGAGAAGATGGTGTGCAACATGTGCGTTTACCTCCTTTTTGTGTTGGTTTGTGTTGGTGTTCTGGGTCGCTTCCTTTTCAGGTGCCCCCCGTTGGGGGCTTGACCAGGCCTTTGTGTTACTGCCCTCTCTTTTCCATTCACCTCCTTGGCTGCATGGTGGGCTGTTTTCACCATCAAGGGTAGAGGGGGCGCTGGTAAAGAAACAATGCTGATCTGGTGAAGAATTGGACAAGCCCCGGTCAAGATTTGGTAAAGGTCGGTAAAGAAACGGTAAAGGCCCTTGCCCCGCTACAAGTCATTATCAACCCCCCCACTGGGGGAGCCCCCTCTGTCAAGGGGTTTGTGGGGATGTGCCCCCGATCCAAAAATCATCCCCCTCTCCCTAGGGGAGAGGGGGATGAAGGGGGTGAGGTGGTATCCCATAGAAGCGGCGCTGGTAATAAATGAGGGGCCGCCCGTCGGAGGAGACCTCTATGGCCTCTACCCTGGCGATGAAGATAGTATGGTCGCCCGCTTCGTGGGCATCGGCGACGGTGCAGTCCATAAAGGCCACCGCCTGGGCAATGCGGGGGGTGCCGGTGGGGGTGGCGAGCCAGGTAACAGGTGGTGGGGTTATGCGCTCTTTAGGGTCTTTGGCGTAGTAGAGAGCGGCCTCGTGCTGCCCCTCCGCCAGGAAGTTCAGGCCGAAGCGCCCTCGCTGGCGCACATAGCGATAGGTATTGCGCTGGTGCCCAACGCACACCAGCACCAGAAGAGGGTCTAGCGAGACCGGGGCGATGGAGTTGGCCGTCATGCCGTGGGGCGTCCCGTCCTCCTCCAGGGTGCTCACGATGGCCACCCCTGTTGGAAACTTCCCCCAAGCCTGACGAAAAAGCTCCTTGTCGGCGTTCACGCCACCCTCCCCGGGGATGTTTGCTTCCATTATACCCACAGGTGGCGCCTTGTAGGGAGCCAGAGGGGTGTGTATGCTAAGGGCACCGAGTGCATTGGACTAAAGGGGGAGAGATGGTAGCCATCCAGCCCACTACACGGGTAATAGGCCAGCGCCTGCCCAAAGTAGACGCCTTGGACAAGGTAACGGGGCGGGCCATCTTCGGAGCGGATGTGCGCCTGCCTGGGATGCTCCACGGGAAAATCCTGCGCAGCCCCTACGCCCACGCCCGCATCCGGCACATAGACGCCTCCCGTGCCCTCGCCCTTCCTGGGGTGCTGGCGGTGGTAACGGGTGCAGACATTCCCCCCGTCAAGCCGGGCACCATCGCCCCACAGGGGGAACTGGAGATAGACATGTATTATCTGTCCAAACTGGTGCTGGCCAAGGAGAAGGTGCTGTTCCACGGGCACCCGGTGGCGGCGGTGGCGGCCACCACCCCCGAAATAGCCCAGCACGCCCTGGAACTGATAGAAGTGGACTACGAACCCCTGGAGCCAGTGCTAGATGTGGAGAAGGCTATGGGGGAGGGGGCACCCCTCTTGCACCATGACCTCTTCACCCGCTCGCTGGGGGGCGTAGCCAGCACCCCCTCCAATGTGGCCCTCCACCTACAGATGGAGCGGGGGAATGTGGAGAAGGGCTTCGCCGAGGCGGATGTGGTGGTAGAGCGAACCTTCCACACCCAGATGGTGCACCAGGGGTATCTGGAGCCAGAGGCGGAGACGGCGTGGGTGCGCCCGGATGGGCAGGTCATCGTCTGGTGCAACTCCCAGGGCATGTTCGCCCACCGCACCCAACTCTCTATTCTTCTGGGCATCCCTGCGGGGAGCATCAAAGTCATCCCCACCGAGGTTGGGGGAGCCTTTGGGGGCAAAATCTATGTGCGGGTGTCGCCTATCTGTGTCCTCCTCTCCCAGAAGACGGGGCGTCCAGTGCATATTGTGCTGACACGGGAGGAGGTCCTGCGAGCCACCGGCCCAGGAAGCCCTATGGTGGCCCGTATCAAAGTGGGGGTCAAGAAGGAGGGGCAGATTTCGGCTATCCAAGCCGAGTTTATCTACGATTCAGGTGCCTTTCCAGGGGGGCCGGTAGCAGGGGGCGTGCTATCCGCCCTGGCGCCATACAAAACGCCTCACCTGAGGGTGGATGGCTACGATGTGGTTACCAACAAGCCTCGGGTGGCCGCCTACAGGGCTCCAGGGGCCACAGCCTCCTGCTACGCTATGGAGGCGACCATGGACGAGGTGGCAGAGGCCCTGGGCCTTGACCCTATAGACTTCCGCCTGCGCAACGCGGTAGACGAGGGCGACCTGATGCCCAACGGCCTCACCTGGGGGCGCATTGGGTTGAAGGCCATGCTGGAACGGGCGCGCCGCCACCCGGCGTGGACAGAGCCACTCCACGGCCCCAACCGTGGACGGGGCATGGCCCTGGGTTTCTGGCGCGGTGGCACCAACACCTCCTCCTGCCATATCACCGTAAACGGCGATGGGTCGGTGAATGTAACCGTTGGCTCCGTTGACCTATCCTCCACACGCACAGGTATCGCCCAGATGGCCGCCGAGTGCCTGGGCATCCCCTTTGAGCAGGTGCGCATCGTTGTGGGCGACACCGACACTGTAGCCCATACCGACAACTCCGGGGGCTCCCGCATCACCTACAGCATGTCTGCCGCCGTCTACCAGGCGTGCCAGGACCTGCTGGGCAAGATGAAGGCACGGGCGGCGGCTCTCCTGGGAGTGCCGGCAGAGCAGGTGGAATACCAAGACGGGCGCTTCTTCGTCAGCGACATCCCTGACAAGTCCAAGACCTTCCAGGAGGTATGCTACGCCTCTATCCGTGGAGGGGGTGCATTGCAAGGGTTCGGCTCTAACGGTCGGCTGAAGATGGCACCCGTCTTCTCCCTCCACATCGCCGATGTGGAGGTGGACCCTGATACAGGCAAGGTGCGCATCCTGCGTTATACCACCTTTCAGGATGTGGGAAGGGCTATAAACCCCACCCTTATTGAGGGGCAGTTGCAGGGAGGGGCTGCCCAGGGCATCGGCTGGGCGCTAACCGAGGAATACCTGTTTGACGAGAAGGGCGTTTTGCGCAACCCCAGCCTGCTGGACTATCGTATGCCAGTAGCCCTGGACCTGCCTATGATTGAGTGCGAGATTGTGGAGGTGCCCGCCAGCGACGGCCCCTTCGGAGTGCGAGGGGTTGGGGAAGCGCCCATTGTGCCCCCGGCGGGTGCCATCGCCAACGCCCTATATCGGGCTACGGGTGTGCGCTTCTATCGTCTGCCCATGTCCCCCGAGCGCGTCTTCTGGGCGCTGCAGGAGAAAAAGGGAAAGGGCCCAGTGCAGAAGTAGCCCCCTACCCTCCCCTCAGCCAGGCATCGCCGGCCGGTGGCCAAGGGTGGTCTGGGCGCAGGCTCTGGGAGAGTTGGGTAAACACACCCCGCATAGCGCGCGGATGTATCCACACGCTCTTGATGCCAGCCCCTTGCCGTCCGTAGCCGGGCGTCTCGGCGGCTGTGGTGATGCGCACACCTTTACTCCGCAAGTGCCCCTCCACCCTATCCGCATCCTCCACCTGGTAGATGAGGAGATATGGCCCCTCCCCAAAGCGAGCCATGAAACGCCCGGCGGGGCCGTCGGTGCTGGTGGGCTGGGCCAACTCCACGAAACTCTCTCTATCCTGCAAGGGGAGGATGGCGATCTCCAGGTCGGTAAAGGTAAGGGTGAAGCGGTTGGTTGGCTTCAGCCCGAAGAGATCACCCCAATGGCGGATGGCGTCGTCCAGGTTGCGCACCAGCACCGCCACCTGACGGATACGCTTGGTGAGAGGCATCCATTGGCGCTTATACCAGTCGGGCCCGGCGGCAGGCCAGGTGTTGGGGCCTTTGGGTGTCTCCACCAGTTCTATAAAGGTGCCGTTGACCGAGAGGGGGTGGATGAAACAGGTGCGGTAGTCGGGGCGGGTGATCTCCTCGGTTATGCGCACCCCTTTCGCCTTTAGATGGGCCAGCAGGGTGTCATACTGGTCTGTGGTGAAGATGAGTAGATACATGCCCTCGCCCCGTCGCTGGAGAAAGCGGGCACCGGCCGAAGTGGGGTCGGTGGGCTGGAGCAGCTCCACAAAAGTCCCCTCTCCCGCCGGGAGGACGGCGTTCACCAGCCCGTATTCTGGCAAGGCCTCCGAGTGGCAAGGTTTCATACCCAGGATGTCTTCGTAGAGCGTAAGGGCTTGAGGCAGGTTGTCCACTATCAGGGCCACCTGGCGCAGGCTTTTCAGCATAGGTGTCCCCCTTGTATATTCGTATAGGCCGTAGGGATTATACCACGCCATAGTTGGGGCGTGGCGCGCAGGCCTGCTCGGGAGGGAGCCGATGGACTTGGGCCTACAGGGACGCACAGGGCTAGTTACCGGGGGAAGCAAGGGCATCGGGAGGGCCATCGCCTTTGCGCTTGCACGAGAGGGGGTAGATGTGGCCATATGCGCACGGGGGCGGGACGACTTACAGCGAACCGCTCAGGAGATACAAAAGGCGACCGGGCGCCGCTGCATCCCCATTGCGGCCGACCTGAAGCAGGAACAGGAGTGTAGGCGTTTCGTGGAAGAGGCGGTGCACTCCTTAGGAAGGGCCGATATCCTGGTGTGCTCTGCCAACGAGCCGGGCGGGGGCACCTTCTTTACCCTATCGGACCAGCAGTGGACTTCCCACATGAACCTGAAGTTTTTCAGCGTGGTGCGCACGACCCGAGCGGTGGTGCCCTATATGCAACAGCAACGCTGGGGGCGCATCGTTATTATCGCCGGGATGTCGGCCCGTGCGGTGCGCCCCCACGGGATAGACAACGGCCCTGTGTGCGCCGCCCTGTCAAACTTTGGGAAGCAGTTGGCCCAACAGGTTCTCCGAGATGGCATTAGGGTGAATGTGCTCCACCCGGATATCACTCGCACACCGCGCTGGCTAGCCCGCATTCAGAGGGAAGCCCTTTTACGGGGGATGTCCCAGGAAGAGTTAGAGCGGGAGGAGGCGCGCTCTCTACCCCTGGGACGCCTCCTAGAGCCAGAGGAGATAGCCCACCTGGCGGTGTTCCTGTGCTCCCCCCTGGCAGACGCCATTGCCGGGCAATCCATCGCCATAGATGGGGGCGCTTCCCTGGGCATACACTACTAGGTGCTGGCTCCACAGCCCCCTTCGCGGAGCGGAACCTAGCGGGGCGCCAGAAGGAAACGCCGACGCACCCATCCGCTGAGGGCATCCATCGCCAGCACCAGCCCCAGAATGAGCAGGAGCACCGTTGCCAGGCGCTGATATTCCAGGGTCTGCAAATACACCTGCATCACGAAGCCCACGCCCCCGGCGCCCACGAACCCCAGGATAGAGGAGGCACGGATGTTGTATTCCAGCATAAAGAGGAGTTGGGCCAGCACCGCATTGGCCCCCTCCGGGAGCACCACGAAACGCACCAGGTGCAGGCGAGAGGCCCCTACCCCCCGCACCGCCTCCAGGATCTCAGGGTCGGTTCCCTCAAAGAGTTCGGCGTAAAGTTTGGCAAGGTAACCCACTGTGTAAAGTGCCACGCCCAGGGTGCCGGCCAGAGGCCCCAGCCCCACGATAACCACAAAGAGGATGGCCCACAGGAGCACCGGGACGGTTCGCACCACGGCACTCACCAGGCGCGCCAGGGAGGTAACGAAGGATGGGAAGAGGTGGCGTGTCCCCAGGATGCCCAACGGCAGGGAGATGAGGAAGCCCAGCAAGGTGCCGGCGAAGGCCATCTGCACCGTCTCTAGCAGGGCCCTGCCAGCCACCGCCAGCACCGAGGCGTCTGGGGGCACCATATCCGAAGCGAAGCGCCCAGCATTGACCAGGCCCCTGCCCAGGCGTTCCCCGTCAAAGAAGCCCAGTTGCCCCAGCACCACCCCCAGGGCTATTGCCACCCCTCCCAACACCAGCAGGTCCCGCCTCACTGCAACACCTCCTGCAGGAGTTCCCAGGTAACCTCCCGCCCCACGCACTGGTGGCGCACCTGTCCATCCTTCACCATGTAGACCTGGTCGCCGAACTCCTGCACCAGTTGCACCTCGTGCATGTTCATTATGAAGGTCATCCCCTCCCGCTGGCACACCTGGCGCATCAGGCGTAGTATCTCCGCTGCCCTGGGCAGGTCCAGGTCGGATACGAACTCGTCGGCCAGCACAACTTTGGGGCGCTGAAGCAGGGTGCGGGCGATGGCTACCCGCTGGCGCTCCCCCCCACTAAGACGGAAAACCTTTTCATAGGCCTTATGCCCTATGCCCAGCAACTCCAGAGCAGAGCGCGCCCGCTCCACCTCATACCTGGGGAAAAGCCCCAGCAACACCCCCACACCGCGCTGCCGCCCCAAAGCCCCCATTAGGACATTCTCCAGGGCAGTGAGGCTTCGCACGAGGCCCAACTGCTGGGGAATATAGCCCACCTGGGGACGCAAGGAGCGGGGGAGGCCCTTCTGCGCCTCCACACCCAGGACGCGCACCACCCCGCGCTGGGGGCGCAGGAGGCCCGCCAGCACCTTCAGCAGGGTGGTCTTGCCGGCCCCAGAAGGCCCCATAACCATAGCCAGGGACCCCTGCGCCACCGCCAATGAGACATCCCGCAACACCCACACCCCAGGCCGATAGGCGAACCACACCCCTTCCGCCTGGAGAGGGACAAAAAGGCCTTCGTGCATGGCTAGCCTAGACGCTCGGTAAACTTCAGGCCCGCCAGTTTCAGGTAGCGCTGGAGGGTCGCCAGGTGCTCCTGGGCTGTGGTGCGCCGGAAGCCCACGAATGTGCTGGAGATAAAAGAGCGCATCAGGGCCCGATACTCCGGTGCGCCCAGGCCTTCAATGCTCTCAATGACCAGGGTGCGCAAAGGCTCATGCAACTCTTTGCTCACTACGACGGCGTGGGAGGGGATAGGGCCTTGCTCGCCCAAGATGCGGGTGCCCGCCAGCACCTCCCGATAAAGTTTCTCCGACACATCCCCGGCGATGATGGTTACATCCACCTGGCCCTGCTTGAGGGCCTGCCAGCACTGGGCGTAGCCACCACCGAAGAGCACCTCTCCAAAGAAGGCTTTGGGGTCGGCCTCCTTCCCCGGTGCTGCTGTGAGGTAGCCCAGTTCCACCAAACGCCCCATAGGGGCCACATACCCTGAGGTGGAGATAGGGCTGGGGAAGCACGCCCGCTTGCCCTTCAAAGAGGCCAGTTCCTGGTAGGGGCTTTCCCTGGGCACCACCCAATAGGAATAGTAATAGGGAGCCTCCACCTTCTCCTGGCCGTGTATAACCTCCCGCACCTCGGCCAGAGACACCTCTGCGCCGCCCATCTGCACAGCCAGTTGGGCAGGCCACGCCGACATAAAGGCCACCTGGGCCTGCCCAAAGCGGAGGGCCTCAACTACGGCGGCGTAACTGGTGGGGACATAAACCTCTACATCCACCTTGCCCCCTAGTTGCCTCTCCAGGAACTGCTCTAGAGGTTTGGCCTTCTCCAGCATCTCGCTGGCGGCCATAGTAGGCTGAATTGCCAATACTAGGCGTTGTTGGGGCGACTGCTGGGGTTGGCCAGCCCATTGCCCGCGGACGCCCAGGAGATAGCCCAGCATCACCGCCCCCGCTAGAAGGGCAACAACCCCCACGGACGCTGCAACCCAACGGCGCATAGTTCACCTCTTTGCCCCTGCCCGTTGTGCCCCCGTAGCCCTCCCAGCAGGCGGGGCGTATTACTTGTATTGTTGACTATAATATATGCTAATTCGCTTTTGGTGTCAAGCCCCACTCTTTGAGATAATGCGACCTAACTACTCCACTTTGCATCACCTATCAGTTGAGAAGGCACAGGCCAATGGCATAAGATAGGTGCAGGGGGAGGGTATGGAACGGAGGGTATCAGTGTCCACTTTCCTGGGGGAGCCACGCCCTGAAGTAAGCATTGTCGTAGAAAACTACCTCCAAGCCATCTACAAACTGCAAGAGCGGGGCGAGCGCATAAGCCCCAGTCGCCTAGCCGAGGCCCTCCAGGTCTCCATCCCTACGGTGGTGGGCACCCTCAAGCGCTTGGTGAAGCAGGGCATGGTGCAAATAGACGACACCCGGGCCATCTCCCTTACGGCCAAGGGCACGGCCCTGGCCGAATCGGTGGTGCGCCGCCATCGCTTGGCCGAATGCCTGCTGGTAGACCTGTTGAAAATAGAATGGCACCGTGCACACGAAGAGGCCCACCGTATGGAGCACGCTATCTCACCCTATCTGGAGGAGTATCTGGCAAAGGCCCTGCATTACCCTACCCGATGCCCCTTTGGCCATCCCATCCCAGGATACAGGGATAGGGAGAAACCCCTCCCAGTGCACCCCCTCACCGAAGCCAGAGAGGGAGACGCCGTTGTTGTGGACAGGGTGCCTGAGGAGGACCAGCGCCTTTTGCGCTTCTTTGAAGAGAGCGGGATACGACCGGGCGCAACGCTCACCGTCAAAGAGGCGGCCAGTTACAAGGGGACGCTCACCTTACAAACGAGGGAGGGGGAGGTGGTGCTGGGGATACCTGTGGCCACCCTTATCCTGGTGCGCCCGGCATCCGCCTCCTAGCGACAGCGCTACCCTTCTCTGGGTGTAACCACCCAGCCAGGCACTCCTGCACTTCAGCGAAGGTCTCAAAAGTATGGCAGGGCAGGCCATGCTTACGACAGTATTCCAGAAGCCACCTGCGGGCGAATACCAGGTCGGCACGGCGGGCGGCGCAGGCGTCGGTGATGCCGTCCCCCACATAGGCCACCCTTAGGGACTCCCCCTTCATCCTCTCCACCAGCCAGCATTTGCACACCCCCACCTCGGGGCAACTGCGCACCCCGTTGGCAAAGCGCACCCCCAACCGAGGCCCGCGGAAATCGGCCGTGGCGCTATAAAGGGGGAGCGAAAGCCCCTCCCGCTCCAGGACCGCCTGGATATAGAAGTCCAGACCACCGGAGGCGATAGTAAGGGGCAGGCCCCGCTGGGCACACCAGCGCACAAACTCGTGGAAGCCGGGGCGCAGGCGATGCTGCTCCTGAACGCACCGCACCATGGCTTCCCGGTGCGCCGGGAGTGCAGAGAAGTAGCGGGACAGGGCCTCCCGTCCGCTCAGTAAACCCTGCTCCCAGTAGGGGTCTATGTCCCCCCACCCCCCACCGCAGAAGCGCTCCATAAGGATATCGCCCGTGTCTCGGAGGGTTATTGTCCCATCAAAGTCCACAATGATAGCCAGTGGCTTCAGCATCATACCATCTCTAGCATACCACCTCCCGTTCGCCCACGCCTGAGGGACCCCCCTCATGGCACCTGGTAGATGGTAACCCTCTCATTCTGGTAAGCCACCAGAAGCAATCCAAGGCGCTCCATCTCGGCGAACTTCTCTATGCCCTCCGGTGGGTAATAAAGCCTCTCGGTCTCCCCCACATACACATAGCGCACTCCGTAGCGCTTCAGGATGCCCTGGGCAGAGGCTATGTCAATGGTGGAATAAAGGCGTTGCAAATCTACCAGGCGTTCCTCAACCGGAGGGCACTCGGCCTTGCCACACCTCTGTTGCATCTGATGCCACGACCACCCAACCACTGAAGGGAGGCCCGTGTAGACCGAAACGCGCCCACCCCAGCGGTAAAGGGGCGTGTTGGCCTCGGCGATAACCGGAGACCCCTGCACATTTATCCACAGCCAGCGAATGGCATCCCTGTCCCAACGCAGTCCAACCTCTCCATGCTCTTCTCTATGGACGGCCCGCTCCATAAAGGCGGTGCCGTCTAGGGTAAGGGGAAGGATGGTAAAGCGGTCAGATAGGCGAGCGCGGCTACCCAGGATAGGGTATACACCCGCGCTGAGCAGCAATAAGACGAACACCCCTGTCCACGCCACACCCCATGCTCTTAGCCGTGGACGCACAACGCTCTGGGAGGTGCACACCTCCCCTGCCCCTGGGGGGCATCCCCCCAGATCAGGCAGGAGGGGGGCTGGACGGGGCTCCGAGGGATGCTTCAGCAGCCGGGGGAGCACCCGCCCCAGGGCGTAGACCGAGGCCAGGGCCAGGAGCACCCACCCCTGGATATAGAACTTGAAGACCGTGTTCATCCGGTCTATGTCGTCCCCGAGGCGGAGGAAGTCCACGCCTATACCAATGGCAAAGGCTATCTCGGCCAACAGCAGGGCGAAAATGGCCTCCCCATCCCCACGCTCCCAGGCC
>JBKBKV010000052.1:0-12517 GCA_046294495.1 Dehalococcoidia bacterium | reverse complement strand
CTTTGATCACCTGGGCCCCCAAATCCCCAAGAAGGCGTCCGCAAAGGCTGGCGTGCTCCCAGGTGAGGTCTAGGACCCGGTAGGGCGCCAGAGGCAAGTGGTCGGGCATAGGCACTCCCTCTTGCTGACACTATGATGGGGACGCTTGCGCCGCCTGTCAAGGGCGAGGAGGGATGGCAATCGTGGAAGACTAATAGAGCCGCATTTTGCGATAATCCTCTCCTTTTTACTTAGGACTTTTGGCCCAGGGCTTTAGCCCCTTGACAATAAGATGAGATTGACTGCAGGATGTGGTAGGCGATAAACATAGTCGCATTTCCGCGTCAGGGGAGGTGGGTATGCAGGAGCGGGAGCCTCTCTGGCAGCGCTTGGTAGACAACATCTGGCTCTGGTTGGCGTTGAGCAACATCCTCTTCTTCCTGGTATATCTGCTCTGGGGGTGGATAAACATTTGGAGCATCCCGGCCCGGTAAGGAGGGGAGATGGTAACAGCGCCGGAACGGCTGTGGTGGCGAGCGCCTATCGCACGGGTAGAGTTGACCTGGGTTGTGTTGGCGTTCTTGCTGGTAATGGTGTTCTTCTCCCTGTGGATGGCACTATGGCACGGTATCGGGCGGCAGAATGCTAGTGGTGCGGCTTACAAGGTGGCGCCTGATACCTACCGGCAGGAGGTGTTCCGCTTCGCCCAGCAGTGGAAGGTGGGAGAGGAGAACGGCGTTCCTGTGGTGGCCCCGCCGCCGGGAAGCCATGTCTACTTGCTGGCCCAGCGCTTCTCCTGGTTCCCCATTTTGAAACTGCAGGCGGGGGCAACTTACCACCTCCATATCGCCGCTTCAGATGTGCTCCACGGCTTCTCCTTGTATCCCCACCAGTGGGCTATTCAGGTCTATCCGGGCTACGAATGGGTGATGTTGTTCACCCCCGATAAGCCAGGTGTATACCACCTGGTGTGTAACGATTTTTGCGGATTGGGCCACCAGACGATGGTGAGCAAAATCATTGTGGAGGGGTAAGGGATGGCCAGTGCAGAGGTCGCCACTTACCGGGTGTGCCCCGTTACAGGCCTGAAAGTGTTCCGCGAAGCGGAGAGGCTTATTCAGGCCGTGGCGGTGGCTGCTGTGGTCTCTCTTCTGATCGGAGGGGTTGCGGCCCTCTTGGTGGTGCTCAATCGTTGGCTGGGGCCAGAGGTTGTTTCCCCCTCGCGCTACTATATGTGGATCGCCCTTCACGGCTGGAACATGCTGGTCTTCTGGATTGTGCTCTTTGAGGTGGCGTTGTTGTATTTCGCCTCATCGGTGTTGTTGAGCGTCCGTCTGGTGTGGCCCCGTATGGCGTGGGCGTCGCTGGTGCTAATGGTAGTAGGGGTGGTGGTAACCGATGTGGCAGTGGTGCGCACCCCCCAGAACTACCTCTCTTTTCAGCCCTATGTGCCTTTGCAGGGCACACCTGATTTCTACCTGGGGCCTATTCTGTTTACTGTGGGTTCGCTAATGGCTTTGGCCGTCTACTTTGCTACCCTTTACACGGCCCAGCGGGAGAGGGTGGTGGGGCGTTCCTTGCCCCTGGTGGCCTACGGGGCGGCGGTGGCAGCCATCATCGCTGTGGGGACGCTTCTAGTGGGGGCCATAGCCTTTATTCCCGCTTTCTTCTGGTCGTTGGGGCTTATTGGAGTTGATGCCTTCTGGTGGAAACTTACCTACTGGGGTTTTGGGCACCCGGCCCAGCAGATTAACCTAGCGGCTATGATTACCGTCTGGTATTTCCTGGCCTTCCTGACGGTGGGTGGTGTAACGCCCAGCGAGAAGGTCTCTCGCTTGGCATTTGTCTGCTATCTTATCGCCATAAACCTGGGCTCCGCACACCATCTGCAGACAGAGGCCAGTGGCGCTCTGTCGGTGCCCTGGAAGTGGATCAACACAGGGTATCTGGTGCACCTGGCGGTGCTGGGGAGCATGATCCACGCCTTTGCTGTGCCCGCTGCGATAGAAATCGGCCAACGCCTGCGGGGGCAAGGGCGGGGCTGGTTCCAGTGGCTGGTGAAGGCCCCGTGGGGGAACCCGGCTTTCTCCAGCCTCGTCTTGTCCATTGCCCTGTTCGGGTTCCTGGGGGGCACTTCTGGGGTTATCTATGGAACGGAGCAGCCGAACTTGCTGTGGCATAACACCCTGGCGGTGGTGGGACACTTCAAGGGGACGGTTGTCCTGGGCACCACCCTGGCCTTTATGGGAGTTACCTGGTATGTGCTCCCGCTGATTTTCCGGCGGGAGGTAGTGGGCAAGCCCCTGGCAGTGGTTCAGCCGTGGCTGTTTGGCATTGGCATGGCCCTATTGGCGGTAGCCTTTATGAAACTGGGCGTAGCCGATGGTATCCCCCGCAAGCAAGGGGACATTTTCCTCTTTGGGAACAGTGCCTTTGCCTTTCCCTATCCTGCTAGCGTATGGGCGTGGATGGGTGTGGCGGGGGTAGGGGGGGTGCTGGGAGTGTTAGGTGGGGCCATCTTTGTGGGGTTGGTGGTGGCAACGGTGCTCTTTGGGAAGCGCCTCTCGGAGGCCGACCTGAAGATTGGCTACTCATTGCCCGCCGCCGCGCCTGCGGGAGGAGCCATCCATAACCTCCCGGTGCCCAAGGGAACACTGGTGCTGGCGATTGTGTTCTGGCTGTTCTTCCTGGCCATGTATCTAAGGGCCTTTGCGCAACTCTCTTCTACCTGGCCCTTGGGGCACTAGGTTAGGCCATCTCCTGGCGTCCCTCGAAGGCGCGCTGGAGGGTAAGGGCGTCGGCATATTCTACTTCGGCTCCTATGGGCAGGCCGCGGGCCAGGCGGGTGATGCGCAAGCCCAGGGGGGCCAGAAGGCGGTGCAAATACATGGCTGTAGCCTCGCCCTCCAAGGTGGGATTAGTGGCCAGGATGGCTTCCCGCACTCGCCCATCCTTCAGGCGTTCTAGGAGTTCCCGCACCTTCAGGTTCTCTGGGCCGATGCCCTCCAGGGGCGAAAGGGCGCCGTGGAGAACATGGTAAAGGCCCTTGTAGACACCGCTTCGTTCCAGGGCCAGCACATCCAAGGGTTGCTCTACCACACATAGGAGTGTGGCATCCCGCTTGGGGTCGGTGCAGAGGGCGCAGGGGTCTTGGTCGGCCAGGTTCTGACAGAGGGAACAGAGGCGCACCTGTTCCTTGGCTGCCAGGATGGCTTCGGCCAGAGCACGGGCCTCTGCGGCCGGTGTGCGGATGATGTGATAGGCCAGGCGCTGGGCACTCTTGGGGCCGATGCCCGGCAGTTTGTTAAGTTCATGGATAAGCCGGGCGATGGGTTGGGGTGTGGCTGGGAGGGGATCAAGGGGTGTCATATGGCTCCTACATCCCTGGTATCTTCAGCCCACCGGTAACCTGGCTGATGCGTTGGGCGGCCATCTCCTCGGCCTTTTGCAAGCCCTCGTTCACGGCCGCCTGCACCATCTCTTCCAGAAGGGCAGGGTCGGTGGGGTCCATAGCGGCGGGGTCAATGGTAACCTTCTGGAGGCGCAGTTTGCCTGTTACCACTACCTTCACCGCTCCCCCGCCGGCCGAGGCCTCCACGGTGGCGTTCTCCAGTTCCTGCTGGACCTTGGCCAGGCGGGCCTGCATCTGCTGGATTTGCCTAAGCATGTTGCGGTTCAAGGCGTGTCCTCCTGCTGTGGTGCTTCCGGTGGCACTGGCTGTTCTCCCACGATGCGCCCGCCCAGTTGCAAGGCTGTGCGCACCAGGTGGCCCTGGGGCCTGTTTGGTTGGGTTCTATCCACTTCGGCTAGTTCCAGGCGTATCTTATAGGGTTGTCCAAAGACCTTGGCCACTGCCTCCTCCAGGGCGGCGCGACTGGCTGGGTGCTCCAGTTCGTCCTGCAGGCGCTCCCAGTGGGTCTTGTGGCGGAAGAAGATGACCAGGATGTCCCCTTCAAGGGTATACCGTTCATAGCCCCGCAGTAGGGGGCCTAGAGGGAAGCGCTTATTGCGGACGCGCTCCAAGGTGCGACACAGTTCTCGCCAGCGAGGGTCGGTGCGTTCGGGGGGTGGTGTGGGTAGGGGTGTAGGGTTGGGGCGCAGTGTGCGGGGGGTCTCCCCTGGCACGGTTGGGGTGGGTACCCCTGTGGGGGATAGTTGGGGTGGGGGGCTGGATGCAGGTGCTTGGGACGGCTCGGCCAGGGCCTCAATCACGGCCAGTTCTAGAGGTAGGCTGGAGAAGGCATCGTCCCGAAAGGTAACGCCCCCCAAGGCGCGCACCACGCCCAGTAGGCGCTCCCAAGCCCAGGCGGCCACCAGTGGGCGGAGGGCATCGGCTGTTTCCGGTGGCACATCCTGAGCAGGGGCGCCGGCTTTTAGGAGCATGGCGGTGCGGAGCAGGGCCATAACGGCTCGGTGGAAGGCCCGGGGGTCCCCTTCGCTGGCCGTTACTCCCTGGGCAAGGGCAGACAGGGCCGTAGCCACATCTCCTTTGCGCATAGCCTGGAGGAGGGTGAGGGCGAAGGGGTTCTCGCGCACCCCCAGCAGTTCTTGCACTTGCTGGGGGCCTACCTCCGGGCCGTAGGTGGTTACCGTCTGCTCCAGCAGGTTGCAGGCATCCCGCAGGCTCCCCCGCGCAGCCGAGGCGATAAGGTGCATGGCCTCCTCTGCTACCTGCCAGCCCTCCTGCTGGACGATAAAGGCGAGGCGCTGGGCTATGGCCGATACAGTAAGGCGGTGGAAGTCATAGCGCTGGCAGCGAGAGATAACGGTAGGGGGGAGGCGATAGGCCTCGGTGGTGCACAATATGAACTTCACATGGGGTGGAGGCTCCTCCAGGGTCTTCAGGAGGGCGTTGAAGGCCTCATTGGTAAGCATATGGGCCTCGTCCAGGATATACACGCGGTAGCGCCCAGTGCCCTGGCCCATGGTGAGCACTGCCTCTCTGATGGCCCGCACATCCTCAATGCCCCGGTGGCTGGCGGCGTCCAGTTCCACCAGCAGGAAAGGGTCGCCCTGGTCTATGGCCCGGCAGGGGGCGCAGGCGCTGCACGGCTCCCCATCCTGGGGGTTTTGGCAGTTCACCGCTTTGGCCAGGATGCGCGCCACGGTTGTCTTGCCTGTGCCCCGAGGGCCTGCGAACAGATAGGCGTGGACAGTCTTCCCCTGAGCCACCGCCTGGCGAAGGGCCTGCACCGTCCATTCTTGGCCTGCCACTTCGCTAAAGCGGCGGGGGCGGTATTTACGATACAGGACGAGGGCTTCCGTGGACATAACTAAGCCTTTGCCAAGAGGGCTAGGGACGATAAGGCCCGGTGTTCCAGCCCCTCCATCAAGCGCGCCTCTTCAGGGGTCTGGTGGTCATACCCCAGCAGGTGGAGGACCCCATGCACAATGAGATGGGCGACCTCTTCTTTTACAGGGTGCCTGGCCTGCCGGGCCTGGCGCACAGCCTGGGGATAGGATACTATCACCTCTCCCAAATGGCTTGTCCCTGGAGGCAGGGGCCAAGGGGTGGTGTCGTGGGGAGGAGGCTCCCCTTCCCCTTCATAGGGGCCGGCGAGGGTGAAAGAGAAGGAGAGGACATCGGTAACCTCGTCCAGGCCCCGGTAGGTTTGGTTCAGGCGGCGCACCGTATCGTCGTCAGCGATAACCAGGTCCACTGCCCCCTTTCCCTCCTTGGGGACGACGGCGAGGGCGGCTAACACCACTTGGGCCAGCCATCCCTTGGCGAGCCGACGCCGAAAGGCGGGGAAAAGGGTGATAGACACGGTGCAGGCCTGCATACCTTCTGAGGCCAGGGTAACACAGGGACGGTGTCCCTTCAAGGATGGGGCGGCGCCCCTTGGCGGCGCAAGTAGTCTTCGGCGAAGCGCTGGGCCTCGCGCAGTTGGGCTTCGTAGAGGGGGCGCCACTCGGGAGGCATGTTCTTGCGGAAGTAGTCGGATGTGAGCAGGGGGCCTTCTGAGAGGGGAGCACACTCCACCACTCGCCCCAGGAAGAGGGTGCCGGGGCCGGTGTCCACCGCCATCTCCACCTGACAGTCAAAAAAGGCCAGGGCGTCTTTCAGGATAGGGCTACCGGTGCGGTGCACCTCCCATTCGTGAGGAAGCATTTTCTCCCGCTCCCGACGGGAGAAGAAGCCGAAGCGCCACACCGTCTCCATCTGGTCCTTGCGCAAAAGGTGTAGCGCAAAGGCTCGGCTGTGGAGGATAAGGTCGTGGGTGAAGTTGCGTTTGGATATGAGCACCAGGATGCGTGGATGGGCGGGAGTAAGAGAGGCGCGCAGGGCCGAGTTGGACACCATGGCGTTGGGGACGCCGCTCCAGGAGCTGGTTACCACCACGATGGGGGACGCCAGATGGCGCAGGAGTTGGTATGTAGTTTGGGCTTCCAAGGATGCCTTTCCCTGACGGGTGATCTTCCCCTATAATATCATCCCCCCTTTTAGGAGGGGCGCATGTCCCGCAGGCGCTGGAAGAGGCGGCGCTCCTCTTCGGTGAGGTCTGTGGGGAGGCGAACCTTCACCACCACATGCAGGTCCCCTCGACGGGAGGGGTTGGCCAGGTGAGGCATGCCCTGCCCTGCGAGACGGAATACGGCGCCGTTTTGCGTCTGTGGGGGGATGGTAAGGGCTATACGCCCCTGGAGGGTGGGCACCACCACCTCCCCGCCCAGGATGGCGGTGTAGAGGGGCACTTCCACCTCGGTGCGCAGGTCTGCCCCTTGGCGCTGAAAGTGGGGATGGGGGCGCACCACAATGCGTAGGAACAACTCCTGGCCGCCAGGGGCTACCCGCACTCGGGAGCCGGTGTCCACGCCGGGGGGAATGGTAACCTCTACCCGCATGGGGCCCGTGAGGGTGCCTCGCCCTCTGCAAGAGGGGCAGACGCCGCGTCCGCTATGCCCTGTTCCCCGACAGGAGGGGCAGGGGTGTTCGGTGGGGATTTCTAATACCCGGCGGGTGCCGTTGAAGGCCTCTTCCAGGGAGATGCCAACCTCCTGCTCGGCGACACGGCGGGATGGGCGGGTGCGTGTCCCGAAGAAGCGCTCTAGCAGGTCTTCCCCCAGCAGGTCAGCAAACAGGTCTTCAGGGGTAGTGGTCTGGGTGCGCCAAGTCCAGGTGAAAGGGCCTTGCTGGGTGGCCTCTGCTGTGGCGGCGCCATACTGCTGGGCAACGCGCCACTGGTGGCCATACTGGTCGTAGAGGCGGCGCTTCTCCGGGTCCGAGAGGACTTCGTAGGCCTCGTTGATCTCCTTGAAGCGCGCCTCGGCCTCTTTGTTGCCGGGGTTGCGGTCAGGGTGGTAGCGCATGGCCAACTTACGGTAGGCGGCGCGGATCTCTTTGTCAGTGGCACTGCGTCCCACACCCAGCACTTCGTAGTAGTCCCTGGGCATCGCACCCTCCTCTTACCCAGGTTAGCAAGATGATACAAATTGTGTCAATATTATTTAGACGCATATTGGGATAACTCTTGACATGGACAACCCCCTATGCTATTGTATTTTGTGGGTCAGGCGGAAGCCTGGCACATCTACTGCACAGGAGGTGGAGCGTGGTTATCCGTCGTTGGGAACCCTTCCGCGAACTAGAGGCCGCCACCCGTCGGATGGAGCGGATGATGGACGAGTTCTTCCGTCCGTCCCGGTTTTTCTGGCACATTCACGAGCCGTGGGCACCCACCCTGGATGTGATCCAGGAGAAGGACAAGGTGGTGGTCAAGGCCAACCTACCGGGCGTTCCTCCCGAGAAGGTGGAGGTAAGTTTTCAGGAGAATGTCCTCACCATTGAGGGGGAGGTGAAAGAGGAGCGGGAGGTAAAGGAGGAGGACTATCTGCTCCGGGAGCGGGCGTATGGCTCCTTCTGCCGAAGCGTTACCCTCCCCGCTGGCCTTGACACAGAAAAGGCTGACGCCCACTACGAGAACGGCGTCCTGACCATCACCATTCCCCGCCTTCCCGAGGCACAGCGCAAGGCCATCAAGGTGCGCATCGGGAAGACAGTTGAGGGCACAACCGTTTAGCCTTCGTGTGAGTGGAGTTGAAGGGGCCTGGGGGTCGTTCTCAGGCCCCTCTTCATTGTTTCCTCAACCCCTGCCACGCCTGTGATGATAGCAGGCGTGCTACCTGTCCACGGGTAGGGACGCCTGCCAGGCCGCGCTTCTGCACGCACAGGGCACCCGCCGCCGAGGCCCAGAGGGCCGCTTCCCACGCCGAGCCTGTCTCCCACAGGCGCAGCAGGAAGATGGCGGCGAAGACATCCCCGGCTCCTGTGGGGTCTACCTCTTCAACGGGGGCTGTGGGCACAAGGTGGGCGTTCCCCCGCTCCCAGAGGACAGCCCCTTCACGCCCCCGAGTCATCACCACCAAGGGCACCTGCTCGGCCCAGCGGGCGAACTGGGTAGGGGTGTCCACATCCTCCTGGGAGGCGATGAGGGCGTGCAAGCGTGTGAGGGGGAAGGTATCTGGGAGGGGGGAGGGATGCACCAAGCCATTTGGTGTCCAGCGGCGGAGCCAGCCCTGAGGGGCAGCCCCAAGGATGGCGCGGTCAAAGCATCCCGAGAAGGAGGGAGAGACCTCTTGTGCAACGGGGGCCAACAGGACAATCCCCGCCTCTTTCCAGGGGGTGGGCAGGTCCTCTGGTTCCAGGGGTGCTGCCCGTCCCAGAAGGCGTTGGAGGCGGGTGCCATTGCTGTAGCGGTTCTCAAAGGTGGTGCAGAGGGGGCTGGGCTTACAGTGGACTGCCACGCCCTCCAGGGCGGGGGAGCGGTTCCCGGCGGTGAGGAGGGCGGTGGGCACGCCCCACCGGGCGGCGGCCAGGGCCGCATAGGTGGCCGCCCCACCCCATCGCACCCCCCTAGGGGTGCGGTCCAGAACGACATGTCCTACAGCCAGAAAGCGAGGGGCATCCACGGCCTCAAGGGTTGGTAACGGGTGGGGTCTCGGGGCTTTGGGGAGGCCCAGCCTTCACACCAGGAGGGGGCTGGGTGGCACTTTCCGGCTCTGGGGTTTTTCTGGGGTGTGGGGCAACCGGGGGGCGTCCTTGGCGGGGGCGGCGTTGGGCTTTCTCCTTAGGCAGTATAACCACCTTGCGCTCATCCCCTTCCCCTACGCTCTCGGTTTTCACGGCTGGGTGGTTAGCCAGGGTCAGGTGGATAATGCGGCGCTCCCCTGGGGGCATTGGTTCCAGGGAGATAGGGTGGCCCGTCTGGGCCACTCGTTCCGCTACTCGGAGGGCCAAGTTTTGGATGGCTTTTGTGCGCCTCTCTTTGTAGTGCTCCACATCCAGGAGCACGGGGGTGCCCTGCTCACCAGCGCGCTGGGCTATGATGAGGTTTACCAGAAACTGGAGGGCGCGGAGGCTTTCCCCCTTGCGTCCGATCAGGAGCCCAGCATCGTCGCCTGAAATTTCTATGACTGTTGCCTCGGGATTGTCGGGGCTGGGGGGGCCCAGGGTTGCCGTGGCAGCAACACCCATATGCTTCAGGAGGGTATCCACAACCTCTTTAGCCATCAGCGCGTTAGGGAGGAGGGAGGTTTTGGGGAGACGGCGCACCCTTACCCGCGCCATCTCGGCCCCAAAACCCAGGAAGCCAGGCTTGCCCCGGGAGAGGACCTCCACTTCCACTTCATCCCGTTTGGCCTCCAACTGACGGAGGGCCACTTCTATCGCCTCTTCCACGCTTCGCGCCGATACTTCTACCTGCTGTTGCTCCTGCATACGAGTGTCTCCTTACGAGTGGGGGGCCTTCTTGGTGGGACGGCGCTCAGGCTCCTTGCCCTTGCCGGGCGTGGGCGCTTGGACTTCCTGCACAGCGGGTGCTTCCTTTGGACGGCGTCTCCACAACTCCTCTAGGCCACCCCAGCCCGTTACGAAGTATTGCATGGCTATGCCTACCAGGTTGGAAATCACCCAATAGAGGGCCAGGCCGCTGGGGAACTGAAAGGTGAAGAAGGTAAACATCAGGGGCATCATCCACAAGAGCATCTGGTTGGTCTGCTGCTGACGGGGGTCCTGGGTAGGGTAGGTGGTCATCTTCTGCTGCACCCACATGGAGAGGCCTACCAGCAGGGGAAGCAGGGGCGTAGGGTCGGGGCGTCCCAGGTCGAGCCACAGGAAATGGTTGGCCAGGGGGACTTGCTGGTGGGCAAGTGGTAGCCAGGAGTAGAGGCGTTTGGAGAGGGCCAGGAGGGAATCGGGGGTAGAGGGCACCGCCTCCACCAGCGCCTGGTAGAGACCGATCCAGATGGGGAACTGGATAAGCATGGGGCCTAAACACCCCACAGGGTTGACCCCCGCCTGGCGGTAGAGGCGCATAGTTTCCTCGGAGCGCTTGCGGGGGTCTTTGGCGTAGCGCTTCTGGATTTCGGCCATCTTAGGCTGGAGGTCGGCCATGGCCCTGCTCTGCTTCAACTGCTTGAGGGTAAGAGGGAAGGTAACGACACGGATGAGGATGGTGAAGAAGATGATGGCCAAGCCCAGGTTGTGCCCTAAGAGGGCGTAGAGGGCCACTAGGCTGTTGACCATAGGCCTTAGAATGCCCTCGCTCCAGAGGAGCCCGATGAACTCCACAGAGGTCCTTCCGTTCTGAAGGGCGGGGGCCTGGCCCGTTCTGGCCGGCCGCGATGCGCGGCGCTGGTGCGAACAAAAGGGGATGGCCCCCTCACCGCTTTATCTGCCATGTTGACGATACCAAAAAGGGCGAAGGGGCGTCAACGGCCTGGGGCGTGGCCTGCAAGGGATACAGCGCCCCAAGCGCCCGGGTGTAGGGGGTTCGGGTATCCACACAAACGCTTTGTTTCCGCCACCTCTCGGTTGGCTGGGAGAATGACTTGGGCATCCCACGGCTTAAGGGGGTTGTGCGCTCCTATGGGGAGCGCTTGCTGCGCACCCTGGATGCTCTGGGAAAAACATACCAAGCCCAAAGACTCTGGGCGTGCGATCCACTGGATGAGCAGGGGTGCTGTGTTGTTGCCACCTGTGGTAGTGCATGTAAGGGATGTAAGTGATGTGGCGGTAACTGTTGTTCCAACTGCTCCAGATGCAAGGCCTGCATAACTAGGCGTGCCACTGAAAACGGCCATATCAATGACCAGAGGCTCACCCAGGAGCTTTGGGGGCAGACGTGCACTGCTTGTCGCCTCTTCGGATCACTCTGGATAGCGTCTCGCGTGGCATTCCAGGATGCCCTGTTAGCCAACGAGGGCAACATGGTGCGCCTAACCGAAGTGTGGGATGGGGTAGGGATAGATAGGGACCTGGGCTCCGCGAAAGCGAGGATTAAGTATGACTTTGAGACCGTGCCCCTTTTCAACCTGATAAGTTAGCGGGACACCTGCAACCGCTGGAGATTCCTGAAGGAAGGTCGGAGGCAGAACTCTGGGAGATCTTTGACAAGATTGTGTCGGCCGTGAATGAAGGGGACGAGGTTATCCTGAATATAACCCATTCCTTTCGCTCCATCCCCCTGATGGCGTTTACCGTTGCTGCCTATCTGCGGGCAACGAAGAAGGCCACCATTAGCCGTATTGTGTCTAGACAAGGAGAACCTGCAGAAGCAGCTGGCCCTCGTGCGATATTACCTGGATAAAGGCCTGGTCGTCCAGGCCCTAACCCTGGCCAGGGAATGGGTGGTGAGTTGGGCCATGTTGAAGCGTGGACATGGCAACTGGTTGAGCGTAAAAGAGCGGGAAGATGTGGAACGACAGTTGGGCCAGACCCTCCAAACCCTTCTGGACCAAAAGGCACCTGCCAGCAGGGAAATAGAGATATGGGATCAACTGACCCAACTGCGTAACAGTGTGGCCCACTGCGGCATGAGCACGCCCCCCGCCAAACCCGACAGCATAAAAAAGCGTGCACAAGGCATCCTCGACTTATTGATGCAACTGCTCCAAGATGCCCCAGAGGGTGCCCTGATGTGGGGAAGGGTAACCATAGATCTGAAGTCCATCTACGGAGATGTGGCAAAACTAGACTTGCTCCCTCATTATTTGCAAGGGATCCTGGAGCAGGCGGGGGAGGGGAACAAAGTGGTGCTGACAGGCCAGGCGCCGGTGTGGCTCTACTTGGCTGTCGCCCACGCTTTGCACGGCAAGGCCGCCAGCCTTTGGTATAGTTCCCCAGTAACGGGAGAGGTCCTTATCTTTGATCACTCTGCCGAGTAGGGTTTGGTAAAGGTCTTTCTCTCCCCGTGGGAGGGCGCGTTTCAGCAGGTGCTTACCCAGAACCTGCTCAACAAGGCTCGTGCCCTGGGGATGGAGCCCCTGGGGGGTGCGGGGGTGCAGTTGAAGCCCCTTGTGGGGGTGCGTTCCCGCCTCGTCTCGGTGCGGGTGATAAAAGTGCGTGGGTTTGAGGGGCGCTTCCAGGCCTTGGGGGATGGGCTGTTAGTGCGTGTGGGTTACGAAGCGGGCTTTGGGGAGCGCAATGCACAGGGCTTCGGCATGGTGGGGATAAGAGGGAGGTAAAGGGTGTATGTGGTCATCGTCTACGATGTGGATGTAGAGCGGGTAGACAAGGTATGCCAATACTTGAGGCAGT
>JBKBKV010000051.1:0-13027 GCA_046294495.1 Dehalococcoidia bacterium | reverse complement strand
GCTCTTGCAAGTGGCCCACAGCCTCGGCTCCCCTGTGGAGATCGCCGAGCGGGTGCAGGATGCCGATGTGGTGCTCACCACAAAAGCCCACTACAGGCGCAAGGCTGAGCCCCTGCGCCTGGCCGATGAACTCAACAAACCGGTCTATGTCTTGCGTAAGAACACACCCGCCCAGATTGCCCAGTTTGTGCGCACCATCCTGGGGCCCCGCCTTCCCGAGGGAAACGATCGTGTAGCCCAGGGCCTGCGGGAGGCCGAAGAGGCCATCGAACGGGTGCTAGCCGGAGAAGCCTCTGTGGAACTGGATGCCCAACCTGCCTTCGTGCGCCGTCTCCAGCACCAACTGGCCGAGCGCTATAACCTGGCCTCGGCCAGCACCGGGCGCGAGCCGAACCGACGCGTCATCATCTACCGCCCGTAAACTATGGAGAAGGGTCGTGTCCCTTCACCCTTGTAGGAGGAAGCCGTGCCTGCACTCTCAGTTGACCACATAGAGTTGATTGTCCGCGATGTGGACGAGTTCGTGGAGTTTTTCCAGAAACTGGGGTTTCGCCTCTTGCGCCGAACGCCTCACCACGGAGGGTCGGCAGAGTTGCAACTCCCAGGCCCCAACCAGCCCGTCTTTGAAATCCACAAGGTGCAGGGCGAGGAGAACATCGGCGTGAACCACATCGCCTTCAAGGTGCAGAATGCCCGCCAAGCCTACGAGGAACTGAAGGAAAAGGGCGTATCTTTTGAGGCCCCACCCACCTTTGTTGAGGCCACAGGGCGCACCATCGTGAACTTCCGCGACCCCGACGGCTGGCGCCTTCAGTTGGTAGACGCCGAGCGCAAACTCGCCTAGAGGGTGCCCCGAAACGGCTTATTGGTAGTGCCTCACTCCACCCTATGGCCCCATTAGGGGGATGCAATACGGGGGAACACCCGAAGGTAAACGGATAAGGGAAAACTTTGCAGGAGCCATTACCTGTGTGGGTGCGTGTCCGCTATGCTCCTAGTCCCACTGGTGAACCCCATGTGGGCAACATCCGCACCGCCCTCTTCAACTGGCTGTTCGCCCGCCACCACGGGGGAGCTTTCATCGTGCGTATAGAGGACACCGACCGGGAACGACTCGTCCCCGGTGCCTTGGAGGCCATCCTGGAGGGCCTCCAGTGGCTGGGCCTGGACTGGGATGAGGGCCCCACTCCCGACGGCCAAAGCAGTTTTGGCCCCTACAGCCCCTACTTCCAGTCCCAGCGGCTCCCACTCTACCACCAGGCGGCCCAGGCCCTTATGGAACGCGGGTGGGCCTACGAGTGCTTCTGCACCCCTCACGAACTGGAGGCCATGCGCCAAGAACAACAGCGCCTGCGCCAGCCCCCAGGCTACTGGGGCAAGTGCCGCACCCTAGCCCCACAGGAGAAAGAGGCCCTGCGCGCCCAGGGGCGCAAGAGCGTTGTCCGCTTCCGTGTCCCCCGGGAGCCGGGAGAGGAGGTGATTGTCCACGACCTTATCCGCGGGGAGGTGCGGTGGAGGACGGCCCTGCTGGACGACTTTGTCTGCCTGAAGGGCGATGGCTTCCCCACCTACCACCTGGCGGTGGTGGTTGACGACCACACTATGGGCATCACCCATGTGCTGCGCGCCGAGGAGTGGCTCCCCAGCACCCCACGCCATCTCCTCCTCTACCGCGCCCTGGGCTGGGAGCCCCCCCTCTTCGCCCACCTCCCCATGATCCTTGGGCCAGACCGCTCCAAACTCTCCAAGCGCCACGGAGCCACCTCCATAAGGGAATACAAGCGCCTGGGCTACTTGCCAGAGGCTATGGTCAACTTCCTGGCCCTTTTGGGCTGGTCGCTGGACGAGACCACCGAGATCATCAGCCGTGAAGACCTGGTCCGCCACTTCTCCTTGGAGCGAGTTACAAAGGCTGGGGCCATCTTCAACCTGGAGAAACTGACCTGGATGAACGGTGTATACATCCGTCGTCTAGCCCCCCAAGAGTTGGCTCACCGACTCCTGCCCTTCTTGGAGCGCCCCCAGGCGGAAGGGGGGCTTCCCGACAGCGTCCCACGCCCCCTGGATAGGGGGTATCTCCTGCGTATCGTCCCCCTGGTGCAGGAACGCCTTTTTACCCTGGCCGAGGCAGCGAGCCTCACCGACTTCTTCTTCCTGGACGACTTGGACTACGATCCGGCCTTGCTGGTGCAAAAGGGGATGGATAGGCCCGCCACGCGCCGCACCTTGAAGGCTGTCCTGGATGCCCTGTGCACCATTACAACCTGGGATGCGCCGTCTCTAGAGGGTCTCCTACGACCCCTGTGCGACGCCCTGGGGCAGAAAACGGGGCAGGTTTTTGGGGCCATCCGCGTGGCCACTACAGGGCGCACGGCGGCCCCTCCCCTCTTCCAGACCCTGGAGGTGCTGGGGAAAGAGCGGAGCCTAAAGCGTTTGGAGGCGGCTATTAAAAAGGTAATGGACACCCCCGCCGGGGAATCCCGCTAAAGGTCGGGTGCCCGCAGTTCCACCTTTGCTCGCTCCTCCTGCAGTAGCACCACAGCATCCGAGTTACGCTGGCCCCATCCCCGGTTGTGGGCCTCCAGGTATTTCTGCTCCACAAGGGCCAACAGTTCCACCGGAATGTCCAGTTCACGAGCCAGTTCCAGCCCTAGACGCACATCCTTGAGCGCCAAGTCAACCGCGAAGCCGGGTTGGAAGTTCCCTTTGAAGAGTTGGTTGCGGAGGCCGCGGCGCAGGCGATTGTTGTCCCCTGAACTTCGCGTAACCGCCTCGTAGAGGACACGGGTGGGCACCCCGGCCTTCACCCCGATGGTAAACGCCTCGCCCATAAGAACATTTAGGGAAAGGGAGATGAGGTTGTTCACTATCTTGCAGATGCACCCTGCTCCGCTGGGGCCGCAGTAGAACACCTTCGTGCCGATGGCGTCTAGCAGGGGCTTCACCTTCTGGAAAACCTCCTCATCTCCCCCCACCAGCACCGCCAGGTCGCGGGTCTCGGCTCCAGTAACACCCCCGCTAACAGGGGCGTCTAGCATGGCCAGGCCCCGCGCACGAAAGGCAGATGCCACACGCCGAGCGCACGAGGGGGAGTTAGTGGAGAGGTCTATATACACGCCCCCGGGCTGTAGCCCCTCCAGGATGCCCCCTGGCCCCAAGGCCACCGCCTCCACCTCCTTGGGGCCAGGGAGGGAGGTGAACACCACCTGGGCAGCCTGAGCCACGGCTTTGGGGCCTTGCGCCCAGCGCGCCCCTAAAGCAACCAACGGCTGGCCCGCCTCCTCCCGGATGTCGTAGACCACCAAGTCGTGGCCAGCCTTTACCAGGTTGGTGGACATGGGGCGTCCCATGTTTCCCAGGCCAATGAATCCCACACGCATCTTTACCTCCTTACCAGTGGCAGAGGGCACTCTCTCCCCCACTGGATGAAGCATAAGGCTTCCTCAAATAGGAGGGCAACCCGTTGCACCCAAACCACGCAAGGGCTATTATCCCAGCGGAAGGAGGTGGCTCTATGCCAAATGGACAGTTCGTTCGGACTGAGGTGCGCAACGGCATTTTCCTGGTAACCCTTTCCGACCCCCGCACACGCAACGCCATGGGCCCCGAGATGACCCAGCAACTCGCCCAGGCGCTGGATACTTTTGAAACCAGCCCAGACCTGCGGGTGCTGGTGCTCACGGGGGAAGACCCCGCCTTCTGCTCAGGGGCGAATGTGCGGGGCTTCCAGCAGGCCATTGCACAGCGCCAACAGGAGGCCCCCACCCCAACATACCCTACACCCTGGGAACAGATGGATCGGCGCTACGCCCCCAGGGCTCGCCGCCGTGAGGCCCCGGGTGAGGGCGCCCGCTTCCTCCCGCTGCGTATCTGGGACCTGCCCAAGCCCTCCATTGCCGCCGTCAACGGGTTCGCCTACGGTGTAGGTGCTGGTCTGGCCCTCTCCTGCGACATCCGCATCGCCTCGGAGCGGGCCGAGTTTGCTGAGGCGTTCATCCGTGTCGGCCTCGTCCCTGCCGACGGCTCCTGCTGGCAACTGCCCCGTCTTATTGGGCTGAGCAACACCCTGCTCATGCAATACACAGGCGATGCTGTGAAGGCAGAAGACGCCCTGCGCTGGGGGCTGGTAAGCAAAGTAGTGCCCCACGAGCACCTCCTGGACGAGGCCATGGCCCTGGCCGAGCGTCTGGCCCGAGGCGCCACCTTCGCAATGGGGCTGATCAAATACCTCGTGCACCAAGGCCTCACCAGCGACTTCCGCACCCACCTGGAATGGGCAGGGGTGGCCCAAGACCTGGCGCGGGAGACGGAGGACCACAAGGAGGGGGTGCGGGCCTTCCTGGAGAAGCGCAAGCCAGCCTTCAAAGGCAGATAACAGCCAGGGGGCCATCCTCAAGGCGTGCAGGGCATAAAAAGCAGCCTCGGATATACTTACGGGTAACCCAGCCCCCTAAACCCTCGGTGTGCACCAGCGCAAAGGGGATGTGAGAAACCCACTCCGCCATTTGTCAAGAGGGGCTGAATAGGCACCCCAACGGCGGTAAGGCTCACCGAATGGGCTTTTATAGCGCCTCCCTGGCATAGCGTCGCAACACCTCTTCCACCTCTTCACGAGAGGGCATGGCCTCCTGAGCGCCAGGCTTGGTAACGGCCACAGCCCCGGCAGCGTTAGCAAAGCGCACCGCCTCTTTAAGGTGCTTCCCTTCTGCCAGGGCGAGTGTGAGTGCGCCGCAGAAAGCATCCCCTGCCCCCACAGTATCCACCGCTTTCACAGGAAAGGCTGGCACATACCCTTCGCCCTCGGCGCTTTTGAAGAAAGCCCCCCGCTCCCCCAGGGTAATAACTACCCCCTGGCATCCCCTCCCCAACAACTCCTCCGCTGCGCGGCGCAGGCTGTCCTGGTCGCCCACGGGATAGCCCACCAGGGCCGATACCTCTGTCTCGTTGGGGACAATGTAGTGGGACAGAGGGTAGAGGGCGCTGGGGAAAGGCTTGGCAGGGGCTGGGTTGAAGACCACCAGGGCACCCTGTTCCCGTGCCATTCGTCCCACCTCAAGAAGAAGCACGGGGGAAACCTCCAGGGAAAAGAGGAGGGCATCGGCGTGGTGTAATAGGCGCTGGGCTTTTTTCACCTCCTCCAGCCCACACCGCCCGTTGGCCCCCACCACCTGCACGATACGGTTCTGCCCTGTAGCATCCACCTCAATGAAAGCCACCCCTGAGGACGCCAGGTCGTCCTGGCCCACCCCCTGAATGTCTACACCTCGCGCCGTCAAACTGGCCAGTAGGTCTTGCCCGAAGGTGTCGTTGCCAACCCGCCCCACCAGGCTACAGCGGGCGCCCAGGCGGGCGCAGGCCACTGCCTGGTTCGCCCCTTTCCCACCTGGGGTAATAAAGAAGCGCTCCCCTACCACCGTCTCCCCAGATGCGGGGAAGCGTGGCGTTATAACGACCAAGTCCATATTGATGCCGCCCACCACCAGAATATGGGGAGAAGCCATAGGCCATTACCTCCCGTTTGACACCCCTCCATTTTGGCGCAGGGAGCAACCGAAGGCAAGGGATTGGGCGTTGCATTCCAGCCCTCCACCTGCTACGGTATAGCCAGGGGAGGTTGTATGCGCATCGTTTCCCTTTTGCCCAGCGCTACGGAAATCGCCTTTGCCTTGGGCCTGGGCGAACAGGTGCTCGCCGTAAGCCACGAGTGCGACTACCCCCCAGAGGCTAGGGCCAAGCCCGTCCTTGTGCGGTGTGTCTTTGACCCTTCTACTATGACACCGAGGGAGATAGATGCTACCGTCAGGTCGCTGGTGGGGCATGGCCTCCCCATTTATCGCCTGGAGCATCAGTTACTGGAGGAACTTCGCCCCGACCTCGTCCTCACCCAAGGATTATGTGAAGTCTGCGCTGTCCCCCAGCGCATTGTGCATCAAGAGATCCAGAGCCTGTGCCCGCCCCCCCGCCTACTCTCCCTGGACCCCCACTCCTTGGAAGGGATGCTAGAGGACATCCTGCGGGTGGGAGAGGCCACCAGCACCTTGCCACGGGCAACGGCACTGGTCAACAGCCTCCGCCAACGTATTGGCGATATAGGAGAGAAAGGGCAGCGAGTCCCCTATCGTCCGCGTGTCGTCTGCCTGGAGTGGCTAGACCCCCTCATCGTGGCCGGCCACTGGGTGCCCCAGATGGTCGCACTGGCTGGGGGAGATGACGCCTTAGGGCGGGCTGGTCTGCCATCCTTCACTGTCTCATGGCAACAAGTAGTAGAGGCACGGCCGGATGTGCTGGTGCTGATGCCCTGCGGGTTCACTGCCCAGCAGGCGGCCCGTCAGGTGAGCCTGCTCGCCCGCCTACCAGGGTGGAACCACCTCCCGGCTGTGCTACAGGGGCGCGTCTGGGCGTGCAATGCCCACGCCTACTACAGCCGCCCTGGCCCCCGCCTGGTAAAGGGCTTGGAGATGCTGGCCCAGATTCTCCACCCCGAGGCCTTCCAGGGGTTCCTGGAGGACGAACACGCCCTCCCCATTGCCCTTCAGGCCCCTGTTAGCCGGTGAGGTGCCCCTTTACCCACTTTCGCACAGCGTGGTATTCTGCAGTGAGATGGGCAAAGTGAGCAAGGAAGAGCGCCGAGCGGCCCGCAAGCGAGAAGAGGAAATTCAGAATATCCTCTTCGCCCTCTTAAGGGCCCAGCACGACCCCAGTCGTCCCAATGTGCAGGAGCAGGGGCTGGACGAGAGGGACCTGGCCTTTGAAGCCGACCTTATCATCCCTGCCGAAATGGAAATGGCAGTTTACGCCACCCAGAAGCGCGGGCACATCCTCTCCCTCTTGCGCACTATGAAGAGCCGGGGGCTGGTAGATTACGCTGCTTACCCTCCCCTGGGCGTTTACCGAGTGCGCCTTACCCCCCAAGGGAAGGAGACAGCGGCAAATCTCTTTCGCCCCTGGTGGGCACGCCTGCGGAATGCCCTCCGCCGCCGTCGCCCCCCATAGGGAGGCCGTATGCAAGAGCGCACGGCACTGGCGCATACCCTGCGCCGTATCGTTGGGCATCGCTATGTCCTGGACGAGCCGGAGAGCCTGCTGGTCTACGAATACGATGGCTCGGTAGACCGCTCGCTCCCCGGGCTGGTGGTATTACCCGGCTCTGCCCAGGAGACGGCAGAGGTGGTGCGCGCCGTGCGCCAGGCGGGCTGGACCCTGGTGCCTCGTGGCGCAGGCACAGGCCTCTCGGGAGGTGCAGTGCCCCTCTATCAGGGTGTGGTGCTCTCCCTGACCCGCCTCAACCGCATCCTGGAGATTGACCCTGACAATATGCTGGCGGTGGTGGAGCCGGGCGTTGCCAATCTGGACATCAGTAAGGCGGCCCTCCCTTATGGCCTTTACTACGCCCCCGACCCATCCAGCCAAAAGGCATGCACCATAGGGGGGAATGTGGCAGAGAACGCCGGCGGCCCCCACTGCCTGGCCTATGGCGTTACCACAAACCATGTTCTGGGCCTGGAGGTGGTGCTGGCCGATGGCTCTTTGGTCTGGTTTGGCGGAAAGAGGCGAGAGGAGTTTGGCTATGACCTGCGGGGCATTGTCATCGGCTCTGAAGGGACGCTGGCCGTGGTAACCAAGGTTGTGGTGCGCTTGCTGCCCATTCCCGAAGCCGTCAAGACCCTGCTGGCAGTATTCCGTGAGATAGACCAGGCCAGCGCTGCTGTTTCGGCTATTATTGCCAGCGGTATGGTGCCGGCCGCGCTGGAGATGCTGGACCGCCTCACTATTGAGGCGGTGGAGCCAGCCGTCCACGCCGGCTACCCCAAGGAGGCCGGGGCCGTGCTCCTGGTAGAAGTGGACGGCCTACGTGAAGCGGTGGCTGTGCAGGGTGCCGAGGTGGAGGCCATCTGCCGAGAGATGGGAGCAGTGGAGGTGCGCTCGGCAGAGCGCTTGGAGGAACGGGAGCGCCTGTGGGCTGGGCGCAAGGGTGCTTTGGGGGCGTTGGGGCGTCTTGCCCCCAACTACCTGCTTCTGGACGGGGTGGTTCCCCGCACCCGCATCGTGGAGGCCCTCCAACGCATCCGGGCCATCTCGGAGTATTACCGCCTCCCCATTGCCAATGTCTTCCACGCCGGGGACGGTAATCTGCACCCCTGCATCCTCTTTGACGAGCGCGACCACGACCAACTGCGCCGTGCGAAAGAGGCGGGCGGAGCCATCCTGAAAATGTGTGTGGAACTGGGAGGCGCCCTCTCCGGGGAACACGGGGTAGGCATAGAGAAGCAGGAATACATGCCCCTTTACTTCAAGGCGGAGGATATGGCGGCAATGGCCAAACTGCACCCCGCCTTCGGCGCAGAGAACTTCCTGAACCGAGGAAAGGTGTTCCCCCAGGGGAACCTCCTGGGTGGCTTCCGCCCCACTACCAGGCTCCCTGCCGACGCTGTTATCTAGTCTATGCGCCCACGCTGGGCTGGCAGGCAGAGCCTCGGGCTTGTCTTGGGGCCAACCCTCTTCGCACTGACCCTGCTCCTCGCCCCGGAGGGCCTGGAATGGAAACCCCGGGCCGTCGCCGCCCTCACCCTTTGGATGGCGACTTGGTGGCTGGCAGAGGCCCTCCCACTGGCGGCAACGGCCCTGTTGCCCCTCCTTATGCTCCCCCTAATGGGGGTAGCCCCTATGGAGACCCTAGCCTCCCGGTACGCAGACCCCATCATCTTTCTCCTTATAGGGGGGTTCCTCATCGCCACTGCCATTGAGAGGTGGGGCTTGCACCGGCGCTTCGCATGGGGTGTGTTAAGGCTGGTGGGAACACGCCCCAGGCTTGTGCTGGGAGGGGTGATGTTTGTTACTGCCTCCCTTTCCGGGTGGATCAGCAACACCGCCACAACCATGCTTGTCCTGCCAGTTGCCACCAGCATCATTGGCACTATGGTAGAAGGTCAGGAGCGCGAACGCTTCGCCAGCGCCTTGCTGTTGGGTGTAGCCTATTCGGCCACTATCGGGGGAGTGGGCACGTTGGTAGGCACTGCACCTAACCTTATCTTCTCGGGAGCCTACCGCTCCCTTACAGGCCGAGAGGTCTCCTTCCTTGAATGGATGAACTACGGCCTGCCACTGGCCCTACTTATGTGGATGGCAGCATGGCTCTACCTGGGCTTCGGATATACTCGCGACGCTGGGAGAGGAGGCCACCTCTTCAAGATAGCCCCTATAGACACCGGCCCCTGGACCCGAGAGCAAGGGTTAGTGTTGGCAGTCTTCCTTAGTGTGGCGCTCCTGTGGGTAACGCGCCCGTTCTGGGGCAAGGGCTGGCCCTTGCTAACCGACGCCAGCATCGCCATAGGGGGCGCAGTTGCCCTATTCCTCTTGCCGGCGAGGGGTGGGAGCCGCTTGCTGGGCACAGGGGAAATAAAGGATCTGCCCTGGGATGTGGTGCTCCTGCTAGGGGGTGGGCTCGCTCTGGCACACGCCTTCACCGCCTCCGGGCTAGACACTTGGCTGGCTGGTAAACTGACAGCGCTTCAAGGGCTCCCCCCAGCGCTCGTCATTGCTGTAGTGGTAGCCGTCATTGTCTTCGCCACCGAGTTAGCGTCCAACACCGCAATTGCTAGCATCACACTCCCTGTTGCTGGGAGCCTGGCCCTCTCCCTAGGCGTGGACCCCTTCCCCCTGATGCTGGCTGTTACTTTTGCAGCCTCCCTGGCCTTTATGCTCCCCGTAGGCACCCCTCCCAACGCCATCGTCTTCGGGACTGGGCGCTTTACCCTTACGGACATGGCCAAGGCCGGCTGGTGGATGAACCTGATAAGCGTCGCTATAATTACCATATATATGGTGCTCCGCTAGGAGGCCCGTTGACTTCACCGATTTCCCCATTGGGCGCAGCGTTGGACCCTACCATCATTCTCCCAACGGAGCGCCTAGGTGACTATGCCGTTGAGGGCGTTACGCCGTCCCTGGTGGTGCGCCCCCGCAGTGTGGGGGAGGTGCGTCAGGTGCTAGCGGAGGCCCACCGCGAGGAGGCGGCGGTGGTGCCCTGGGGAGGGGGAACACGCATGGCTCTGGGAGCGCCCCCGCGCGCCTATCACCTGGCCCTTGACTTGACGGGGATAGACCAGCCCCTGGAGCACTCCCCTGCCGATATGACGGCACGCGTGGGGGCAGGGACAACCCTTGAGCGCCTCCAGGGGGCACTCCGACAGCATGGCCAGTTCCTACCCCTGGATGCCCCCCTGCCACAGCGCGCCACCATCGGGGGTATCCTGGCCTCCTCCACCTACGGACCCCTGTGCGCTGGCTACGGCTTCCCCCGCGATATGGTGATCGGCATGGGCGTGGTGCACGCCGACGGCACCCTAACCAGGAGCGGGGGCCAGGTGGTGAAGAATGTTACCGGCTACGAGATGCATCGCCTTTACACAGGCTCCCTGGGCACTCTGGCCGTGATTGTTGAAGCCACCTTCAAGGTTGCGCCTCTGCCACGGGAGGAACGCACTGTGGTGGCCGCCTTCCCCTCTGCTGAGGGAGCAATAGGGGCGGGCCTGGCAGTTGTGCGAGCGGGCCTAGCGCCTATGGCTGTAGAGGTGCTCACCGACCCAGCCTGGCAACTGGTGCCGGCGTCGGCTTTGCCCCTGGCGCCTGAGGAACGCAAGGCCTTCTGGCTTCTCCTGCGCTTCGGGGGCCCTCCCCCGGCTGTGGCCAGGCAGGAACGAGACGCCCTAGCCATATGCCAGCGCTTCGGCGTTTCCCTTCGGGGGGTAGAGATCCTGGCGGGTGAAGGTGGGCGTGCCCTCTGGCGAGCGGTGGCAGACCTGGGCTCGGTGGAACCCCAGCCCCCCCTTTGCGTGCGCCTGTCCGCCCTACCCAGCCAAGGTGTGCACCTCCTCGCCCTGGTGGAGGAGGTGGGAGCGGCCCTGCCTCCAGGCCCCGCCCTTGCCCTCCACGCCAGTATTGGCGTAGTGCGCGCCCTTTGGCCGGCTGGCCCTGGCCTGGACGCACCCCAGAAAGTTGCGCCGGTTCTGCGCGCTTTACGGGAGCGTGCCCACGCCCTGGGAGCGCGTATGATAGTGGAACGCGCCTCGCCCCCTGTAAAACTGGCCCTAAACCCCTGGGATGCCCAGGTGGAGACTATGCAGGTGCAACGCTCCCTCAAGGCCCAGTTTGACCCCAAGGGAATCCTCAACCCCGGGCGTTTTGTAGGGGGCATCTAATGGCTCACCCCACCCTGGCTCAACCTCCCGCACCTGTGAAAGGGTTTACCGGAGTAGACTCCCCAGCGGAGAAAGACCTCTATACCTGTGTCCACTGTGGACTCTGCCTCACCGCTTGCCCAACTTACCTGGAGACAGGGCTGGAGACCGAATCCCCCCGCGGACGCATCGCTTTGATGCGGGCAGTATACGAGGGGCGCCTGCCTCTCTCCCCCCAGGTAACGCGCCACTGGGACCTGTGCCTGGCGTGTCGGGCGTGTGAGGCCGTCTGTCCCTCGGCCGTGCCCTACGGGCACCTGATAGAACGCGCTCGTGCCCAGGCGCTGCGTAGGGTTCACCAGCCTTTGGCCCTGCGCCTGGGGCAGAGCCTTGCTTTTGACCACATCCTCCCCTTCCCAAGCCGCCTACGCCTCGGCGGAGGCGCTCTGCGCCTTTACCAGCGCCTGGGCCTCCAGCACCTTGTGCGGCGCATGCGCCTTCTGCGCCCCTTCCCACTGCTGGAGGCGATGGATAGCCTGCTCACACCATTGCCTGGGCACTTCTTCGCTGCGCGGGGGCAGGTCTATCGCCCCAAGGGAGCCCCCCGGGGGCGGGTGGCGCTTCTGTCGGGTTGTGTGATGCCCTTGCTGCACGCCTCCACCATGCGGGCGTGTGTGCGTGTGCTGGCCCATAACGGCTTTGAGGTGGTGGTGCCCAGGGAACAGGTATGCTGTGGGGCACTACATGTCCACAGTGGGCGTTTGGAGCAGGGGCGGGCACTGGCCCGCCGCAATATAGACGCCTTCCTGGCCGCCCAGCCCGACGCCATTATCGTTGCCTCAGCGGGGTGTGGCTCCACCATGAAGGAGTATGCCTACCTGCTGAAGGATGATCCCCACTACGCCCAAAAGGCCCAAGCCTTCAGCAGCCTTGTGCGGGACATCCACGAGTTCCTGGTCTCCCTCCCCTTTATCCCTCCCCAGACCCCTGTGGAGACGACGGTTACCTTTCAGGACCCGTGCCACCTGGCACACGCCCAGCGCATTACCCAAGCCCCTCGGCGTATCCTGCACTCTATCCCGGGGCTGCGCTTGGTGGAGATGCACAACCCGGCCAAATGCTGCGGCGCCGCAGGCAGTTACCAACTCCTGCAACGGGAGATGTCAGAACGCCTTCTAGAAGACAGGATACGAGATGCCCTAAGCACCAAGGCCCAGGTGCTGGCCACTGCAAACCCGGGTTGCGCCATACAATTAGCGGCTGGGATACGCCGCAAAGGCCTTCCTATTCAGGTAGCGTATGTAATAGACCTGCTGGACAAAGCCTACAAACGGGAAGCAGAGGGAAAGGGCTAGAGGGGGCTACACACACCCCCAGGTAGTAGGATATGCTGGAGGAGAAGGAGGCCCATGCCAGAGCGCCCAGTGCGCCTAACTACTCTGGCCCACTGCGCCGGCTGAGCAGCCAAGTTTAGCCCAGAGGCTCTGGGCAACTTGCTAGCCAGCCTGCCGGCTATGCGTCATCCAGACCTGCTGGTGGGCGTGGAGACCGGAGACGATGCCGCCGTCTACCGGTTAGGGGAGGGTTTTGCCCTGGTGCTCACTACCGACTTCTTCCCCCCCATTGTGGACGATCCCTACTGGTATGGGGCCATCGCTGTAGCCAACTCCATAAGCGACATCTACGCTATGGGGGGGCGCCCTCTTCTGGCACTCAACATTTTGGGATGGCCTATGGGCCAACTAGAGGCGGAACTGCAGGAGATGCTACGGGGAGGCTACGCCAAGGCCCAGGAGGCGGGGTGCCTAATTGTGGGTGGCCACACCATAGATGATAAAGAGCCTAAATAC
>JBKBKV010000050.1:0-13089 GCA_046294495.1 Dehalococcoidia bacterium | reverse complement strand
GTGGCGCCAGCCTTCTGCTCGGTGAGGCGTAGGACATCCGCCCAGTGGGGCCAGCGAAGAAGAGGTAGGGCCTCCTCAAGGGTTGCCCAACGGTAGGCCACATGCTCATACGAAAGGCGCACCTCGCTATGGGGGGGCACCTGGATGGCAAAGTAAGGCTCCTGGTAGGTGTGCCCTCTCTGCTGGAAAGCGTGGGTATACTCCAGGTCTATCACCGCCACAAAATCTTCGATGCCCGTCTCCTCACGGGCCTCCCGTTCGGCCGCCTGGCGGACGCTCTCCCAAGGATCCACGGAGCCTGTTACCACACCCCACCCCCCTCCCACCTTTCGGGGTCGTTGCAAGAGCAGGTAGCGGAGGCGTCCATCGGCGCTCCGTTGGAATACCACCACCCCGACCTTGAGCCTCGGTGCAGCCGCCACCTGTTCTCCCCGTTCTAGGAGGGTTCCCCCTTCTCCTAGGGTGTGCACGCCGTCACCTCACATGTGGGAGCAAGCCCCAAAACAGGGCTCCTGTTAGTATACCACGCCCTAGACAGTTGCACAGGAAAGGTATAACATAGGCCAGAAGTCCGCTCACAGGAGTTGCAAGGAGGGGAAATGGCACGCCGCCCGACACGCAAGGGCACAGTCGTAGAGAGCGAGGCGCTTCCGGAATACCAGATGGATGCGGAACGCCTGCGCCGCACAGCGCTGGATTACCAGTGGATCTATCAGCGCGAGCCTTCTGAGATGGCCGAGAAGGGAGAGCCGCGCATATTTGTGGAGGGGCACGGCGTTCGTGTCAAAGACATCACGGGCCGCGAGTATATTGACGCCCTTTCCGGCCTTTGGTTGAAGAACATAGGTTACGGGCGCAAAGAAGTGGCCGACGCAGCCTACCAGCAGATGCTGAAACTCACTTATCACCCCGCAGGCACCACCACCGTCCCCGCCATCTTGCTGGCGGAGAAGTTGGCCCAGATTAGCCCAGGCCTTACGCGCTCTTTCTTTGTTAGCGGTGGGAGCGAGGCGGTGGAAACGGCTTTGAAAATCGCCCGGGCCTACCATGTGCGCCGTGGAGAGCGAGGGCGCTATAAGATTATCTCCCGGAAGTTTTCCTACCACGGGGCCACTGGGGCGGCTATGTGGCTTGGGGGTGGAATGGGAGCTGCCGCAGGCCGAACAGACTACGAACCGGCCTATCCCGGGATGCTCTATGCCCCACAGCCTCTACCCTACCGGTGCGAGTTCGGAGCTAAGTCGCCATCCGAATGCGCCGAAAAGTGCGCTAAGGCCGTGGAGGACCTTATCCTCTTCCACGGCCCGGAGACCATCGCCGCTTTCATTGGGGAACCCATCGCCGCACCTCCGGGCATCGCTGTGCCAGGCGATGAATACTGGCCCAGGATCCGCGAGATCTGCACCAAATACGGCATCCTCCTCATCGTAGACGAAGTTATCTGCGGCTTTGGACGCACGGGGAAGTGGTTTGGCATTCAGCACTGGGATGTCCAGCCCGACCTTATGACTATGGCCAAAGGGATAACCTCTGGCTACATCCCTATGGGCGCCGTGCTGGCCAGAAAGGAAATTGACGACGCCTTCATTGGTTCAGAGAAGGTGATGTTCCGCCATGTCATCACTTTCGGCGGGCACCCTGTAGCGGCGGCGGCCTCCCTTAAGAACCTGGAGATTATGGAGAAGGAAAAACTGGTGGAGAACTCCGCCCGTATGGGGCGATATCTTCTGGAGCAAATGGAGGACCTGAAGGAGAAACATCCCATCATTGGGGATGTGCGTGGCAAAGGCCTTCTGGTGGGCGTGGAACTGGTGCGCGACCGCAAAACAAAGGAGCGCTGGCCCGCTGAGGCCAACCTGCGGGAGCGCTTCTACACCAAGTTTTTGCGGGAGGGCCTTTACCTGCGTCCATATCAGGATGTGCTCGCTTTCGCCCCGCCCCTTTGCATCACCCGCTCGGAAGTGGACGACCTATGCCATATCGTAGATGTGGCCCTGGGCGAGGTGGAGGAGGAGCTGGGGGCGAAGCGTTAGGGCCTGCCAGCCTATCTTGCGGAGGGGGCATCCTCACGGGTGCCCCCTCTTTATCTCCCAGAGTGGCTGGGCAGCATGGCCTTCTCCTCGTCCCACTGCACTAGGAGGGCGAGAGCATCTTGTGGGCTATTACAGCGGGCTGAAGGGGTAAGGGTTTGGAAGACTTCACTAGCCCTTCCCCCTGTGAAGTCCCTCTGGGTGAAAGGTTCGCCCTCTAGTGAAACAAGGTGGTTAGCATACTGTAGCGCCTCCAGGTTGCGCAGGTTGTTCGGCCCAATGGGCATAGGGCACAAGACGGCCACATCTGCCCGGGCAACCATGTTCAGATGCCTGTGGTATGCTTCCTCGTGCACGGGGCTGAAGGCAGGTAAGGGTATAAAAGGAATGCCGAGGGAACTGGCTGCCAGGCGGTCGGTGTCGCCTGCACCAAGCGGCCCAGCGGTTACAGCAAACCCCTCCCTACGCAAGAGATACATGAGGTGTGCCCCGCTCCCCCCTCCGCATACTACATGCACGCGCAAGGTGCGGCGTCGGCTGGGAGAGCAGTCTGAAGGGGTGATCACTATGCGCTGACTGGCTGGGTCTCGATAGACCAGGGCCGATACCCCGAAGACCGTTTGCAGGTTGTCAGGGGTAAGCACCCTCTCTGGCTCCCCCTCAGCGACTACACGCCCGCAGTGGAGCAACACCAGACGGTGACAGTAGGAGACGGCCAGTTCCAGGTTATGCAGGGCGGCGATGGCGGTAAGCCCGTTCTCTACCATTCCACGCACCATCTCCAGAACTTTTATCTGATGGTGGATGTCCAGGTTGGCAATGGGTTCGTCCAGCAGCAGTAGGCGTGGTTGCTGGGCTAAAGCCCGCGCCAGGAAGACCCGCTGGCGCTCACCTCCAGATAGGGTCGCTACTTGGCGACTGGCGAAGGCATCGGTCTGGGTGAGGCGCATGGCTTCCAGAGCGATGCGGTGCTCCTTGTCCCCTTCTATTTGGAACAAGCCCATACTGGGGTAGCACCCCATAAGCACCACCTCAAGCGCGGTGAACCCATAGGTAGGGGGCAAGGCTTGGGGAAGGTAGCCTAGTAAGCGGGCCATCCTCCTGGGGGATATCCCCTTTATGGAATGGCCATCTACCCACACCACCCCTTCCCGGTGGCGCACCAGACCCAGAATGGCTCTGATGAGGGTCGTTTTCCCTGCCCCATTAGGCCCCACAAGGCCGATGAACTCCCCCTTCCCAGCCTGCAGGCTCACCCTGTCCAGGAGACGGCGGGCCAGGGCTTCTACGGTCAGGTCGCGGACTTCAAGGAGAGGGCTATCCATGGGTAATCACCTCGGCACGCTAAAAGGGGGAAACTCCCGGTTGCCCAGGGCCGTAGGCCATAGTAGTTTGGCCAGTTCCTCTACCCCTCGTAGATTCCACGGGGAGAGGGTTCCAAAAAACCGGGGCGGGACGGGGTAGACACGCCCCTCTTTGATAGCAGTTACCGAGAGCAGGGCGGGGTCTCCCAGCAGTTGCTGGCGGAACTTCTCCGCATCCTCAAGTCGTTGGGGGATGATGATGACATCGGGGTTGAGGGTGGCGATGCTCTCCGCGCTGACTAGACCCGGGGGCGTAATCCCAGCCTCAGCGGCAGCATTGACCCCTCCGGCGGCCTCAATTATCATCCCCGCAATGGAACCTTTGGCTGCGGCGTATATCTGCCCGCCGTAGGAGAAGACCGAGAGGACGCGAGGGCGCCTTGCGCCAGTGGGGAGCGCTTGGGAGACAGCCCGAAGCCTTGCTCGCATCTCCTGCTCAAACTGCAAAGCCCGGTCCTCTTCCCCTAGCACATACCCAACGAAGAGGATGTCCTGGAAAATGCCATCTAGTTCGTAGCGCTGAGGCACCTGCACCACCGTTACCCCAGCCCGTTGCACAGCGTCCACCAGGTCTTTAGGGTCGTAGCGCGCTGCCAGCACCAGGTCTGGCTGCTGGGCCACGATGGCCTCTGGCTCCCAGCCTACCCCAACTGCCTTCTGAGCAAGGGATGCCACATTGGAATACACAGGGTCCTGGGCAGCCTTGTTCACCGAAGGCACCCTGGAATGAGGCACCAGGGCGTAGACCACCTCCGCCAGCCCCCCTGAAAGGGGGTGAATGTTCTGAGGTTTGGCGAGGATGCGCACGCGCCCGTTTAGTGCCTCCACCTCCCGCGGCCATCCGTGGTTGGCCGGGTCAACGATACCCCGCACCTGGGCCCAGGGATTGGGGGTAGGTGTGGGGACAACGGTAGGAGTCGGTGTTGGTGTAACAATAGGGGCGGCCGCTGGACGGGCGCACGCCCCCGATAACAAGGCTGCTAACAGAAGGAGCCAAAAAGTAAGCCTGCGCATGCCGCCTCCTTGCTGCTATAAGTTTTCTATGCGCCGCTTTGAGCGCACCAGAAGGAAGAGGAAGAAGGGCGCCCCTACCAGGGCCGTTATAACCCCCACACGCACCTCGGCCGGGGAAACAACGGTGCGGGCGAGGGTGTCGGCTCCCACCAAGAACAGAGCGCCACCAAGGGCACTGATAGGGAGCAAGACGCGGTTATCTGGCCCAAAGAGCAGGCGTAGCATATGGGGCACCACCAGCCCCACAAAGGCGATGCCCCCACTCACCGCCACCGCTACCCCGGTAGCCAGGGAGGCCAAGGCGATAAGGACAAGGCGGACAAGTGCAACACGCACTCCCAGGGAGTGGGCCTCCTCGTCCCCCAGCATCAGGAGGTTAAGTTCCCGGGCTAGGGTCACCATGCCCAGCACCCCTCCCAGGATGAAGGGGGAGGCGAGACGGGCGTGCTCCCACCCTCTGCCCTCCAGGCCCCCGAATAGCCAAAAGAGTGCTCCCCTAAGAGCGTCGCTGTATGGGGAGAGGGCTATCAGCACAAAGGAGATGACAGCGCCGAAGAAGGAACTTACTGCTACTCCAGCCAGAAGGAGCGTCCCCGGTGTGGCACGCCCCCCGAGCCAGGAGATGCCATACACCAGGGAGGCGGCACCTATGGCGCCGCCGAAGGCGCTGATGGGCAAGGCCAGCGGGAAAAGGCGTTCTATCCCCAAGGCAAGGGCCACCACTGCCCCCAACGCTCCCCCGGCAGAGACGCCTATGATGCCGGGGTCGGCTAGTGGGTTACGAAAGACCCCTTGCATGGTGGCCCCCGACGCACCCAGCGCCATCCCTACCAGCGCCCCCACCAGGATGCGGGGCAGGCGCAGGTGCAAAAGCACCGCTTGCTGGGTCGCCTCGTAGGGAGCGAGGTCCACACCCAGGGGGGACATGACAATGCTAACCACCTGCAGTGGGGAGATAGCCACCGGCCCTAAGGCCAGGGAAGCGAGCATGGCCCCCAGGAGTAGAAGACCCAGAAGAGCAAGCCCTAACGCCAGGCGTGGGGCGAGTCGGGCTTTGACAGGATAAGCGACAGGGGCGATAAGGCTACCGGCCACTTGGTGGAACCCCCCCATGGTGATTGGGGAGGTGTCGCCTGGCAAACGCGGAAAGGGCGTGCATGGGCAACCCCCCTTTGGAGCGAAGGTTGGCTCCCGTGCTGGTCAGGCAGGTCTCCTGGCTCGCGGGGTTTGGTGTGGGTGCTATGCCCTTCCCATCGCCAAGGCGACAGTGGGCAATAGCCGAGGAACCTCGCTCACAGTGGCGCCACCGCGGCGGATTTACACCGCCTTCCCTATTCTCCCCCTACGGGGCACCTGACCAGACTGTATGCTGTTGTCCCTACTTTTATAGCAAACCGCCTGAAGGGTGTCAAGGCTTTCTGCCTGCTCAAGCGTGCCCCCTGCAGGGGCCTGGGGAGCGCGCTTCAAGGGTTGACACAGGCGCAGGCAGGAGATAAACTTTTTTTGATAGCCTAATAATGCCCAGCCGAGGGGGAGCCTGGTAGAGCCAGGCTGAGAGGGCGACCCCAGAATGTCGCCGACCCCTAGAACCTGATCTGGGTAATGCCAGCGGAGGGAACCGGCTCACCCTGGACGGGAAACCTAAGCGCCGCTCACCTCTGCCTGGTGGGCGGCGCTCTTTTTTGCTGCAATAGGAGGCCTTTTCTGGAGACTGCGTCCCCTGTCCTTGCGGTGCAAGTGAACGGCGTTAGCAAGGCCTACGCCCTTAATGGAAGGGTGGTGCCTGTGCTGGAGAGTGTCTCTTTGGGCGTTGCCCCTGGGGAGTTCGTGGCCATCCTCGGCCCCAGTGGATGTGGCAAAAGCACCCTCCTCAACCTCATCGCAGGCCTGGAAGAGCCGTCCGGTGGCACCGTCTCCATCAATGGCGTGATCCACCGCCGTCGCGCAGGTTTATGTGCCTATATGCACCAGAAGGACTTGCTCCTTCCCTGGCGCAGTGTGCTGGACAACGCTATTCTGCCTCTTGAGGTGCAGGGAGTGCCTCGGAGGGAGGCACGCCAGCGTGCCCTTGCCTTGATGGAGGCCTTCGGCCTCAAGGGCTTTGAGAATGCCTACCCCTTTACCCTCTCGGGGGGGATGCGCCAGCGCGCCGCCTTCCTGCGCACCGTCCTTTCGGGGAAGTCCATTGTGCTTCTAGACGAACCTTTCGGGGCGTTGGACGCCCTCACCCGCGCTGGCCTACAAGAGTGGCTGGCCAGCCTGTGGGAGTCCCTACATTTGACTGTCCTTCTGGTTACCCACGATGTTGAAGAGGCCCTTTTCCTGGCCGACAGAGTAGTGGTGCTGAGCCCTCGGCCGGCTCGTGTGCAAGGCGTAGTAGCCGTTGAGTTGCCACGCCCGCGCCTGCGAGGGGTGGTAACCTCCCCACCTTTCGTGCATTTGAAGGAACAGGTATTGCGCCTCTTGCTGGTGGGCAGCGTTACCCAGGAGGTCCCGCGATGACAGCCTGGTGGAGGGCATACCTTACTGCATGGGGGCCGCCGGCAGCACTGGTGGTGGCGGCCTTGTTGGCCTGGGAGGGGCTTGCACGAGGATTGGGGATCCCCCGTTGGCTGCTACCGCCCCCCAGCGCCATCGCCCAAGAGTTGGTAGCCCGGGCCGACCTGCTGGCCCGCCACACCTGGGTAACCTTGCAGGAGGTTCTCGCCGGGTTTGGGGTGGCCTTGTTGGTAGGAGTAGGGGCGGCAGTGGCCATAGCCAGTTGGCGGCTAGTGGAGCGGGCCTTCTACCCCCTGGTCGTGGCTTCCCAGACTATACCTATCATCGCCATCGCCCCCCTTCTGCTTATCTGGGTAGGCTACGACATCCGAACAAAGGTTATCGTAGTTGCCCTCATCTCCTTTTTCCCCATCACGGTGAACACCGTGGACGGCTTGCGCAGCGTGGACCCGGACATGGTGAACCTCTTGCGCACCATGGGTGCACGGCGTTGGCAGGTCTTCAGCAAGGTGAGCCTCCCTTGGGCACTCCCTTACCTGTTCTCCGGCGCAAAGGTCGGTGCGGCTGTGAGCGTTATCGGTGCAGTGATCGGGGAGTGGGTAGGTGCCAGCGCCGGCCTGGGTTGGCTTATGACCCAGGCGGTTCCCCGCTTCCAGACACCTCTAGTTTTCGCCTCCCTGGTGGTGTTAGGTGTTATGGGAGTGGCGCTATTTCAGGCTACGGCGCTGGTGGAGCGTCTACTCCTTCCCTGGCACTACACCATGAAGCGGGAGGAGGCCCTCAAATGGCAGTCACTTTAGAAAGGGGCGCAGGATGCGCAATGTAGGCGCTTTTCTCGTTGTCGCTTTGCTAAGTATAACCATGTTAGGGGGGTGTAAGCGTCCAGCCGAGGTGGTTAAGGTCAGCCTGGCCCTGGACTGGTACCCCTGGTCTAACCACGCCGGCCTTTTCCTCGCTCGGGAGAGGGGCTACTTTCGCGAGGAGGGGCTGGATGTGAACCTCTACACGCCTGCCGACCCATCAACGGTTCTCCAAACTGTTGGCGCAGGGAAAGACGACTTTGGCATCAGTTACCAGCCGGATGTGCTCCTTGCCCGCGCACAGGGTGTGCCAGTGGTGTCTATCGCCGCACTGGTGCAACACCCCCTCAACTCGGTTATGGCCCTCAAGGAATCGGGGATCCAGCGCCCCCGAGACCTGGTGGGGAAGAAGGTGGGTTACCCAGGCATCCCCCTGAATGTGCCCCTACTCAAAGGCATGGTGGAGAAAGACGGCGGGGACTTTAGCAAGGTGGAACTGGTGAACATAGGCTTTGACCTGGTGCCGGCTCTAGTGGGTAAGAAGGTGGACGCCATAATCGGGGCCTACTGGGTGCACGAGTCCATCGTGATGGAGCAACAAGGATTTGCGGTGAACATAATGCGTGTGGAGCAATGGGGGGTGCCCGACTTCTACGAACTGGTGCTGGTAACCAACGAGAAGACCCTGGCCCAGCGTCCCGACCTGGTGAAGCGCTTCCTGCGCGCCACCATCAAAGGTTATCGGGACGCGGCCGGGGACCTGTCCGCAGCGGTGGAGGTGCTGGCCAAAGACAACCCCCAGGTGGATCGGAAGGTGGAACAGGCAGGGATTCGCCTCCTGGCACCCCTCTGGCAGGCGGCCCCCACCTTCGGATGGCAGACAGGCGAGAGGTGGACGACTTTCGCCGCCTGGATGCTGAATACCGGCCTGCTGGAGCGCCCTGTGGATGCCAGCAAGGCCTTCACCAACCGCTTCATTGAAGGGTTGTCCCGTGAGCGGTAGCGTAGGAGGGGGTATGGGTCTGACCGACGACTTGCGCCGTAGGTATCACACCGAGTGGGAGCGAATGGTAAAGCACCCATTCGTGGATGAACTGGGCCGTGATACTCTGCCCATGCCCAAGTTCCAGCGTTACTTTCAGCAGGACTATCTGTTCCTCAGGTCCTTCGTAACCCTGCTGGCTCTGACCATTGCAAAAGCCCCTGACTTCCCCACCAAGCGCCGCCTGGCAGGCTTCCTGGCACAGGTAACCGAGGGGGAGGAAGGCCTCTTCCGACGCGCCTTCAGGGAGTGGGGGATAGACGATGCCCAGGTGGAGGACATCCGCCCCCATTCTCTGGTAGCACCCTATCTGAGCTTTATTGAGCGTGTGGCCTACCACACCCCTTTCCACTATCAGTTGGCCTTGCTGGTGGTTTCGGAGTGGACATACTTAGACTGGTCACAAAAGGTAGCGCAAGCGTATGGCCTGCCCAAGACCCCAATCTACCGGGAGTGGGTGGAACTCCACAGCAACGCCCCCTTCCAGGAGTTTGTGGAGTGGCTACGCCAGCGTCTGGATACTTTGGGGGAGAACCTCGCCCCCAACGCTCGCCAGGGTGTGGCCGGCGTCTTTGCCGCCACTTTGCTCCACGAGATCCACTTCTGGGAAGCGGCCTATCGCGAGGAGGCATCCTAAACAAAGGGAAGGGGGTTACCGTGCGGAAGCGCGTTCCTGTGGCCATGACCGTCGCCGGCTCCGACTCGGGGGGTGGGGCAGGCATCCAGGCCGACCTGAAGACCTTCGCCGCTATGGGGGTCTACGGCACCTGCGTTATTACCGCCTTGACAGCCCAGAACACCGAAAGAGTAACGGCGGTGCACGAGGTGCCGCCAGAGTTTGTGGTTGCGCAGATAGACACTGTAGTAGCCGATATCCCCCCAGATGCGGTGAAGACGGGTATGCTTGCCAATGCATCCATTATTCAGGTAGTAGCGGAGAGGGTGCGTTCTCTTAGGCTGCCCAACCTAGTGGTTGACCCGGTTATGGTGGCCAAAAGTGGCGACCGTCTGCTCCGCGAGGATGCTGTCTCTGCCCTGAAGACAGCGTTGCTTCCTCTGGCTACTGTAGTTACCCCTAATGTGCCTGAGGCGGAAGCCCTGACAGGGCTGACTATATCTTCCCTGGCGGATGCACGGAAGGCAGCCCGGGCCATTGTGGATATGGGTGCTCGAATAGCCGTGGTAAAGGGGGGACATCGGGAAGGGCCTGCCATTGATGTGTTCTATGATGGTAGGGAGTTCCATCTTCTCCGAGGGCCCCGGATAGAGACCACCAGCACCCACGGGACGGGGTGCACCTTCGCCTCTGCTATTGCGGCCGGCCTGGCGCGGGGCCTTCCCCCCCTGGAAGCGGCGTGTAGGGCCAAGCGATATGTAACGGCGGCCATGCGCAAAGCATTCCCCTTGGGGCATGGGCATGGCCCGCTGCACCACTTCTATCGCCTTTGGCCTCTTTTGGAGCGATAGCCTACCCTTTCCTGTTCTGCAGGGCCTCTGGGTTGACACAGGCGGGCATAGGCTGGCCCTTGAGGCCCGCCAGGAGGTTGTCCACCGCCAAGTTGGCCATGGCCCGTCGGGTGGCGAAACTGGCGCTGGCGATATGAGGGGTGATGATACAGTTGGGAAGGGTCAGCAGGGGGTCGTCTGGGGGGATGGGTTCTTCCTCTGTAACATCCAGGGCGGCCGCCCAGATTAGGCCATCCCGCAGGGCCTCGTAGAGGGCCTTCTGGTCTACCACCTTGCCCCGGGAGGTGTTGACCAGGATGGCGGTGCGCTTCATAAGGCGCAGTTGGGGCATGCCGATGAGGTGATAGGTCTGGGGGGTGAGGGGTGTGTGGAGGGTCAGGAAGTCCACTTGGGGCAGAAGGTCTTCCAAACAGGGGATAAACTCCAGGCGGTAGCGGGCCTCCTCATCGGGGCGGCGCACCGTGTCGTAGTAGAGGATACGCATTTCAAAGCCAGAGGCTCGTTTGGCCATTTCCAGCCCAATCTGCCCCAAGCCCACGATGCCCAAAGTAGCCCCGTGCACATCCTGCCCTAGCCAACCCATTGGCTCCCAGGTGCGCCATCTGCCTCCCCGCACATCCCTGTCGCCCTGCACCACCAAGCGAGCGGCCGCCATAAGAAGGGCCCAGGCGAAATCGGCGGTAGTTTTGGTGAGGACGCGGGGGGTGTTCCCCACCAAGATACCTCGCCGGGTCGCCTCGGGGATGTCAATGTTGTCGTAGCCGACAGCCATGTTGCTCACCACCCGCAGGCGTGGGCTGGCATCCATCAGTTCCGAGTCGATGCGTTCGGTGATAAGGGTTAGGAGGCCGTCGCAGTCTTTCGCCTCCTGCATGAGGGTAGTGCGAGGGACAGGGAGGTCGCTCTCCCAAGAACGCACCGTGCACTCTTGTGCAAGGCGCTGAAGCACTTCCGGGAAGAGGCGGCGGGTTATATACACTCTTGGACGCTCCATAATAGCCCCCCAAGATGTTTGCCCATATAGTAGCGGTTATCAGGGGCTGTGCCAATAGGCCTTGCCCACTAGTTGCCGCAGGTGTGTTGCTAGCCCCGTTGCCCTTGACAAGGAAAACGTCCAATGGCAAACTTGTCCTTGTAGTAACAAATAGTAAGGTGTTCCGGGCATAGGGCAAGGGAAACCCGGGCGCGCCTGCCGGCAACACGAGCGGTCTTCTGTAGGAGGTAGGTGCGGTGAAGAAGAACGGTGCTCAACTGGTGTGTGAAGCCCTGCTAAGGGAAGGGGTGGAGGTCGTCTTTGGCATTCCTGGAGGGGCCATTTTGCCGCTCTACCAGACCTTCCCTCAGTTCCCGCAACTGCGCCATATCCTCACCCGACACGAGGAAGGCGCCGCCATGGCAGCCGACGGGTATGCCCGAGTAACAGGGAAAGTTGGGGTGTGCATGGCCACCTCGGGGCCTGGGGCTACCCACTTGGTAACAGGCATCGCCAACGCCGCTATGGACTCGGTGCCTCTGGTGGCCATCACTGGCCAGGTAGCCCGCAAGGCCATCGGCACAGATGCCTTCCAGGAGACCGATATTATAGGCATCTGCCTGCCCATTACCAAGCATAGTTATCAGGTGTTCAATGCCAGAGACATACCCCGGGTCATCAAGGAGGCCTTCGCTATCGCGGCTACGGGTCGCCCCGGCCCTGTGCTAATAGACATCCCTAAGGATGTGTTCACCGAAGAGGCGGAGGGCGAGTTTCCGGAGGCGGTGGACATCCCCGGTCATCGCCCGGTTCTGGAGGGACACCCCGCCCAACTGCGCCGCGCTGTCCGATTGATTCAGGATGCCAAGAGGCCCCTTATCCTGGCCGGGCACGGCGTTCTTATCTCACGAGCGTGGGATGACCTGCGCGCCTTCGCCGAGAAGACTGGTATCCCAGTTATTACCACCCTTCTGGGCATCAGCGCCTTCCCCGCTGACCATGTCCTCTATGTCGGGATGCCGGGGATGCACGGTGCCGCCTACGCCTCCCTGGCTATTGACGAGGCCGACCTGCTTATCGCCCTGGGCATGCGCTTTGACGACCGGGTAACGGGCAAACTAGAGGCCTTCGCCAGGGGTGCAAGGGTAATCCATGTGGATATAGACCCGGCGGAAATTGGGAAGAACCGCAAGGCCGATGTGCCTATAGTTGGGGATGTGCGCCATGTCCTGCGTCAGCTGCTCCCTATGGTGCCCCACGCTTCCCACCCAGAGTGGCTGGCCTGCATTGAACAGTTGAAGCGGGAACACCCCTTGCGCGTCCCAGATTCCGATAGCCTTTTGCCCCAGGAGATCATTGAGCACCTTTCCGACATCACCGGCGGGCGGGCCATCGTAGCCACTGGCGTGGGCCAGCACCAAATGTGGACTGCCCAGTTCTACAAGTTTGTGGAGCCTAATCACTTTCTTACCTCCGGTGGGTTAGGATCCATGGGCTACGAAGTCCCTGCGGCCATCGGTGCCCAGGTTGGCCAACCCGACAAACTGGTCTGGTCTGTGGCCGGGGACGGCGGCTTCCAGATGACCATGTTTGAACTAGCCACCGTGGTGGAGAACCGCTTGCCCATAAAGTTCGCCATTATCAACAACCGCTCCTTGGGTATGGTGCGCCAGTGGCAACAGGTCTTCTATCAGCGCTCCTATGTAGCCTCCTGCTTCAACGGAAGCCCCGACTTCGTCAAACTGGGCGAGGCCTATGGCATCCGTGGCTTTCGTGTTACCGATAAGAAGCAGGTGCGCACTGCCATAGAGGAGGCGTGCACACACCCCGGCCCTGTTATCGTTGACTTCCAGGTGGAGCAGGAGGAGAATGTTTACCCCTTCATCCCCCCTGGAATGAG
>JBKBKV010000049.1:0-13265 GCA_046294495.1 Dehalococcoidia bacterium | reverse complement strand
TGTGCAAGGGGAGGGGTAGGCACAGATAAGGTATGGGGGGCGCGAAATCTAGCATTTCAAAGGCGCCAGGGTGATTGTGGGGGTGGTTGGGCTTCCCTTGAGGGGTTAGGATTGGACTGGGATCCAGTGTTGTTGTAGCGTGTTTTTGCGTTGTGAGGGCAAAAAGTAGGCATTATAGCGTATAACAACCTCTTATAATGCTGAATAGTAGTGCGGTTTTGTTATAAGTGGCGTTATGTGCCCTCCCCTTGCCCTTGACAGCCCTTTGCGATGGATGTTATGGATTTTAGTTGATATGCTTATCATCTATTCCACAATGGCTGGGTGTTGTGGCCCCTCATAGGGGCTGGCGCTGACAGGAGAGGCGCCGCGCCCCGCTCGGTGTTGCGTGCTGGAGCGGGGCGCTTTCTTTTTGGGGAGGTGCACAGGTGGCCCAAGGGGAAGGGATACGGATGAAGGCCCGGCGGGGGAGACGGCCCCCAGCCTTGCCTTACACAGCGTATTACCCCGTGTTCCTAGACCTGCGCGCCCGTCGGTGTGTGGTTATTGGCACGGGGGAGGGGGTAGAGGGGAAGGTGCGCGTCCTGCTGGAGGCCGGGGCGCAGGTAACGGTGATTACCCAGTGTCCCTCCCCGGGGCTTCTGGACAGGGCCCAGGCGGGGTCTATCGCTCTCCTTCAGCGCTCCTACCGGGAGGGGGACTTGCGCGGTGCTTTCCTGGCTATTGCCGCCACTACTGCCGACTATACCCTCTCCCAGCGCATCGCCCAGGAGGCCCAGCGGGAGGGGGTGCTCCTAAATGTAGTAGATACACCCGACCTGTGCACCTGGATCGCCCCGGCCATTGTTCGGCGAGGGGCGCTCACGGTTGCGGTGTCTACCAATGGCCTGTCGCCGGCTGTGGCCCACTTTATCCGGGAGCGCCTGGAGCGCCTGCTACCCCAGGACTGGGGTGTTTTGCTGGACCTGGTGGCGCGGGCCCGCCGGGAGGTGCGCAGGAGGGGTGTGCACCCGTCCCCCGAGGTGTGGCAGAAGGCCCTGGACGAGGAGACGCTTCGCATGGCGACGGCCCAGCAGTGGGAAGCGGTATGGGAGCGTCTGCTCCATCACCTTACCAACAGGCAGGAGGAGGTATGACAGGGCCAGGGATCGTCTACCTCGTGGGTGCAGGGCCAGGCGACCCGGGGCTTATCACCGTTAAGGGTTTGCGCCTCCTGCGGGCGGCGGAGGTTGTCGTTTACGACCGCTTGGTGCACCCAGACCTGGTGGCAGAGGCCCCTCCCTGGGCGGAGCGGGTGCCTGTGGGGAAGGAGCCTGGCCACCACCCCTTCCCCCAGGAGGCCATCAATGCCCTGCTGGCGCACCGCGCTCGCCAGGGGAAGCGGGTGGTGCGTCTGAAGGGGGGAGACCCGTTCGTCTTCGGGAGAGGGGGCGAGGAGGCGGAGGCCCTGGCCGCGGCCGGCATCCCCTTTGAGGTGGTGCCCGGGGTATCCTCGGCTATCGCTGTCCCCGCCTACGCCGGCATCCCTGTAACCGACAGGCGCTACGCCTCTTCCTTCCGCGTTGTAGCCGGGCATGGCGCTGGCGAGGATGCCCACCGGCGGGAGACGGTGGTGGTGCTTATGCCTGTGGGGGTGCTCCCCCAGGTGGTGGAGCGCCTACTCCGCCAGGGCTGGCCCACAGATACGCCTGTGGCTTTCGTTGAAAGCGGCACCTTCCCATCCCAGCGCACGCTGGTAACTACCCTGGGCGGTGCCGTGGAGACGGCCCAGGAGGCCGGTTTGCGCCCTCCAGCCGTTGCGGTGGTGGGGGAGGTGGTGCGCCTGCGTGAGCGCATCGCCTGGGCGGAGAAACGGTTAGGCATTGGAGAACCCGCAGGAGTGCCCGCCATGATGGTGGCACAGGGGCGGTGCGACGGGAAACCTGAATAGAGTCGCGGGGTCTACGGAAGGAGGTGTCCCATGTGCAAGGTATGCGGATGCTCGGTAGAGGCCAAGTCCACAGGCATAGGGGCGCTGGCTGGCCCTCCCCAGGAGGAGATTTACCGCAGGAGTTTGGAGTTGGCTCGTCGGACCAGGAAGGGCGTCATCCCTTATATGGAGGATGAGGTGGAGCGCTTTGAGGAGGCGGTGGCCAAGTTCCGCGCTGGGGAGGTGGACGAGGCCAACTTTATGCGCTTCCGCCTTCGCCAGGGCGTCTATGGCCAGCGCCAGCCCAACCGCCAGATGTTCCGTGTGAAGATCCCTGGGGGGATCCTTACCCCAGAGGCCCTGGAGGTTTTAGGGGAGGTGGCGGAGCGTTTTGCCCCCCTCAAGAAAGGCCACCTAACAACCAGGGAGAACATGCAGTTCCACCATATCCTGTTGGAGGATGCGCCGGAGATAATGCGCATCCTGGGCACCGCGGGCCTTACATCCCGGGAGGCGTGCGGGAACACGGTGCGCAATGTGGTTGGGCCGCCCCTGGCGGGCGTGTGCCCAGATGAACTCTTTGACCCCACCCCCTACCTGGTGGCTTATGTGCGCTTCGGTGTGCGCCATCCCATCACCCAGGACTTTCCCCGTAAGTTCAAGACCTCTTTTAGCGGGTGCCCCGGTCACGACGCCGTGGCATCCCTTATCCACGACCTTTCCTTTGTGGCCCAGGTGCGCCAGGAGAAGGGCGCACTGCGCAGGGGTTTCAAGGTTTATGTGGGGGGAGCCACCTCCATTATGCCCCGCCTGGCCAAGCCCCTTTACGACTTTGTTCCCGAGGAGGACTACCTGCGGGTGGCGCTGGCGGTTTGGACGGTCTTCAACAAGGCGGATATGCTCCGCAAGAACCGGATGATGGCGCGCATTAAGGTGCTCATAGAGCGCATCGGGATAGACGCCTTCCGGGGCCTGGTGGACGAGGAACTGCGCCAAATCGGGCCTATTGACCCTACACCCCTTATGGATGTGGAGGAGTTGTATCAGGAGGCCCCGCCCCTGTCCCCTCCCGGCGGTCATCGGGGAGCCGATAACCCTGATTTCCTGGCCTGGAGGCAGGGCAACACCCTGGAGCAGAGGCAGAAAGGTTACTTTGTGGCCTTCATCAAGGTGCCATTGGGCGATATATATGCCCACCAGTTCCCTGTTCTGGCCAACGTCGTCCGCTGGTATACGGGAGGGCGGGCGCGAGTTACCCAGGAGCAGAACCTGGCCTTGCGGTGGGTGCCCGAAGGCCGCCTATATGATGTGTGGAAGGCCCTGAAGGACATAGGCCTGGCGGAGCCTGGGGTCAACTCTATCACCGATGTGGTGGCCTGCCCCGCCACCGACAGTTGCAAACTGGGCATCACCTCGGCTATGGGTGTGGCCAAGGCCCTGCGGGAGGCCTTCGCCTCCAGCAACGGCTTGCTGGAAGACCCCCTCATTCAGAAAATGCGCATCAAAATCAGCGGGTGCCCCAACGGGTGCGCTCAGCACCATATCGCCAGCATCGGCCTCCACGGGGCCGCTATGAAGGGGCCGGGTGGAGAGCAAATTCCAGCCTACGAACTCTTCGTAGGGGGCGAATATGGAGGAGCAGACATAGAGGCCACCCGCTTTGGGCAGCGCCTCCCCGGTGTGAAGATACCCGCCAAGCGCGTCCCCGAGTTTGTGCGGGCGCTGTTGGCCTTCTACAAGGAGCATCGCCGAGACGGGGAAGGGTTTCCCCAGTTTGTGGCGCGTCTCGGTCCCAAGCCTTTGGAGGCTCTGGCATCCGAGTTCAAAGACATCCCCCCGCTGGGGTCGGAGACGATAGGCTTCTACATGGACTGGGCACGCACCACCCTGTTCAAGGTGGAGCGTGGGGAGGGGGAGTGCTCGGTATAACCCGGGCTAGGGGAAGGGGGAGGCGAGGGGGGCATCGCCCTCCTCGCCTTTATGTTGGTGGCGTGTGGACTGCTATCATAGAGGGGGAGGCTTTCTCCGGGGGCTCTGCCATATGGAAAAGCGCGGGCCTGAAACCCGGGCCCCTTCTCTCTCCGCTTTGCGCGAGGCCAAGCCCTTGCGCTATCGGCGTATTGTGGCCAAGGCGGGCACGGCCCTCCTGACCGGGGGGAATGAACGGTTAGACCTGGGGGTGATGGCCTCCCTGGTAAGCCAGATTGCCACCTTGCGCCGGCGGGGGGCAGAGGTGCTCCTGGTCTCATCTGGGGCTGTGGCGGCGGGACGCCACGCCCTGGGGATAGGTGACACAAAACGGCGCGACACTCCCTTCCGCCAGGTGCTGGCAGCGGTGGGGCAGAGCAAACTGATGCACGCCTGGGAGCAACTCTTCGCCTGGGAGGGCATCACGGTGGCCCAGGCCCTCTTGACTCGTCGGGACACCACCGACCGCCTTGCTTACCTGAACACCCGCAATACCCTACTGGCCCTGCTAGACCTGGGCGTGGTGCCTATCCTCAACGAGAACGATGTGGTGGCTGTGGAGGAACTGGAGGGGGAGGTCTTCGGCGACAACGATACCCTTTCGGCTATGGTGGCCACTATCGTGGATGCCGACCTGCTGGTGCTCCTGTCTGATGTGCAGGGTCTTTTCTCTGCCGACCCCCACCTGCATCCCGACGCTCGCCTTCTTCCCAGGGTGGATGTGATTGACGAGGAGATTCTGCGCATGGCGGGGGGGTCGGCCTCAGGGCGAGGGCGTGGGGGTATGCTCACCAAACTGGAGGCTGCCCGCTTGTGCACTGCCTCGGGCACAGGGGTGGTTATCTGCCACGGGCGGGAGCCCCAGGTGCTGGTGCGCCTGGCGGAGGGGGAGGGCATTGGCACCTTCTTCCCCCCTATTGTTAGCCACCGGGAGAGCCGCGAGCGCTGGCTGCTGGGTGCTTGCTCACCCCGCGATGGGGTGGTAGTGGATGCCGGGGCGGTAGAAGCCTTGCGTGCCCATAGAAGCCTTCTCCCCGTGGGGGTTGTGGAGGTGCGGGGGGACTTCCCCCGTGGGGAGGTGGTCTCCATCCTGGGAGCCGATGGCAAGCGGGTGGCGGTGGGCATCGTCAACTATAGCGCCCAGGACTTGCGCCTAATCAAGGGCAAGCGCTCCGACCGCATCGCCGCTATCCTGGGCTACACTTATGGCCAGGAGGTGGTGCACGCCAATAACATGGTGGTGCTGTAGGAGCGAAGAGGGGTTATGATTACCTTCATGTATCCCATCACCCTCCTATAATCCCACTCTCCTGGCTGAGAGTATGGGGCCTTTCTTATGAGCGGGTGTGCCACAGGGGGTGAGCCATGACAATGATAGCCGTTGACCTGGAGACCATTGGGAAGCAGGCCCGCGCCGCCGCCCGCCTTCTGGCGCGCCTGAGGAGCGATGTGAAGAACGCGGCCCTGGAGAACATTGCCCAGGCTTTGGAGCGCCAGCAGGCGCAGGTTCTGGAGGCCAACGCCAGGGATATGGAGGCAGGGCGCAGGGCCGGCCTCTCCCCTGCTCTGCTGGATAGGCTTCTGCTGACGCCGGAGCGCCTGCGGGGGATGGCGCGGGATGTGCGGGCGGTGGTGGCCCTCCCTGACCCGGTGGGGGAGGTGTTTGACATGCGCACGCTCCCTAATGGCCTTATGGTAGGGCGCAAGCGCGTCCCACTGGGCGTTATTGGGGCCATCTACGAGAGCCGCCCCAATGTTACGGTGGACATCGCCAGCCTGTGCCTGAAGTCGGGCAACGCCTGTATCTTGCGGGGGGGGAGCGAGGCTTTCTTCTCCAACAGTGCCCTGGCTTCCCTTTTGCGAGAGGCCATCGCCCAGGCAGGTGCCCCCCAGGATGCTGTCCAGTTCATCCCCAGCACCGAGCGGGGGGTGGTGCTCCAGATGCTACAGGCCAAGGAGTATATTGACATGCTCATCCCCCGTGGCGGGCCCGACCTTATTCGTTTCGTGGCCCAGCACGCTACCATGCCAGCGGTAACAGGGGGTGTTGGCGTTTGCCACGCCTATGTGGACCGCGCCGCCGACCTGGAGAAGGCTTTGCGCATCGTTCGCAACGCCAAGGTGCAGCGCCCCTCTGTGTGCAACGCCCTGGACTGCGTGTTGGTGCACAGCGAGATAGCCGGGCGCTTCCTGCCCCAGATGGCACGCCTGCTGTCCCAGGACGGGGTGGAACTGCGGTGCGACACCCGCGCACTGAGCATCCTGGGGCCTCTAGAAGAGGGGAGGGTGGTGGCCGCTAGGGAAGAGGACTGGGGTAGGGAGTTCCTGGCCCTGGTGCTGGCGGTGAAGGTGGTGGACTCACTGGATAGCGCCCTGGCCCACATTGAGCGTTATGGCTCTGGCCACACCGAGGCCATTATCACGGAGGACTACTCGTCCGCCATGCGTTTTCTGGAGGAGGTGGATGCGGCGGCGGTGATGGTCAATGCCAGCACCCGCTTTACTGACGGGGGGCAGTTTGGGCTGGGGGCGGAGGTGGCCATCTCCACCAGCAAGTTCCACGCTCGTGGGCCTATGGGCCTGCGGGAACTGACATCCTACAAGTGGATTGTGCTGGGGAATGGGCAGGTGCGGGAGGTATAGGGGCTGTGCCGAAGGGGAACCGACTTACTGCCCCACGGTGGGGGTTAGATTATAGGCACGATGGTTATTGACAGCATGGGGGGAAGGTGCTAAGATACTGGTGCTTTCCTTTTCCCTCCCCTTGAATCCAACGGAGTTTGCCGAGGAGGAGGCATGTTGTATCGTGTTTTGCTCACAGTAGTGTTGTTGCTAACTTTGGGGAGTGTGCTGGCGTGTCGCCCCACGGCTGCTCCGGCTCCCACCCCCACACCCACCGCTGCTGTGGCCCCACAGGGTGCTGTTCCCACTCCCACTTCTATCCCCACTGCTCCAACCCCGACGCCTGGTGTAGTTGTCCGTGCTACTCCAACTCCTCCTGGGTTGGCCGCCCCGACGCCCACCCCAGCCGGCGCCCAGGCCAGATACGGGGGGACACTGCGCATTACCCAGCGGGATGACCCCGTAGGCTTTGACATGCACGAGGCCAAGAAGGTCTCCACCTACACCCAGCAGACCCTCTCGTTTACCCATAGCCGCCTCTTTGAGTGGTCTAAAGGCCCCGGCACCAGCAATGACATGAGCATTATCCCCGACCTGGCGGAGTCGTGGGAGTTCAGCAAGGACGGGCTGACGGTAACGGTGCGCCTCCAGAAGGGGGTGCGCTGGCATCCCCCGGTGAACCGGGAACTCGTCGCCAAGGATGTGAAGTGGACCTTTGAGCGGATGCTAGCCCAGTCGCCCGAGAAGCGCCTCTTCCCCACCCTGTCTTCCATTGAGGCACCTGACAACTACACGGTAGTCTTCCGCCTCAGCCAGGTGCACGCTCCCTTTTTCGCCAACCTGGCCAACCAGACCATGGTTATCTACGCCGAGGAATCGGGGAAACCCGACCCCGGCCAGGCTGGAGGACGCAGTTTTGTTAGCCCTGAGACGGTGGTAGGCACCGGCCCGTTTATCCAGGAGTCCTATCAGGAGTCGGTTATCCTTACCTACAAGAGGAACCCCAACTACTTCAAAAAGGGCCTGCCTTACCTAGATCGCGTTGAACGCCTCATTGTGAAGGACTATTCCACCGGTCTGGCCTCCTTCCGCACGGGGAAACTGGACATCCTGGGCACCACCGGCAATGTGCTTACCCATGATGATGTGCCATCCCTGCGGCGCATCAGTGGGGTGCAGATCCTGAAGTTTGCGCCTTTTACTTCTGGGGAGAACATCATTGGGCGGATGGACCAACCCCCCTGGAACAACATCAACTTCCGCCGTGCCGTGTCTCTGGCCATTGACCGGGAGGCTTGGCTGAAGAGCATCTACCCGGAGGGCGGGGTGCTCCTCTCTGGCCCTATTCCGTCCACCTCCCCCTTCTTCATCCCCCTGGACAAGTTGGGGGATGCTGGGCGCTACTACCGCTACGACCCTGAGGAGGCCAAGCGCCTGCTGAAGGATTCGGGCTACGATGGCTCGGTGCTCACCCTGTTCTCCACCACCGGGTATGGCCCAGCCTACCTGAGCCGCACAGAACTCATCAAGGACATCCTGGAGAGGGTGGGCATCAGGACCAAGATAGAGGCGCAGGAATACTCCAAGTGGATTCGGGACACCTATCGTGGGAACTATGCGGGTGGCATTGTCCACATCCCCGGCTGGAGCCTGGGGGAGGAGGACGAGTGGCTAGGGGCTTATACCCCTGGCGACACCCGCAATCACATCGTGCTCAACGACCCCCGGGTGAACGACATTGTGGCCAAGTCCCGCTTAGCCACATCCCCGGAGGAGCGGGCCAAGTATGTGCAGGAGTTTGTGCGCCTCTTCCACCAGGAGCTCTTCCGGGTGTTCCTGCCTTTTGGTTACGCTGTAGAGGCTGCGTATAGCCATGTGAAAAACTACTACCCGAAGGCTGCCTATGACCACGGCAAGCGGGTGGAGATTGTGTGGGTGGAGCGATAGCACCACCCCACCCTCTTTTCAGGTGGTAGGCTGTGCGTGATTACCTGCTTCAGCGCCTGGCAGTGGGGGCGGTAACCCTGTGGGTTATCAGCGTGGTGGCTTTCCTGGTGGTGCGCCTCCTGCCTGGGGATGTGGTGAGCATGATGTTTGAAGACCTGGGCTACGCCTCCAGTATGGAGGCCCTGCGTCAGAAACTGGGGCTGGACAAGCCCCTGGTGGTGCAGTATGGGGCATGGGCGGGGAAGATGCTCCGGGGCGACTTTGGGCAGTCGCTGTGGACGCAGAAGCCTGTGGTTACCATGCTGAAGGAGCGCCTGCCAGTTACCCTGGAACTGGGGGTGTTTTCCATTTTCATCGCCGTTGTGTGGGGAGTTGGGTTAGGGGTGCTCTCGGCCCTGCGCCAGGACAGTGTTCTGGATTACATAGGGCGGAGCACAGCCATCCTGCTGCTATCCTTGCCTGCCTTCTGGCTGGGGACGCTTGTTTGGGTGCTCCCCTCCTACTATGTGGGATGGAGCCCATCCCCCGAATATCGCCCTTTCCTGCGCGACCCCTTGGGGAACCTGCTCCAGTTCAGCATCCCCGCTGCCATCCTGGGTTCCCACCTGGGGGCGCCGGTGATGCGCATGTCCCGGGCTATGATGCTGGAGGTGCTTCGCCAGGACTACATCCGCACGGCGTGGGCTAAGGGACTGTCGGAGCGCCTGGTGGTAATGCGCCACGCTTTGAAGAACGCTCTCATTCCGGTCATTACCATTCTGGGGCTGCAGTTGGCCAATGCCATTGGCGGGTCGGTGCTGATGGAGACCATCTTCCAACTGCCTGGGATGGGGAGCCTGGTGGTAACGGCTGTGGGGAAGCGGGATTATGTGGTGGTGCAGGAGTTGGTGCTCTTTTTTGCCCTGGTGGTGCTGGCGGTGAACCTGGCGGTGGATATTGTTTACGGGTGGCTTGACCCGCGCATCCGTCTCAAGTAAGGTGAACGGGATGCAGACGCGTTCGGCGGAAGGCGCCGTGCCCCTGCGCCTTGGGAAGAAGCGCCACGCCTTGCTGGATTTCCTGGTGCGTTTGTTTCGCACCAAGCCACTGGGGGCCATCGGCTTGGTGCTGGTGGTGCTCTTGGTGCTAACAGCCGTCTTTGCCGACTTAATTGCTCCTTATGGCTTCAACGAGTCCGCTCTGGCAGACCGTTTCGCTCCGCCCAGCAGTCGCCACTGGCTGGGGGCAGACGAGAATGGGCGGGATGTGTTTAGCCGGGTGGTGTATGGGGCGCGCATCTCCATGTATGTGGGGCTGGGCACGGTGGCCTTGGGGATGCTGGGGGCGGTGCTCATCGGGATGCTCACTGGCTACTTTGGGGGCGGGATAGATATGGGCATCCAGCGGGTGGTGGATGCGTGGATGAGTTTCCCTGGACTGGTTATCGCCATTGTGATTATGAGCCTGCTGGGGCCTGGGCTGGTCAACGTGATTGTTACCCTTTCCCTGGGGCAAGCCTTTACCCAGAGTCGGGTAATTCGCGGGGCTACCCTGGCGGTGCGTGCGGAGCAGTATGTGGAGGCAGCGCGCGCCCTGGGGGCCGGGCACGGGCGTATTCTCGGGGCGCACTTGCTCCCCAACGTTATGGCACCCATCATCATCGTGGCCACCAACAGCCTCAGTTTCATCATCCTGGCGGAGGCGGCTATCAGTTTCCTGGGGTTTGGGGTGCCCCCGCCCCAGCCCTCGTGGGGGGGTATGCTGAGCGGCACCGCTCGCCAGCACATGCTCCGCGCCCCGTGGATGGCTATCTGGCCCGGGGTGGCCCTGAGCATGGCTGTTTTCGCCTTCAGCATGCTGGGGGACGCCCTGCGCGACCTGCTTGACCCCCGCTTGCGGGGTAGCCGCTAGCCCCCTGTCCTGCCACCTCCCCCTTCCCTAGATTAGAACAAATGCTCTATATTTGCCCCCAGCAGACAAGAGGAGGTGGCGTTATGGCCCTTACCCTGGCGGAGGCCAGCAAACTTTCCAACGATGTGCTCCTGCGGGGTGTGATAGAGACCGTTGTGCAGGAGAGTCCGGTGCTACAGATGCTCCCCTTTATAGAGGTGGTGGGCAACGGATTGACCTATGTGCAGGAGAATACCCTCCCCACCGCCCAGTTCTACGATGTGGGGGATACCTGGGCAGAGTCTACCCCTACCTTCACCCAGGTAACGGCTACCCTGCGTATCCTGGGGGGAGATGCCGATATTGACAACTTCCTGCGCACCACCCGCTCCAATATCCAGGACCTGGAGGCGGCGGTAGTGCAACTGAAGGCTAAGGCCCTTCGGATGCAGTTTGAAGATACTTTCATCAACGGCGACAGCACGGTGAACCCCAAGTCCTTTGACGGCCTGGACAAACTTACCCCGGCCGGCCAGACGGTGAGCATGGGTGCCAACGGTGGCACCCTGACCCTGGACAAACTGGACGAGACCATTGACCGGGTGCGCGGGGGAAAACCTCATATGCTTCTTATGTCCCGCCGCTCCCGTCGCAAACTTACGGCTCTGGGTCGGGCTGCCGGCTCCGGGCTGATTGTGGCCGACCGCAACCAGTTCGGGCAGATGGTGGAGTTCTACGACGGCATCCCTGTGGCTGTCAACGACTTCATCCCCGACAACAAAACGGTGGGCACCTCCACGGACTGCTCTACCATCTACGCCCTCCAGTTCGGGGAGGGGGCAGTGATGGGCCTCACCGCTCCGGGGGGTCTCACCATTGAGCGCGTCGGCTCCCTGGAAAGTAAGGACGCCAGCCGTATCCGCGTCAAGTGGTATGTCTCCCTGGCTGTATTCAACACTCTGAAGGTGGCCAAACTCATCGGGGTGCGCGACTAGGGGGTTATGGGGGCAACCTGCAGGAGTCGGGCCAGGAGGAGTAGGGCTATGCCCACCATGCCGAGCACGGTGAGGGCCACTGATGCCCCCACCAGGGCGAAGGAGGAGGCGAAGCGTGAGGGGGGCAGCAGGAGGGGCGCTATGCTAACCCCCCACAGGGGAAGCACCAGGAGACGCATCGGCTGGGCCTGTGGCACAAGGGAGAGGAAGGCGCTCACAGCCCAGAAGGCCGCCCCCGCTGCCAGCATCCCCAGGCCCCGAGCCACCACCTCATCGGCCAAGCGTGGTTGGCGCCCCTTACCTAGCAGGCGCCCCTGGGCGGTGAACAGCGCCCCCCATACCAACACCCCCCACCCAGCGATCACTAACAGTGTGGCAAAACTCACACCCCTAGCATACTCCGCCCCCAGGGCGGTGAGGACGAGGTGAACTATGCCTAATGTGCGCCTGGACGCCAATGGCATCCCCAAGGGGCCTGTCTACGACCCTACTACGCCCGCCGTGCATAGGGCCAATGTTACGGCCGTAGACAGCACAGACCCCGCCGAAAGTGCTGGCATCAACGCCGACGGATACGAGGAATGCAGGTTTGACCTGGACATTACGGGGACGGGGTTCACCTCCCTGACGGTGCAGACTATCTTCTGGAACGCTAGGCAGGGAGCGTGGTTTGCAGGGGGCGAGCGCCAGTTCACGGCGACGGGGAGGTATGCCCTGGCGGTGCCTGTGCGAGGGCAGAAGGTGTTCCTGAAGGTGAAGGCCGCTGCTGCCGCATCCTTTACGGTGCAGGTGGACTACACCCTGAGTTAGGAGGCGTGGCATGCCACTGCGTCTTGCGGGCGAAGCCCTGGAGGTCAACGGCGTAGACAACCTGGGATGGGTAAGGGCGATACGGGGATGGGATAGCCAGCCGGGGCTTGTAGTGGACCAAACGGGTTCGGGGAACATCCTGGAACTGCGCAAGAGTGGGTCTGCAGTGTGGTATGTGGACAATGTGGGTAACTTGAAAGCGGTTGTGGACGGGGGGCCAGACATCGGTGCATCTGGGGCCAACAGGCCTCGCCACATCTACACCTGGGGCGATGTCTGGGCAGGGAACTGGTTGAGGACGGGATACGGCGCTTATCTGGGCGGGGCCACTGCATCCTGGTGGAAGTTTGATCCCCAGGCCACACGCTTCCTGCTCCGGGACGATACCAGCGGTCTGGACAAACTGGCCATCGCAAGGGCAGGGCTTGCAGCGGACGGGGACACTGCCCTCTCGGTGGAGAGGCGTGCGGCGGGGGCCTCGGCCCTTGTGGCCGTCAGATGGAAGGACTTCGCAACACTGGGCGCTGGGGATAAGGTGCTGATACTGGCCAGTTAGGAGGTGAGGGATGCCTAGACAGGTTACCTTTGATGCTCTGGATATGCTTTACGGGGTTATTCGCGTCAACGGCCAAGATGTATCGCTGGACATCGCATACCAGGTGCGCTCCACCACTGGGGGCATTGCGCTGGAAAAGCGAAGGGATGTGTCGACCATGCTCACGGATGCGGAGAGGCAAACTATCTTGGGTCTGGCTGCCAGGCTAAAGCGGGCCCTTGAGGATGAGGAGCTGACATGAGGCTGAAGCCTGAGGAACTGCTTCGCCTGCGACGGATAGGCTTGGCGCTTCAGGGGGCCAGGGCTGCCCTTGCCCAGGCCCAGTATGCGTGGGATGAGGCAGTTTTAGAAATAGAGCAAGCCTATGGCGTTGTGGGGAAGCAGGTGCGGGTAGATATAGCGACCGGGGAGTTGACCGTTGAAGGGGATGGGGGGTCGCCATGACCTTGCCTGCATTGCGCGCCCTGCTCCGCCAGGACCTGAAGGACACCGACCCCACCAACTACCGCTGGAGCGATGCCGACCTGGACCGCCACCTCCGTCACGCCGCCCGCGACCTCTCTCTGGCTGTCCCCCTGGAGGCCTCGGC
>JBKBKV010000048.1:2252-13888 GCA_046294495.1 Dehalococcoidia bacterium | reverse complement strand
CTTACGGCAGAATCCCTTTTTCGGGGTCTTATGGCCTCTCTTCCGGACGAAGTGCGCGCCCGCCTCACCGAGCCAGAACTGCGCCGGCGGGTAGAAGCCTTCTTAGGCCAGGTTTAGCGGCACAGGGGGGGCGCCTACGCATACGGCCCCAGGTGCATCCCTCCCAGCACATGTAGGTGGGCGTGCTCCTGGCTTTGCATGGCGTCCCATCCGATATTGGAGAGCATACGATAGCCGTTAGGGCAGTAGATGCGCCCCATCTCAACAGCCACCCGCCCTACATGGGCGATCGTTCCGTTGCTCCACATATCTTCCTGGGTTATATGCTGTTTGGGCACCACTAGGAGCATAACGGGTGTCCAGCGCAGGCGATTGTCAAAGACGATAACCTGCTCATCCTCGTAGCGGATGGTGGCGGGCTCTTGTCGGGCGATAATGGCGCAGAAGATACAGCGGCGCTGGGTCATCGCTCCCTACCGCTACGCCTGCGTGCCCGGTCTCGGTAGTCAGGTGCGTCCATGTATATGTGGGTTACCAGCCTTTCGTCCTTCAGGCGGCTGGCGATGGCGGGCCAGAGCCGTTCTCTTTCCCTCTGTTCCTGCCGTTCCTGTGTGTGGAGCACGGTGATAACGGTAGGCAGATGGTGCTCGTGGCGGTAGGCCAGGAGTTGGTAGAGTTTCTCTTCTGCCCAGGGGCTCACGGCCTGCGCTCCAAAGTCGTCCAGGATAAGCAGGGGGGCTGTTTTGAAGCCTTCAAAGCGGCGGTCATAGGACAACCTCCTGTCCGGTGCGAAGGTAGCCCGTAAGTGGTCTAAAAGTTCCGGAACCTTAACGATACGGGCCGGTCTCCCCCTGCGCCTACACTCCTGGTATATGGCCACCGCCAAGTGGGTCTTCCCCGAGCCGCAGGGGCCGCTAAGCACCAGCCATCCGCTAGGCTCCTCGGCGAAGGCCCTGGCCGCCCGGTAGGCCGCCTCGGTGGACGGGCTTCTACTGGGCTGGAAGGCGCTGAAAGTCATCCGCTCCCACTCCTTGGGTAAAGGCGCCGGCGCTTCCTCCCCCACGCCCCCCTGGGCCAAGGGTAGCACCCCCCTGTTCATCCCCCCGCTGGTGAGGCGGGTTCGGAGACGCTCCTCTACCCCTTCCAGGGGGACAGCCAGCACCACCACAGTTGGGAGTTCCTCCCGCCAACGGGCATTGAGCACCTGGAAGAGTTTCTCCTCTGCCCAGGCCGTAGTGGCGTGGGCGCCCAGGTCGTCCAGCGCCAGCACCGGCACGGTGCACACCTGCTCGTAAAGGGCATCATAAGGGAACTCGCTCCAGGGTGCGAAGGCGGAGCGTAGTCTGTCTAGCAGGTCGGGCGTGGAGATGTATAGAGCCATTTGCCCCCGCTCTACACAGCGGTTCACAATGGCAGCGGTCAGGTGGGTCTTGCCTGCCCCGGAGGGGCCTGTGAACACTAGCCAACCTGCGGGGTTTTCAGCGAAAGCCCGGGCGGCCTCCAGTGCCTGTGCGAAGAGGTGTTGGTCTTCCGGGTGGGGGCTACGCCCTTGAGGATTCAGGGAGGCGAAGGTGCACCGGCGTAGCGCGCCCAGGCCGCTCCAGCGCAGAAGGCGCGCCTGCTGCTCTTCTGTAGAGAGGCGGGCCTTGCAGGCGCAGGGGGTTACCTTGCCAAAGTTAGGGTCGCCCAAGGGGGCGCGGGACCTTACCCAGCCCACGCCTCCACAGGTAGGGCATGCCCCCTCCTCCTCATCGCCGGAAGAGGGGCCCATAGCCCTTCCGCCCTCGGAGGAGGTCGGTAGCCCGGTCTTTTTGAACAGGTTTCCCAGTTGCTCCATATGTGCCCTTCCCTTCCGAGGCCCACCGCCTCAGAATCGCCTCCACATACCCCCAATTGCGCCGGTTTTGTCGCACAGCCTCCTGTATAGCCTCGGCGATCCAATCAGGGGGGTAGTGCTGCTCGGCATCCTTCAGGAGTTCGGCCACCATAGGGGTAAGTGCGCCAATGTTGGCCTCATACAGCCGGTAGATGTTGGGCGGTTCAGCGGGTGTTTCAAGTTTGGGTGGGTGGGGGGTCGCCAAGTCCACATCGCCTGCCGCCATACGCTGCGCTGCTGAACGCCCCTGGGGGGTGTTCAGGAAGAACACCCGCTCCCCATGGCCCCCCTTATCCACTTGCGCCGACACCAGCACCCCACGGCGAACGCACGCTTCCAGGGCCTGCTCAAGGGTAACTGAACATCCCCGTAGCGCCCGAGCCAGGGGGAGGTCTCCGGCCAGTTCCCGCAGGGTTACATAACGCACCGGCCCTTTCTTCTGGTGGAGAAGGTGCACTACCCGCAGGGCCGTTTTCAGTTCTGCCAAATCGTTTATCTCCTCCAGGAGGGGACCGAAGAAGGGGCTGGGGATAGGGGTGGAGGTGAAACGGGTGGGGAAGCCGTCAAAGGGCATCCTAACTCTCCGCGGCTGGTGTGGGGGGCTCTTCAAATCGGGCATAACGCTCGTTGAAGTAGAGGTGCACCGAGCCTACAGGCCCATGGCGGTGCTTGGCCACAATCACCTCGGCGATGTTCCTGGGGTAAGGAGTCCCAGGGTTTCGGCGCTCCCATTCCTCTTCCGTTACATACACATCTTCCCGGTAGATGAACAACACCACATCGGCGTCCTGCTCTATGCTCCCCGACTCCCGCAGGTCCGATAGTTGGGGGCGATGGGAAGGGCGCACCTCAACGGCGCGGCTCAGTTGGGAGACGGCGAGGACGGGGATATTCAGGTCGCGGGCCAGGGCCTTGAGGGAGCGGGAGATCTCGCTGATCTCCTGCACCCGGTTCTCAGGGCGCCCATTTTCTGCCTGGGCCAACTGGAGGTAATCCACGATAGCCAAGTCAACACCTCGCTCCAGATGCAAGCGCTTGGCTTGGGCCCAAATATTCCGCACCGTGGGCTGGGGGGTGTCATCTATGTAGATGGGCAGGTCCGAGAGCCTCCCGATGGCGTCCAGGATACGGCGCTCTTCGGCCTCGGTATACAGGCGTAGGCGCAGGCGGTGGCCGTCCACGCTGGCCTCCGAGGCCAGCAGGCGTAGAGCCACCTGGTCGGCGCTCATCTCCAGGCTGAAGATAGCCACCGTGGCACCCAGGTTCTTGGCGTTGTGGAGGGCTATGTTCAGGGCGAGGGCCGATTTGCCCAGGCTTGGGCGGGCGGCCAGGACAACCATGTCGGAGCGTTGCAGCCCACCCAGGATCTGGTCCAGGTCGTTGTAGCCCGTAGCCAGGGGGCCAGTGGCCCTTTCAAGGGCGCGAGGGGTGGCCAGGGATGTGCCTCCCTCCAGGAAACGGTCCAAGACCTCCCGCAGGTGGAGTATGCCCCTTAGGGGGCGCCCCGTGCGGATACGAAAGAGGAGGTCCTCGGCACGGGAGAGGGCGGTGTCCGTGTCAGGGGGTGCCTCGTAGCCCAGGCTAGCGATGTCCAGCCCTGCCTTGATGAGGGCCCGGTAAGTTGCCAGGCGTGCCACAATGCGGGCGTAGTGTTCGGCGTGCACCGAAGTGGGGGTGCTGGCGATCACAAACGCCAAATAGCCGTTTCCCCCCACTTCTTCCAAGCGGCCTGTGCGCCCCAACTCGTTGGCGACGGTTACCTGGTTGATGGCCTCGCCTCGCTGGGAGAGGGCAAGGCACGCCTCATAAACGGCTCGGGCTTTGCCTCCGTAGAAGTCCTCTGGGCGCAGGAGGGGGGCGACCTTGGGCAGGGCGTCGGGGTCTAGCAGGATGCTCCCAATAACCGCTTCCTCGGCCTGGAGGTCATGTGGTGGCAGTTTCTCCGCGAACATCTTCCTTACCCTTCTCCACCTCGGGGGCGGGCGCCTCACTGCCCTGGGTGGGCTTGGCCTCCTGCGTCGGCGCTGGGGCGCGCCCCTCCTCTTCGACCACCACGGTAAGCGTTGGGGTGATGCCGTAGTAGAGGTTCACACTGATCTGATATTGCCCCAGGGCCTTGATAGGCTCGGGAAGGGCTATAAGGCGGCGTTCCACAGCCCGGCCGATGGATTTGGAGAGGGCGTCGGCGATGGCCCCGGCGCTAACAGAGCCGTAAAGTTTGCCCCCTTCGGCTGCCCGTGCCTTGATGGTGATAACTTGCCCCTGAATGCGCTCTGCCAGAGTGCGCATCTCCTCGGCCAGGCGCTGGCGCCGTTCCTCGCCCGCCTTCTTAATTTTCTCCAGACGCTGCAGGTTACCGGGCGTAGCCGGAAGGGCCAGGCCCTGGGGGATAAGGTAGTTGCGGGCGTATCCGCCAGCCACCTCTCGCACATCGCCTGCCCGATAGCGGGGTGGCACATCTTGCACGAAGATAACGCGAATGCGCACAGGAGGCTCCTACATACTGCTCTGCACTGTATTATACCCGATTTTCTGGCAGCCTCCTCCTAGGAATAGGCGCAAGGATGGGCTAAGTGGGCAGTTGACATATGTGCCCTAGCGGACTATTATGAAAGTGCTCTCCCTCCTGTTGTGCCAGTAGCGGCACCGTGGGAAGCCCCCAAGGCCTGGGGAAGGGAAGAGTGGGTGGGAAAGGTGCTCCGTGGTAGGGGAGCGCCTGGCGGGTAGCGGTTGGGCTCTTTGCAGGCCCTACTGCGTTTGTGGCTCTGGGCTAAGGGAAGGGTTTTTCCCGGGCTGTCTCCCAGCAGCCTCACTAACCAGCTAGTGGGGATCCTATATCCCCTGCCGACAGGGTCGTCAAGATGCACCAGGAGGTGAGCCGTGCCATCTGTAGCCCTGAACCCCACACCCTTGCTCCAGCCGGTGCCCGGCACCCGCCTTGTAGTGGTGGCCAACCGCGCCCCCTATGCGCTTGCCAGCACAGGGGCCCACAGAAGGCATGTTGGGGGCCTCGTGAGTGCCCTGGAACCCGTGTTAAACAAGCGGGGAGGGGTATGGATTGCCTCGGGTGGTGATACAGTGCGGAAAAGCCTTCCCCAGAAAGGGTTAGCCCCCGGTGCCTTCTTCCAGGTTCTACAAGTCCCTATTACTGAAGAGGAGATGCAGGGCTACTACCACGGGTTCGCCAACCGCACCCTCTGGCCCTTGTGCCACTTATTCTTGGGTAGAGCGGTCTTCGAGCGGGGCTACTGGCGCGCCTATCAGAGGGTCAACAATAAGTTTGCGCTGGCCACCATCGCCGAGATTGCATCTGAGGACATAATCTGGGTGCACGATTACCACCTGGCCCTAGTGCCTGCCCTCCTTCGGGCCGAGGGGGTTACCCGCCCCATCGGCTTCTTCTGGCATATACCTTTCCCGCCTGCCGAGTTGTGGGAGTCCCTGCCTTGGGCCGCTGATCTGTTAGAAGGCATGCTAGGTGCTGACCTCATTGGCTTCCATACACCCTTTTATGTGTCCAACTTCCTGGAGGCAGTGGCTCGTCTAACGCCCTTCAGTGTGGACGCCTCCCACGGCGTGGTGCACTTGCCCGGACGCCGGGCACAGGTAGTAGCAATGCCTGTGGGGGTGGACAGCGTATTCTATAAGGAAGTCGGTTCCCAGGCTAGCACCCTGGCCCGCGCCAGGCGTCTGCGCCGGGCACTTAGGGCCTCTCAGGTTATCCTCGCCGTGGACCGCCTGGACTACACCAAGGGCGTCGCGGAGCGCTTACGCGCCATAGAGCACCTGCTGGAGCATTACCCCCGATACCGAGGGCGCATCGCCTTTGTGCAGATCGCTGTCCCCTCTCGGTCGCAGGTGGAAGAATACCGCCGTTTCAAGAGGGAGGTAGACGAAATGGTGGGGAGGATCAACGGGCGTTTTGCACGTGCCGGGTGGTTCCCAGTTCACTACTTCTACCGCTCCTTCACGCCACACGACCTGGCTGCCTTTTATCGCGCCGCCGATATAGCCCTCGTTACGCCTTTGCGGGATGGCCTCAACCTGGTGGCAGGGGAGTTCATAGCCGCCAACTTTGACGGGGAGGGTGTCCTCCTTCTCAGCCGTTTTGCCGGCATCGCCACTTATATGCCTGACGCCGTTATCGTCAACCCTTACGACTATGAGGGGTGCGCCGAGGCCCTGCACCAAGCCCTGAGCATGGACAGGGAGGAACGAATACTCCATGTGCGCCGTCTCCAGACCTGGCTAACCCAGTGGGATGTGCACCGATGGGCTTCTACCTTCTTGGGCATACTGGCGTCCTCAATGACCTTAGACGCTACCGCCGTTCAGGGGGCCCTGTAGCCCTCTTCCTGGATTACGACGGCACCCTAGTGGCCTTGGCCCAACGCCCGGACCTAGCCGTGGCTCCGCCCCAGGTGGTGCGCCTTCTGGAGCGCCTAACAGATAGAGGCTATGCGGTTTCCGTTGTTACTGGGCGAAGCCAGGAGAGCCTGGATATGGTGCTGGGACGCCCACGGGGATGCACCCTAGTGTTCCTCCACGGCTGGGAAATTCTGTGGAACGGCGTGATGGTCTGCCCCTGGGGGGAGCCCACTCCCCTTCCTGATCCCTTCTTGGATGCCCTGGCCTCCATTGCAGTGCCAGGGGTGATCCTGGAACGCAAGGGAGTAGGTGTAGCCCTCCACTATCGCCTTGTTGAGCCTTCCCGCAAAAGGGAGGCCCGTCAGGCCTTCCTGGACGCTTTTGCTCGCCACCTCCAGGGGGTGAATTCCTACACCATTCTGGAGGGCAAAGAGGTGGTAGAGGTGCGTCCGCGGGGTGCCTCCAAGGGGAGGGCGGTCGCGTGGGTGTTGGAGCGTCTAGCCTACTCAAAGCCCGTTTGTGTGGCAGCCTTTGGAGACGATGCCACCGATGTGGACATGTTCCTTGCTATAGGCGCAGCGGGATTAACAGTGGCGGTGGGGGACAGGCAGTTGCGCGGAGCGAGGTGGTGGGTGCACGCCCCTGATGAGGTGTGGCAGGCCCTGGAGATGCTCCTATAGGGTTTGACTCCGGTTCCCACCGACCTACCGCCCTGGAACCCACTATGGTCTAGACACCACCCACCTGCCGCATATAATATCCCTAGCAACCCCCCAAAGGGGCGAAAGGAGGGTGTCGTGGCCTTCACCCGCATCCACCATGTTGGTATTGTGGTATCCGACTTGGCCGAGGCCAAGCGCATCTGGTGCGACATCTTTGGCTTCCAGGTAGACGAGTCTCGTTCCCCACTCCCCAACGGGCGCCATGTGGCATGGGACAATGTGAACATCCTGGATGTGCCTGTTGGAGAATCGGAGATTGAAATCAACCGCGCCAACGACCCCAACAGCGGCACGGGGCGCTATCTCCAGCGCTGGGGGCCGGGTATACACCATATCTGCCTCTACTCTACCGATATAGATGCCGATGTGGAGCGCCTGAAGCGATATGGCCTGCAGCAACTGGGCCAGACCACAGGGAGCCCCGACCAGAAGTCGGGGAGCCGGGTGGCCTTCTTCCACCCCCGCACCAATATGGGGGTGCTGTTGGAGGTATGGCACAATGTGGGCAATCCTCCCCCCAAGCGGGGCACCAGCCCCTACTTCTCTCACATCCACCACTTCGGCTGGGTGGTCCCCTGGAGCATGCGCAACGACTTCCTGCGCCTGATGGAGGCCTATGGCCTGGAGGTGGACTCCTCGCGTTCTCCTCTTCCCGATGGGCGGCCTGCCAGCGACAATGTGCGCATCTACGATTTCCCCATTGGGGAGTCGGAGATTGAGGTAAGTTTTCCCCAGGACGAGGTGAGTGGCACTGCCCGCTACCTAGCCCGGCGCGGGGGGCCTGCCGCCCACCATGTGTGTCTCTACGCCCCAGACATAGACAAAGCGGTAGCCCACCTGAAGGCGCAGGGGCTACAGCAGATTGGGGAGGTGCCCCCTCCTACCCCGGGCCGGCGGCAGCGGGTGGGCTGGTTCCATCCCAAGAGCACTGGGGGTGTGCTTCTGGAGATATGGCATAATGTCCCCCAGTAGATACTCGCTTGCAGCAAGGAGGAACTATGATTCGCACCTGGAATGGCAAGACCCCCCAAATCCACTCCACCGCCTTTATCAGTGAGGCGGCCTATGTGGCCGGCGCTGTGGAGATTGGGGAATATACCAGTGTGTGGCCCGGCACGGTCATTCGTGGCGACACCGCCCCCATCCGCATCGGGCGCCATACTAACATTCAGGACAACTCGGTGGTGCACGGGGATACGCCCACCGAAATCGGCGACTATGTTACCCTGGGGCACCGGGTTGTCTGCCACGCTAAAAAGGTAGGCAACTATGTTCTTATCGGCAACGGAGCGGTGGTCAACGATGGCGCGGAGATTGGCGAATACTCCATCATCGCCAGCGGAGCGGTGGTGCTGGAGAACACGAAAATTCCCCCCCGCTCCTTCGTTGTGGGCATTCCGGCCCAGGTAAAGGGGGAGGTCTCCGAGCGCCACATAGAGCTAATTAGGCGCACGGCTGAAGGCTATTCCCGCAAGGGGCAGTCCTACCTGCAGAGCGGGCTAGGGGATAAGCCCCCGGCCTAGGAGAGCAGGCGGACGACCTCTTTGATGCGCTCCTTGGGCCAAAAGACCAGCAGGTTCTTCCCCGGAGGCGGGAAGGGAAGGCCGTGTTCCTCTGGGCGTAGTAGGCCAATTCCCATGTAGGGTTGGCGGAAGAGGTGCTCCAGCAGGGCACGGGCCGCCGCGTCGTCTACCGATTCGGGGCTGTCGTCCCCAGGCTGGACAGGGATGGCCAGAGGCTGGGCTTGGGCAAGGGCGTGGGCCAATCTATCTGTATCGTTCACCAAAAGCACATCCCCAGCCTCCAGCAGGCGCACCAGAAGCCAGGGGGGTGGGGGCAGCATCCCCAGCACCAGGGATTTCTCCATCCGTAGGCGTCCGCCTCGCTCCCCTTCCCGATGGGCAAAGGCGAGGGGGGCGTATCCCACAATATGGAAGCCTAGGGCCAGGCGCATACGGATACTCCGTCCGTTCTCTGGGCGCACTAGGAGGGACATTCGCTCCTTTTGATGGTGGCGGGCGCAGGTCTCTTGAGCGCGGGCCAGGATACGCCCAAACCCGTATCCGCGATATTGGGGGTGCACCGCTGTTCCTGAACAATACGCCTCATCCGACGCCAGTTGGGGATACTGGCTTGTGGGTGCAACAACGACCCGCGATTGCCCTATAAGCCCACTATCCCCTCCCCAAAGGAGAAGCACATACCCACACCTGGCCACCTCTTGCATCTCTTGGGCCGTTACACCACGCGCTGCTCCAAATACTAGGTTGTCTAACTGGCGGGCTGCCTCCAGGTCCCGGCGTGTGCGGGCGATGTGGACGGGGAAAATCCTCCCCCCTGTGGGCACCTGCACAGGCCCTTTTAGGCGGGCCTTGCTCAGAGGGCTTGAGGCACTGCTGGACACTAGGCCTTCTCCATGCGCTCTGGTGCGTTCATACCCATTAGCGCCAGGGTGCGGGTCAGCACACGGCGGGACGCCTCCACCAGTTTCAGGCGTGCCTTGCTCAGGGCCATATCGTCGGTGATAACGCGGTGGTGGTCATAGAACCAGTGGAAAGCGGTGGCCAAGTCTAAAGCGTAGTGGGGGAGGTGGTGTGGCTCCAGGGTGCGCGCCACAGTTTCCACCACCTCGGGGAGCAGGATAAGGCGTCGCACCAGGTCCAGTTCCGCCGGTTCCTTCAGGAGGAGCACATTTCCCCCTTTGGCGTCTAAGCCGCGCTCCCGTGCCAGGCGCAGGATACCCGCCATGCGGGCGTGGGCATACTGGATATAGTAGACAGGGTTCTCCTGGGATTGCTGTTTGGCCAGGTCCAGGTCAAACTCCATTTGGGCATCAGCGGAGCGTGCCAGGAAGAAGTAACGGCAGGCGTCGGGGCCTACCTCGTCCACCAGGTCGCCCAGTGTAACCAGTTCCCCCTTGCGTTTGGAGGCCCGCACCATCTCCCCGGCCCGTTTGAGGGTAACCATCTGGGCGATGATTATGGTGAGGCGCTGGGGGTCTATGCCCAGGGCCTGCACCACCGCCTTCAGCCGAGGCACATGCCCCTGGTGGTCGGCCCCCCATATGTTGATGACCCGGTCAAATCCCCGCACCACAAACTTGTTGTAATGATAGGCGGCGTCGGAGGCGAAATAGGTAGGCAGGCCAGTGGAGCGCACCAGCACACTGTCCTTGTCCTCCCCCAAGGCGGTGGAGGTGAACCAAACCGCTCCCTCTCGCTCGGTCAGGTAGCCTCCCACTCGCAAGATTTCCATAGCCTTTTGATAGTTGGAGGACTTATAAAGGTCTCGCTCGCTGAACCAGATATCAAACTCCACCCCTAGGCGCTGAAGGTCTTCCCGAATCATCCCCAGGATGCGCTGGAGGCCCCACTCCCTTACCGTTTCCAGGGCTTCCTGCTCGGGAAGGTGTAGAAGACGGTCGCCGTAGGTGGCGCGTAACTCCTGGGCCAGGTCTATTACATACTGCCCCTGGTAGCCATCCGGGGGGAGTTGGGCTGGCAGGTCAAAGGCTTGCATGTAGCGCGCCCAAAGGGAGCGAGCGAAAGCGTCTATTTGGCTACCGGCGTCGTTGATGTAGTATTCCCTAACCACCTTATATCCAGCGGCCTTCAAAACATTGGCCAGGGCGCTTCCCAGCACAGCCCCGCGGGTGTGCCCCACATGGACCGGGCCAGTGGGGTTGACGGAGACAAACTCCACCTGAATGCGCTGTCCCTTACCGATCTCCAGGCTCCCCCAGCGTTCCCCTGCCTGGAGGATGGCTTCTACTTGCTGGCACAGCCACGCCGGGCGCAAGGTGAAGTTGATGAAACCTGGGGGGGCTACGGTTACCTGCTCTATGGCCTCGCTGGGGGGGATGAGGGGGGCAAGGCGCTGGGCGATCTCCATAGGGCTTATGCGTAGGGAGCGCGCCAGGCGCAGGGGCAGGTTGGTGGCGAAGTCTCCCAGTTCCGGGCGTGGGGGGCGCTCTAAGGCTACATCGGGGGTTGCGGTTAGGGGGAGGACACCTTGCTCACGAGCAGAGGCAAGGGCGCGGCGGATAGATTCGGCGATGTGCTCCTTGATAAGCATACCCTCTTCTCTTCTCTGGCGCAGGAAACAGCCCTTTGCTCTACCCCTCACAAGTTTGTGCGGAGCACTTAGCCACCATTAGTGCCATCTTCCCCTGGTGGAGACAGGGCACTGGCGGTCTTGGTCAGCACTAGGCTGTTGCGCAAACCCCTTCCTGTGGGGAAAGAGGGGCGCGCCTGCCCCGGCAGGAAGGGATTATGCCTTCAGTTCCTTCAGTTTCTTGGGGGCTAGGCGGGTGGCTTCCTTCAGGGCGTTCAGGTCCTTGCCGATGAAGAACTCTCGGTTTTTGGCCTTGTAGGCTTCCCACTTGGCAGGAACCTGGTCTTCGGCAAAAATGGCGGCTACCGGGCAGACAGGCTCGCATGCCGCGCAGTCAATACACTCGTCGGGGTTGATATACATCTGGTCGGCTTCCGGGGTGGTATAGATGCAGTCCACGGGGCACACATCTATGCACGCCCCATCCTTTACCCCGATGCAGGGCTCGGCAATGATATAGGTCATAAGCGCCTCCTTGCCCGGCTTCGTAATTACGACCTAATCTCATAATATCTTGAGTGGGGAGAAAGCGCAAGCGAGTGTTTCCTTCCGCGGTG
>JBKBKV010000048.1:0-2158 GCA_046294495.1 Dehalococcoidia bacterium | reverse complement strand
CTTGCCCGGCTTCGTAATTACGACCTAATCTCATAATATCTTGAGTGGGGAGAAAGCGCAAGCGAGTGTTTCCTTCCGCGGTGGGCCAAGGGGGCTAGGGTGTGGGTGTAAGGGGGGTGGGCTATTCCCGCCTCGGTAACGATGGCTGTAACCAGGTCGGCGGGCGTGATATCAAAGGCTGGGTTCCAGGCGGGCACCCCCTGGGGGGCGCTGTGGAGGATGCGCCCTTCGGAGGCCCAGCCCCAACCCATCTGTGTTACCTCCTGGGGCGGGCGCTCCTCAATGGGGATGGCGTCTCCTATAGGGGTAGCCAGGTCAAGAGTGCTGGTAGGTGCCGCCACATAAAATGGGATGGCGTGGTGATGAGCCAGCACCGCCAGGCTGTAGGTGCCTATCTTGTTGGCCACATCCCCGTTGGCGGCGATACGGTCTGCCCCCACGATGACCGCGTCTACCTTCTTTTTACGCATGAGCGCCCCCGCCCCTGCATCCACGATAAGGGTAACAGGGATGCCCTCCTGCACCAGTTCCCAGGTAGTGAGGCGTGCTCCCTGGAGCAGGGGGCGAGTCTCGGTAACATAAACACCTGCCAGTTTCCCCTGCTCCCACGCTGTGCGGATGATGCCCAAGGCCGTTCCCCATCCTCCGGTGGCCAGTGCGCCCGTATTGCAATGAGTCAACACCACGCATCCCTGGGGGAGAAGGCTGGCCCCAAGTGTGCCGATTTGACGGTTGGCCTCTATATCCTCCCGGTGGATGCTGAGGGCTTCTTCCAGGGCTGCACTGCGTATGGCTTGCACCGTTGGCTGTGTTGCTACGGCCTGCAGCACGCGCTCCACTGCCCAGCGCAGGTTCACGGCGGTAGGACGGGCATAGGCCAGGGGTTGGACCTCTGCCTTCAGGGCTTCCAGGAAGGCGGAAGGAGAGAGGGTGTCAGGCAGGCGTAGGGCGGCCAGGGCCACGCCATAGGCCCCAGCAATGCCGATGGCCGGCGCACCCCGCACCTTCAGGCCCCGAATGGCCTCAGCGACCTCCCAGGGGGTGTGGCAGGCCAGCCAGGCTACTCGCCCCGGCAGGGCCGTCTGGTCCAGAAGCCATAAAGCGCCATCCCGCCACTCCAGGGGACGCAGGGGCATAATAAGTCTTCTCCCAGGAAGCATGCTAGCATATCCAGCGGTCCCGGAGGTGCGCTAAACTACAGGCGAATACACCTGTCAGGAGGCAGAGCATGGACTTGGGGCTCAAAGGTAAGAGCGTTATCGTTACAGGCGGGGGCTCCAACATTGGGCGGGCCATTGTCCTGGCGTTCGCTCGGGAAGGGGCGCGCATCGCCATCGCCGAGATTGACGAGGCCCAGGCCCATAAGGTTGCCCAGGAGGTGGCCCGTATGGGCACTGGTGCTACCGCCCTGGTGGTGAAGACGGATGTTACCGATTATGCACAGGTGGAGAGCATGGTAGACAGGGTGCTTCAGGAGCACGGGGCCATTGATGTGCTAGTGAACAATGTGGGATGGACCATAGACCGCCTCTTCCTGGAAAAACCCCGCGAGGAGTGGGAGAAGGAGGTGAAGATAAACCTCTGGGGCGTTATCAACTGCTGTCGGGCGGTGCTTCCCCATATGGTGGAGCGCCAGAAGGGAGCCATTGTCAGCATCAGTTCCGACGCCGGGCGGATGGGGGAGTACCGAGAGGCGGTGTATGGGGCGTGTAAGGCGGGGGTCATCGCCCTTATGAAGGCCCTGGCCCGTGAAGTGGGGCGCTACAACATCCGCCTCAATGCGGTGTGCCCTGGCCTCACTGTCCCCCGTTCCGACGAGGAAATTGGGGAGACAAGCATGTGGAAACAGCAGCGGGCCATCTTCACCGAGGATGTCATGGAGCGGGCTAAGCGCAACTATGTGCTGCGCCGTCTGGGAACGGCTCAGGAGGTGGCCAACGCCGTGGTCTTCCTGGCGTCGGATGCCGCCAGTTTCATCACGGGACAGACCCTATCCGTCAGCGGGGGGTATACCATGATGTAATGTAGCCCCGGCACGCTTCTTGAAAGGGAGCGAGGGGGGCAGTTGCCCCCCACGCCCCCCAATTCCCGGCCCCCCGACACAACCGTCCCCAGAACAGAAGACCCGTTCTAGGGTGGTTTGGGTTTCTGCTGCGGG
>JBKBKV010000047.1:6582-13981 GCA_046294495.1 Dehalococcoidia bacterium | reverse complement strand
GCCACCGTTACCTGGGACCTGAACCGGGTGAACATCACACGCCAGGGGGCTTACCGCTCGGGGGGCGCCTCTGGCACTCGCCTACGCTTGAACTGGGAATGCAAAGATGGCTATGTCTGCTTCGTCATCGGCGGGGGACGCGTGGGGGGAGAGTCCACCCGTAACCTGGTGCGGTGGATGGAAGCAGAAGGAGCCGCCCCTGACTACCTCTCCCTCTTTGACTTTGAGACCCAGGACATGCGCCTTGTTCCCCAGGAGGAGATAGACCTGCTGGAGGCCCCCATTGCTCACTTCTTCAAGGGGAAAAGCAAGGCCGAACTCTTTGAGGGGGCGCTCCGCTGGCGCGTCATCCTCTACCCCATCAGCACCATGCGAGACCTGGCCGAGAACCGCCACCTCCAGGAGCGAGGCTTCTACATCCGTGTGCCTCACCCCGAACTGGGAAGGGACATCCTCTACCCCGGCCTGGTTCCTCGCCTGAGCGCTACCCCGCCCGCCGTGCGCCTGCGCCCGCCCCTCCTGGGCGAGCACAACCGGGATGTCTACTGTGGGGAAGTGGGCCTCTCCCCAGAGGAACTGGCCTACCTGCACTCCCTGGGCGTAGTATAACCCCTTCATTGACCCCCGCCCAGGGAGGGGATAGGATGTTATAGGAAGCGCTAGACTCGCACAAAGGGGGTAGAATGCACTCCAGCCTGATCAGCAAGATAGAGAAGGCCCGGCTCTACGCCCAGGAGCGGGAGAGGGTAAGCTTTCATCGCTTCACCGCCACCTTTCGTGGCGAGCACGACACCTATACCATTACATACGACGCCGGGCGCTGGACATGCACCTGCCCCTTCTTTGGTGGCCACCAGACCTGCAGCCACAGTATGGCCCTGGAACACATCCTGGGGGAGATGCTCTCATCCCCCCCAGGGGTGTAGAGATAAACTCCCACCTGGCCTACACCTCCCAGCGTCGGAGGACAAGGCAAGCGTTCTGTCCCCCGAACCCAAAGGAGTTGGATAGCACCACCTGCACCTCTTTCCGCCTGGCAATATTGGGAACATAGTCCAGGTCGCAAGCCGGGTCGGGGAACTCCAGATTGATGGTGGGGTGTATGACCCCCGTAAGGATGGTCTGCACACAGGCGACAGCCTCTAACGCCCCCGATCCCCCCAGGGCGTGCCCGATCATAGACTTGGTGGAACTGATAGGCACTTTGTATGCGAGTTCTCCAAAAACTCTCTTGATCGCCAGGGTTTCCAGGGCATCGTTCAAAGGCGTAGAGGTGCCGTGAGCGTTGATGTAGTCTACCTCTGCAGGCGAGACGCCCGCATCGGCCAGAGCCTCCTGCATAGCCCTGGCCGCCCCATCCCCCTGCTCATCCGGCTGAACCAGATGAAAAGCGTCAGAGGTAACCCCATATCCCGCCACCTCTGCATAGATGCGTGCCCCCCTGCGCAGGGCGTGCTCCGCCTCCTCTAGAACCAGAATGGCAGCGCCCTCGGCAGGCACAAAGCCATCCCGCTGGGCGTCAAATGGGCGGCTGGCCTTCTCTGGCTCTTCGTTGCGGGTCGTTAGGGCCTTTATAACGCAGAAACCCGCCAGGCCCAAAGGGCTAATGCCTGCCTCGGTGCCCCCGGTAAGCATCACATCGGCGCGCCCGCTACGAATTACCTCGGCCGCTTCCCCGATAGCCTGAGTGGATGCAGCGCAGGCAGTGATGCAGGTGCCGGTATACCCCCGCAGGCCTAGCAGACGGCTCACATTGGCCGCCGCCATGTTGGGCAAGATCATAGGGATAAAGAAGGGGGAAACCCGCATACCCCCTTTGGCCACCAGGATGCGGCACTGCTCCTCCGTGGTGGGAAATCCACCATTGCCGTTGCCCAGGAGAACTCCGCACCGCGTCAGATCCTCTTTGGAAAGGTCTAGGGAAGCGTCTTTTACCGCCTGGTAGGCCGCGGCTACGGCCAACTGGCTGAAGCGTGCCATACGCCTGGCCTCCCGTCGGTCCATATGGTCGTCAGGGTTGAACCCCTTTACCTCCCCTGCAATGCGGCAGGGGAACTCGGAGGCATCGCACAGGGTGATAGGTGCAACCCCCGACCGGCCCGCCACCAGGCCATCCCAAAAGGCTTGCACCGACTGCCCCAGGGGGGTCATAGCCCCCATACCTGAAATCACGACACGCCGTTTTCTATCCATCGCTGTATCCTCACCGCGCAAAGGGTCTAACGGGCACCCGCTCCAGTTCGGGGTAGACTTCCGGGGCGATGCCCAGGAGGTTCTCCCGCGCCTCCCCCGCCACGAAAAGGGAGCCTGCCACCAGCACCAAGTCGTCCTCCTTGGCCTCTGCCAAAGCCCGCTGAAGGGCGTCAAGGACACCTCCACAAGGCACCGCCTCTAACCCTAAGGAGGTGCAGACCTCTTGCAAGCGTTCCACGGGTGTGGAGCGGGGATGCCGTGAGCGGGCCAGAAACACCCGCGGAGCCAGGCAGGCGAGGGCCTCTACCATGCTGGGAATATCTTTATCGGAAGAGGTGCCGAAGACCAGGAGCACCCGTCGCGCCCCCAGGTAGTCCCTCACCGCCACGCTCAGACGCGTTACAGAGTAGGGGTTATGGGCGCCGTCGGCCACCACAAGGGGGCGGCGGCGGAGCACCTCCAAGCGAGCGGGCCAGCGCACCCGGCGGAACCCCTCCACCACTGCCTCCCAAGGGATAACCACACCTTGCTGGCGTAGATTATCCACGGCTGCTAGAGCGCAGGCAGCGTTCTCCAGCTGATGCTCCCCCAGCAGGGGAAGCCACGCCTCCAGACGGCCGTTAGGGCCTTCAAGGGCGAAGTGCTGCCCCTCCAGGTTCCAAGGGCCACGAAACCAGCGGTAGTCCCTCCCCACCTCCGTAAGGGGGGCACCCACCGCGGAGGCCCGCTGGCGAATTTGCTCCAGAGCCGGCTCCGCCTGAGGGGCGGTAACGGCCCGGCTCCCGACCTTGATAATGCCCGCCTTGTCCCTGGCTATCTGCGCCACCGTATCGCCCAGGATGTGGGTGTGGTCCAAACTAATGGATGTTATAACACTTACCAGGGGGGCTGGCACCACATTGGTGGCGTCCAGGGTTCCCCCCAGCCCCACCTCCAGCACCTGGAAAGCGCACCCGGCGTCTCGGAAGCCCACAAAGGCCATAGCGGTCAAGAACTCAAAGGTAGTTACCCTCCCCCAAATACCCTCGTGGGCCAGGGCGTCGGCGTATGGGCGCACCTTCTCCACCAGGTCGGCAAAACCCTGAGGGGACACCGGCTCCAGCCCCAAGCGGAGGCGCTCACAGAAGGTATGCAAATGGGGAGAGGTGTAAAGCCCCACCCTATATCCAGCCGCTGTCAGGATGCTGGCCAACATAGCCGAAGTGCTCCCCTTCCCCTTGCTCCCCGTAATGTGCACCGTTGGAACAGCGCGGTGGGGCGAACCTAGGCGCTCCACTAGCGCCTCCATACGACGCAAGTCGTAGCGAGGACGCTGGCTGACTGGAGAAGCCATACGCTCCCAGTCGGCCAGGCCCAGCAGATAGCGCACAGCCCCTTGGTAGTTCATGTGCAAGAGCCTTCCCTCCCGAAGCCCTCCGAAGCGTTGTCAGGGCAGTAGTCTCAGGCTACCAGAGGGCGGAAAACTGTGTCAATGAAGGGAGCATTGGGGGATGTTACACCTGTGGTCGGGACCGCCCCGAAAAGGCGGGGCTTTTTCCCTCCCTGGCCTGGGCGGCTCCCCGCCAACGCCTGCGCCAGCCATACCTGAGGCATTGTCAGGATGGGAACCGTCCCTACACTGGCCACCGCTCCTTGCGCCAGCCCATGTCCCAGAACATCCACTCTAAGCGGGTAGTGGTGATGAAATGCTGAAGCACCGCCTCCTGCTGATGGGCAGTTAGACCTTCGGCCACAGCATCGGCCACAGCGATAGACGCCCTCACCACCTTCTCATACTGGGCGCTGGAGTAGGTGTCGATCCACTTCTGATAGAGGGGTTTGGGGGAGCCTTTCTGCTCCAGGGCCTTGCCCACCTCCAGATACACCCAGTAGCAGGGTAGGAAAGCACCGATGCCCTCGTAAAAGGGACGCTCGTAGGCCACGCGGAGCAGGTAGGAGGTATACAGCAGGTTAGTGGGGGCCAGGGGCGTGGTGTAGACCTGTTGGGGGGTGAGGCCCCAGACGGTGAAGAAGGACTCGTGAAGTGCACGCTCCACCTGGAGGGCGTCCCTAGCGTCCTGGGCGAACTTCATAAGCCAGGCGTCATCGGGGGCTTTGGCGGCCAGGAGGGCAAGCCCTTTAGCGAAATCGCGCAGGTAGAGGGCGTCCTGCACCACATATAAGCGGAAAGCGTCCTCGTCCAGGGTGCCATCGGTGAGGCCCCGGATAAAGGGATGCTCTAGGATGCGCTGGAAGATCTCCTGGATGCTTTGCCAAAGGCGATTGCTGAAAGCCATAGGGCACCCCCCTCTTTTTGGTATGATGCTGTCTTGCCCCACTAGTGATATAGTAGTCGCAACAACAACGCTGATCTTAGGGGGAGCCGTGAAGGTCAAAGAGTTGACGGTGCGCCTGGTCAAGTGGGATGCGCCAGCCTATCGGTCCGGGAGGAACCTGTTCGGGGGTATGAAACCGTTGGGTGTCCTCACTATCCACACGGACGAGGGGCTGGAGGGACACGCCTTTATGGGGTCTCCCCGGCAAGGAGCCGACGCCTTTGTTGGCCCCCTGATGGAGTTCCTGAAGCCCATAGTGGTGGGCAGGAACCCCCTGGACATAGGCGCTATCTGGAGCGAGATGTGGCGCACCAACCGCTCCGTTCCTACCGCGGCCATCGGAGCGGTGGATGTGGCCCTGTGGGACCTGGCGGGTAAAGTGGCAGGCCTGCCTATCCATCGGCTTCTGGGCACGTGCAGGGAGAAGGTGCCCGCTTACGCCAGTTCTCCCTCGTGGCCCCGTGTGGAGGATTATGTGGAGGAGGCCCAGCGCTTTCGCTCCCAGGGGTGGACAGCCTACAAAATCCACCCACACGGAGTGCCCAAGGAGGACATAGAGATTTGCCGAGCGGTGCGCCAAGCGGTGGGGGAGGACACGGTTTTGATGCTGGACTCCATGTGGGCCTACACCTATGAGGACGCCCTGCGGGTGGGAAGGGCAATCGAAGACCTGGGATTTTTCTGGTATGAAGACCCCCTAGCCGAAGAGGACATATATAACTACACCAAACTGTGCCAGAAACTAGACATCCCCATTATGTCGGTGGAGTGGGTGCCTGGGCGTTTCTATGGAACACCGGTGTGGATTCTCCAAAAGGCAACGGACATCCTGCGGGGGGATGTGGCGGTGTCGGGAGGCATTACGCCTCTGGTGAAGATAGCCCACCTGGCGGAAGCCTTCCATATGAAGTGCGAAATCCACCACGGAGGCAACTCCCTGAACAATGTGGCCAACCTCCATGTAACTATGGCGGTGCCCAACTGCGACTACTACGAGTTCTTCCCTTCCACAGGCGCCAACAAGTTCGGCCTGGTAGAGGATATTGAGGTGGACGGCCAGGGCTTTGTGCACGCCCCACAGAAACCCGGCCTGGGCTACGATATCGACTGGGAGCGGATAAGACGGGATACCCTTCAGGTTATACGGTAAGCGTTACACCAGGAGGTGCACCTTGTTCAAGTGGATTGACCACATCGTCGTGGCAGTAAACAACCTAGAACAGGCGGTGCAAGACTACGAGAAGCGCCTGGGGCTGAAGCCTACAGGCGAGGTCGGGAAGGCCCATCCAGAACTGGGCCTGCGCAATGCCTACTTCTACCTGGGCAACTCGGGACGCTTTATAGAACTGGCAGAGCCCCTTGGCCCCAACACCCCCCTGGGGCGCACCCTCCAGCGCCGAGGGGAGGGCATTCACCTGGTGGCCCTAGCGGTGGACGACCTGGCTAGGGCGACGGCAGAACTGAAGGGGCGTGGCGTCCAGGTTATAGAGGCTACGGGGATGGTGTTCATCCATCCCAAGGAGACGCACGGCATCCTGCTCCAGTTGGTGGAACGGAAGGGGTAGCCCTACCCGCCCAGGCGCTGCAAGAAGGTAGCCCCCATCACGCCCAGAATAGAGGCTGGCACGGCGAAGCGCGCCAGGCGGATGCACGACCACCCCACAAACCCCGTCTGTATCTCCCTCTCCATCTTGCGGGCGGGCACAAGCCACCCCAGCACAATGGCCGTCGCCAGCACCCCCAGGGGGAGAACCAGGAGCCCCGTCAGGTTGTCCAGGATGTCTAGCACGCGGGCACCGCCCACGGATAGGGATGTCCCACTATAACTAAGGACGCTGGGCAGCCCCAGCAGAAGCAGGGCCACCCAGAGTAAGGCTACTCCCCTCCCCCGGGACACCTTCCATGTCTCCTGTGCCCCCACCAAAGCCGTCTCCAACAGGGAGACGGCTGAAGAGAGCCCCGCAATCGTTACCAGGCAATAAAAGAGTGCGCCTAGGGCATACCTAGTTGCCCCCGAGAACTGGCGGAACAACTGGGGAAGGGTGTCAAAGGCCAGCCCTGGCCCAGCCCCAGGCTCCCCTCCGAAGGAGAAGACCACCGGGAAGATAACTAGCCCAGCCACAAGGGCCGACAGGGTGTCGGCCACAACGACCCATAGGGAGGAGGAGGGTATAGACTCTTTGCTTTCCACATAGGCTCCATAGGTAATCATCACCCCCATGCCCACTCCTACCGAGAAGAACACTTGCCCGAAGGCGGCGGCCCACACCAGAGGGTTTGCAAGGGCGGAAGGTTGGGGGAAGAGATAGAAGTTCATCGCCTTGACCCACCCAGGGAGGGTAGCGCTGAAGACTGCCAGCCCTGCCAAGATTAAGAAGAGCAGAGGCATCAGGATGCGGTTGGCCCGTTCAATCCCCCTACCCACACCCAGGGCTACGATGCCTACGGTAATGCCGCTCACAACGAGGAAAAAGGACAGGGAGTTGTGCCCGGCAGTGAAGGAGGCGAAACGAGGCAGGGAGCCGGCCACGCTGTGCACCATATAGCCGAAGGCCCATCCCACCACTACCAGGTAGTAACTCAGGAGCACCAGCGCCCACAGGGCGATAAAGGCCCCTATACAGCCGGCCCAGGGACGCACCGCCCGAAAGGTGCCCAGCACCCCACTTCGGAAACAACGGCCCCCTGCCAGCTCCAGCATCAAGACAGGGAGGCCAGCCAGGGCGATAGCCAGCAGGTAAGGAATAAGGAAGGCTCCCCCGCCGTTTGCACCGATGAGGTAGGGGAAACGCCATATGTTTCCTATCCCGATGGCCGAGCCTATGGTGGCAAGAATGAAGCCCAGGCGAGAGGACCAGCGCTCGCGCATCACGCGCCTGTGCGCCTGCGCC
>JBKBKV010000047.1:0-6483 GCA_046294495.1 Dehalococcoidia bacterium | reverse complement strand
CCTTATCCACGAGGCAGCCCCAACCCCCGCATGGCGATAATGTTGCGTTGCACCTCGCTGGTGCCCGCCCGAATGGTGTGGGAGAAGGAATCGGCCCACTCCAGCGCCAGGCGCCCGTTCAGGAAGGCCCACTTGGAGCCTTTGTCCAGAATGCCATACACCCCCAGCATCTGGACACCCGTAGCGTAAACCTGCTGGGCCGTCTCACTCCCCATCAGTTTAGAAAGGGAGGCCTCTTTGTTGGGCACTTTGCCCTGGGACTGCATCCAGGCGACTTCGTAGGCCACTAAAGTGCCCACCTGCACGCTGATGGCCAGGTCGGCCAGGCGGTGGCGCACCAGCGGGTTAGCAGAGAGGGGCTTTCCGCCAATGGAGGTTTCACTGGCCAGTTCCGCCAGTTCGTGCACCGCACGGCGGTTCGCGGCGTGGCGTCCTACTCCAGAACGCTCAAAGTCCAGGGTTGTGGCAGCCACATACCACCCTCGGTTCTTCTCCCCCACCAGATAGCGTTTGTTCACCCGCACCCCGTCAAAGAACACCTGGTTGAAGTAATGGACATTGAACATGTTCAGGATGGGGCGCACGGTAATGCCCGGGCTTTTCATGTCCACCATGAAGACGCTGATGCCACGGTGCTTCTCTGCGGCGGGGTCGGTGCGGGCCAGGAGGTAGCAATGGGTGGAGCGGTGCGCCCCTGAGGTCCATATCTTGGAGCCGTTGATAACATAATCGTCCCCATCCTCCACCGCACGGGTCTGCAGCGAGGCCAGGTCGGAGCCAGAGCCCGGCTCGCTGAAGCCCTGGCAGAAGAGAATTTCGCCTCGGCCGATGCCTGGCAGGAACTCGCGCTTCTGCTCCTCCGTGCCGTAGAGCATAAGGATAGGCCCTACCATATGGGTGCCCACGCTTACATCCCGTGTGGGCACCCTCCAGTAGGCCGTCTCCTCCTGGTAGACCACCTGCTCCATTAGGGATCGCCCCTGCCCACCATATTCCCTGGGCCAGTGCATAGTGAGCCACCCCCGCTGGGCCATCTTGGCGGTGAGTTGGCGAATGAACCGCCAGTTCTCCTCCACGAAATAGGAATCGGGGTCAATGCCCCTCCAATCAGGGGGTAACACCTCCCGAATGAACTGACGGACCTCCTGGCGGAACGCTTCCTGCTCCGGGGTGAAACGGAAGTCCATGCTGGCCTCCTTTGCGTCGCCTGATCCATTGTAGCCCGTTGCCCTGGGATTGCCTAGAGGTGTAGTTTCGCAGGGAGAATGTCCGCCGGGGCAACCCTGGCAGAACACGGGTAGGTCTGCTATGATAACCGTCAGCCTAACAGGGTATTTTAACCTTTAAGGAGGTGCCGATGCACCCGGAGCAGAAACTGCAGGAGTTAGGGCTTTCCCTGCCCCCACCCCCTTCCCCCGCCGCCAACTATGTAACGGCGGTGCGCACGGGGAGCATGGTCTTCCTGGCCGGGCATGGCCCCCGCCGCCCTGATGGCAGTTACATAACCGGCAAGGTGAGCCGAGACCTTACAGTGGAGCAGGCCTACGACGCTGCTAGGCAGGTGGGGCTGAACCTGCTGGCCAGCCTGAAGGCGTGCATTGGCGACCTCGGGAAGGTGAAGCGGGTTGTGAAGGTGCTGGGCATGGTCAATGCCGACCCCTCTTTTACCGAGCATCCCCGCGTCATCAACGGGTGCTCCGACCTCTTTGTGGCGGTCTTCGGGGAGAGAGGGCGCCACGCCCGCTCGGCAGTGGGCATGGGGAGCCTCCCCTTCAACATCCCAGTGGAGATTGAGGCCGTTGTGGAGGTGGAGGAATAAGAGGTGTGCCTTCCCTCATCCCCTCAAAATCGGGTAATATGCCCCCAGCCCTACATACCACCGAAGGGTAAAGGGGGATAACTGGAAGGAGTGCAATGGGAAGCAGAGCCGTTTTCCTCGTCCCTCCTGGCAACCCATGGGCGGAGCGGGCCAAGCGCCTACCCCCAGACCTGGGAGTGCAGGTAGTAGATATGAGCCTGCCCGATGACCAGAAGGCCGTCCTCTGCCAGGATGCAGAGGTGCTGGTCTTGGGTGTCTCGGAGATCTCCACCGACTTTGTGCGCCGCCTGCCCCGCCTGAAGTTCATCCAACTCCTCTCGGCGGGATTTGACCGCATAGATGTTCAGGCCATCTCCGAGATGGGCATTCGCATCTGCAATAACTCCCCTTCCATTGCCCCCTCTGTGGCCGACCACACCATTATGCTGATGCTGGCGTGCCTTCGCCACCTCATACCCTCCTGGCGGAGCGTCCAGCACCGCCGCTGGGCGCAAGAACTTCAGGGGATAGAGCACCGGGAACTAACGGGGAAGACTATCGGCATCATCGGCCTGGGGAACATCGGCCGACAGGTGGCCCGACGCCTGCTGGGATGGGAGGTAACGGTGCTCTACCACGACATTATCCCCGCCCCGCCGGAGGTGGAGCGGGAACTGCGCGTGCGCCGTGTGCCCCTGGAGGACCTCTTGCGCCAGTCCGACATCGTTACCGTCCATGTCCCCCTGACCAGGCGCACCAGGGGCCTCATCAATGCCCAGACCCTTTCCCTGATGAAGCCCACCGCCATCCTCATCAACACCAGCCGGGGGCCAGTGGTGGACGAGCGCGCCCTTATACAGACACTGCGGGAGCGCCGCATCGCCGGGGCGGGGCTGGATGTGCTGGAGCAGGAGCCTACCCCCCCTGATAACCCCCTGCTTGACCTAGACAATGTGGTGATAACACCCCACCGGGCCGGCCCCAGCGCCGAGCAGGTGGAGCGCACCATAGACCATGTGTCCCAGAACCTGCGACGGATGCTCAGCGGACAAGAGCCTATCTCGGTGATACGCATTCAGGACTAGGTGGCGGAAAGGAGAAGGGCATGGCACAGCAGGAGGTCTCCAACAGCATCCTGGAACGCTTCCGCAAAGTGAGCAGTGCCACGGTGTTTAGCGCTCTGTGGCGCTTGGGCTACCAGCGGGTCCTTATGGAGGAGGTGTTTCCCCTGACGCCAGGCAGGCGCATGGTTGGGCGCGCCCGAACCCTGCGATTCCTGCCCTGGCGCCCCGACCTGGCACAGGAGGTGCGCCGGGGTGAAGACTCTCCGGAATACCAGGCTATGCGTATGTGTGGGCCCGGGGATGTGCTGGTGGTGGATGCTATGGGCATACCCCAGTGTGCCGTGGGGGGAGATGTGAAGTTCCTTTACCTGAAGATGCGGAAGGCCGAGGGGCTGGTAACCGATGGGGCCATCCGCGACCTGGATGCGGTGCGCTCTTACGGCTTTGCCATTTTCGCCCGCCGGCGCACGCCAGGCATCGGCACCCCCTACGGCGACCCCTACCAGGCAGGAGTAGACATCCAGTGCGGAGGTGTGCTGGTGCGCCCTGGGGATGTGGTAGTGGCCGACGACGACGGCGTGGTAGTCTGCCCCGCCCATCTGGCGGAGGGGGTGGTAGCCTGGGCTGAGGAGCACGAGCAAGTAGAGGAGTGGATCAAGGGCCTAGTTGAGAAAGAGGGAGTGGCCCCTGGGAAATACTACCCGCCCACAGAAGAGACGGTGCGCCGTTTCCGGGAGCACCGCTCCACGCGGGCCTAGCCGATTTGCGGCTGAAAACGGGGCTTCGCCCGCTGTGCACCCAGCGCACAGTATTTGCAACGGCCATAGCCCCTCTGGGTGACGAAGGCGGAGCCTAGCCTTGACCCTTTAGACCTATCCTAATAGCATAGGGCCAGGAGCCCTTTGTATGGTGAGGCCTGTGCACTGGGCCGCCCTCAGCCGTCTGACAGGGACAACGGGTAGGGAGCGTGCCCAGCGGATAGCGGCCCTGGTGGCCGTTGTGGTTGTTATCGCCGCCGCCATCGTCTTCCGTAACTTCCTGTGGGCCTTCCGCGCCGCCACTTACCCGGGCATCTTCCTGCTGAGTTTCGCGGGTAGTGCCTCCATCTTTGTGCCCATCCCCGGTCTCGCCTCGGTCTGCGCAGGGGCAGGAGTGCTGGAGTTGAACCCGTGGGCGGTGGCGGCCTTGGCTGCCGCGGGCGAGGCCCTGGGGGAGACAACGGGCTACCTGGCGGGTGTGGGCGGGCGCTTCCTGGTTGAGAAGCACCCCTACTACCTGCGCTTCTACGCCTGGATGCGCTACCGGGGCGGGCTTGTGCTCTTCATCGCCTCTGTTATACCCAATCCCCTTTTTGATCTTATTGGCATCGCCGCCGGGAGCCTGCGTTATCCCCTGCACCTCTTCTACCCCATCGTCTTCCTCGGGAAACTCCTGAAAGACCTGGGCATCGCCTCTCTGTGCAACCTGGGGTTAATGCACATCTTGCGTTGGCTGGGAGGGCTGGGTTAGCCTGTGCTACCCTATGGCAAACACCCGATACAAAGGAGGGCCTATGCCGACCTTTGACCGAAACTTTGTGGTCCAACTGGCCGAGCGCTACCGCAACTGGGGGCGCTGGGGGTCTGACGACGAACTGGGCACCCTGAACTTCATTACCCCAGAGACGGTGCAGGCGGCAGCACGCCTTATCCGCGACGGCAAGGTCTTCAGCCTAGCCATAGACTTCAACCACCTGGGGCCGCAGCGGCAGAGCCACTATACTCGCCGCTTCAACCCCGTCCACACCATGCTCCGAACAGGGGCCGACGCTCTCGCCGCTGCCGAGGGTGGAGAGCCTCCCCTTATGGCGGGAAGCGACGATATGGTTACCATGCCTCTACAGTGTGCTACCCAGTGGGATAGCCTGGCCCATATCTTCTACAAAGGCGTGATGTATAACGGGCGCTCGGCGGCTCTGGTTACCGCTCAAGGGGCTGCCAAGAACTCCATTGATAAGATGCGTGGGCGTATCGTGGGGCGGGCTGTGCTCCTGGATATACCCCGCAGTAAAGGGGTCCCATGGCTGGAGCCTGGGACGGCTATTTACCCGGAAGACCTGGATGCCTGTCTACACCGGCAGGGGGTAGAGGTGCGCCGGGGGGACTTCCTCCTTATCCGCACGGGGCATATCACCCTTTGCCGCCATCGGGGCGACTGGGGCGACTACGCCGGTGGTGATGCCCCAGGCCTCTCCCTGCTGACCATCCCATGGCTTTACGCAAAAGAGGTGGCGTCGGTATGCGCCGACACCTGGGGCGTGGAGGTGCGCCCCAACGAAGTGCCCGATGTGCGCCAGCCATGGCATGTGGTGGCCATCCCCAACATGGGCCTGCTGGTAGGGGAGATATTTGACCTGGATGCCCTGGCCGAAGACTGTGCACGAGACGGGCGCTACGAGATGTTCTTCTGCGCCCCGCCCTTACCCATTACGGGGGCGGTAGGCTCCCCGGTGAATCCCCAGGCCATCAAATAAAGGTTTGTTGGCTCCCGCCCGCCCTCTACTGAAGCGTGCGCAGGAAGGCGATGACATTGCGCAGGTCCTGGTCGGTGAGGGCCGGGTTGCCACCCTTGGGGGGCATGGAGACCTTGGTCTTGCTCTCGGGCGAATCGGCAGGGCGTCCCACCTGCAGGAAGGCCAGCAGTTGGTCGTCCGTGAGGCCTTGGATGAAGGCGCTCTTCCTGAGGGGTAGGCCCAGGCCAGTTACCCCTTCCGCGTTTGCCCCGTGGCAGGCGGCACAGGTGCCGGCGAAGACCTGTTTGCCCTTGTTAGCGTCGCCGGCTACCGCTGGGCGGGTGGGAGTAGGCTCCGCTGTGCGCGGTGTTGGGGTTACGCCAGGAGCGCGAGGTGTGGGGGTCGGGGTAGGCTTAGCAGCGCCCCCGGCGCAGGCGGCCAGCAGGATTGCCAGCACCACCAACAGACCAACAAGGGCTACACGGGGCATATTCTCCTCCTGATGCGTTGCTCTGTGCGCTTACCCTAGCCCCTGTGCCCTCCCTTAGCGGCTCTGATAAGCGAGGCTTAGGGTCGCATTTGTGATAAGGATAACATGAGCGCCTGGGAAAAGTCAAGCACCCGCCCTTGCTTTTCCTGGGCAAAGGCCTCGGCCTGGGGGCGCTGGGCAAAGGCGGCGATGCCGTGCCCCATAGGGGAGAGGATCTGGGGGCTTACCACATAATAGGCCGTCTCCGCCCGTATCCATTGCTCTGTAGCGTAGTCGTGGACGAAGAGGGCCAGGGGACGCTCCTCTGGGTGGGCACGGAAGTAAAGGAACATGTCGCCGATATCATCAAAAAGCCGAGACGAGCCGCCCTCCAGAACGGCCCCGGCGGCATAGCGGGCTTCGTTGATAATCATGCCGCAGTAAGCGCAGACGCTGCGTCCGTAACGGATGGGCGGGGGTTTAGGCGCGCCAGCGCTTTTACGCCCGCAGGATGCCAGCCCAGGGGCGGCGGCCACAAGCCCCAAGGCTAGCACGACCCTTAGAAAGTCCCGTCTAGTGCACCCCATAAGCCCTTACACCACGTCTGTTTTAGCCAGGCGCCAGTAGGCGAAGAGCCACGGCACAGCGATCCACAGCGTCA
>JBKBKV010000046.1:0-14210 GCA_046294495.1 Dehalococcoidia bacterium | reverse complement strand
GAGAGGGCGACAACCCCAACTGGCCTGTGGTGGCCCAAAGGGTCGGCCAGGCTGTGGCCTCGGGGGTGTGCCAGCAGGGTATCCTGTTCTGCTGGACGGGGACAGGGGTCTGTATGGCGGCCAACAAGGTGCGCGGGGTGCGGGCCGCCCTCTGCGTGGACCCTCCCACCGCCGCCGGTGCACGCCGATGGAACGATGCCAATGTGCTGTGCATGAGCCTGCGCCTCACCACACCCGACGTTGCCCAGGAGATTTTGGATGCGTGGCTCTCGGCGCAGCCCGATGCCTCGGAACAAGCCAATATTGACCTGTTAAAGGGGATGGATGCCACCACTGCCCCAGTGGAGCGCTAGGAGGGGAGGTATGCGTGTCATTACCATCAACGGAGAGTTTGGGAGCGGTGCCCCGGAGGTGGGCGCGGAGGTGGCTCGCACACTGGGAATGGACTATGTAGACCGCCTGGTCCTGGCAGAGGCAAGCCGGCACAGTCGCGTGCCGGTGGCGGCCCTGGCGGAGCGTGAGGAGCGGGCGCCTTCCCTAGGGGAGCGTATGGCCCGCCTGCTCCAGCGTGTCCTAGAGCGCAGCGCCCTGGCTGGGGGAGACCCCTACTTCGGCGCCAGCATGGACGCCCTTCTTCTCCAGCCATACCCAGAAGGCACTCACGAGGCCTCTCAGGAAATGGACGACCGCCGCTTTGTCCAGGCCATCAGCCAGGCAATCCGTGAACTGGCGCAGAGCGGTAACATCGTCTTCATCGGGCGAGCCTCCAACCTGGTACTGAAAGACCATCCGCAGGCCCTACATATTGGCCTGGTGGCCCCCCGAGAAAGGCGCGTGGCTGTTATCATGGAGCGTGAGCATCTGGACCAGCCTAGTGCTGAACGGCGCCTTATGCAGGTGGAGCGGGCCAGGGAAGTATACTATAAGCGCTTTTACAAAGTAGACCCTCGCGACCCCTCTCAATACCATCTAGTGCTCAACACTGGACGCCTTACATTCCATCAGACCGCGGACCTGATTGCCCGTCTGGCAGAGATCTGCTGGGCCAAGGCACAGACGTGAAGGAGACAAATACTATGCCCAGGAAATCCCGGCGCCGGGGCCGACGGCCCCGCCCTAGTGTGAGCGCCCCCTCCGCGGGGACTGCTACCCTCCCTCCAAAAGCACCACAAGCACCGACACCCGTCCTTCGGCAGGAGCCATCGCCCCCCCGCTCCACCCCTGCGACATCGGTCGCCCGCCTGCCTCTCGCTCGGGAACTACGCGCCATCGGGGTGGTAGCAGGGGTATGCGTAGCCATCTTGCTGGTGCTCTGGGTTCTCCTGCGCTAGGGAGAGGAGCCGTGGACATCCACGACCCCACTTTCCAGGAGCATCTCAAAGCTCTCCCGGAGCGCCCAGGCGTCTATCTGTTCACCGATGGACGGGGGCAGGTGCTTTATGTAGGGAAAGCATCACGCCTGCGAGACAGGGTCCGCTCCTACTTTGCCCAGCGGGCAGACCTTCCACCCAAGATACAGCGCATGCTCGCCCGCGCCGCCGACCTAGAGGTGGTTCTCACCCATTCGGAGAGCGAGGCCCTGCTCCTGGAGAACACCTTTATTAAGCGCCACCACCCCCCATACAACACCCGCCTGCGAGACGACAAAACCTACCCCTATATCCGCATCGACCTACGGGATGACTTCCCCCTGGTCTACTTCACCCGCAAGGTGCGCCAGGATGGCGCCCGCTACTTCGGCCCCTACGCCTCAGCCGGCTCGGTGCGCCGAACCCTGGACATGCTCAAGCGCCTCTTCCCCTATCGCTCCTGCACCAAACCCATCACCGGCAAGGACACCCGACCGTGCCTGGAATACTTCATCCACCGCTGTGCCGCCCCATGCACAGGCTACATCTCCAAAGAGGGCTACCAGGAAATAATCCAGCAGGTCATCCAGTTCCTGGAGGGGAAGGCAGAAACGGTGCTGGCCACCCTGCGCCAGCGGATGCGAGAAGCGGCAGCCCGTTGGGACTTTGAGCGTGCCGCCCGCCTGCGTGACCAGATCCACTCCCTTGAGCAGGTTCTTGAGGAGCAGAAGGTCGTCTCCCTGAAGCGTGAGGATATGGATGTGATAGCCCTGGCCCAGGAGCACGCCGAGGCGCGAGCGGAGGTCTTCTTCATACGCCAGGGGAAACTGATGGAGCGCGACCACTTCGCCCTGGAGGGCACCCAGGACGACCCCCCCCCGCAGGTGCTGGCCCACTTTCTCCTACAGTTCTACGAGGCGGCCACCTTCATTCCCCCTGTAGTGGTGCTCCCATTCCACCCCGAAGAGGAGGAACTGGTCAGGGAAACCCTGGAAAAAAGGCGAGGCGGGCAGGTCAGGCTGGTTGTTCCCCAGCGAGGGGCCAGGAAACGCCTTGTGGACATGGCCTCCGAAAACGCCCAGGAGGGCCTGCGCCTTCAGCAGGCCCGCGCTCTGGCCAATGAGGACACCTTGCAGCGGGGCATGGCCGAGGTGCAGGAGGCCCTGAACCTGCCTCGCCTCCCCATGCGCATAGAGTGCTACGACATCTCCAACATCCGGGGCACCGATGCAGTGGGTAGCATGGTGGTCTTTGTGAACGGAAAACCCCACCGCGCCCATTACCGGCGCTTTAAGGTGCGCACCGTGCATGGAATAGACGACTACGCCATGCTTAGAGAGGTATTGCGCCGGCGTTTCACCCGACTGGCCGAGGCCTATAGGAAGGCCCCTCACCTGCTTGGCACCGGCACCACTCCACCAGGACAAGAGGCCTGGGGCATTGTCCCCGACTTGGTGATAGTGGACGGCGGGAAAGGGCATCTATCCGCCGCCCTGGAGGAGTTCCTGGAACTAGGGCTGTCCACCGATTTCATCCCTCTGGCAGCACTGGCCAAAGAGCGGGAGGAGCTGTGCGTCCCTCAGGCGCCGGAGCCTATCCTCCTCCCCCGAGGCTCCCAAGGTTTGTTCCTCCTCCAGCGCGTGCGTGACGAGGCCCACCGCTTTGCGGTGTCCTACCACCAGCGCCTGCGCTCCAAACGCCAGACCCGTTCAGCCCTGGACTCGGTGCCGGGCATAGGCCCCAAACGCAAACGCCTGCTACTGCAAACCTTTGGCTCCCTGAAAGGCATCAAAGATGCACCGGTGGAGCGCATCGCCTCCCTGCCGGGGATGACCCTCTCCCTGGCCCACCGCCTCAAGGAGGCCCTGTAACGCCTCCTGTAGGAACCGCCTCTACACGCAGGCCCAGGCGCTCCCGCACCTGCCACACCAGCATAGAGGCATCCCCACGGGGATGGGGAGTGAGACCTCGTGACTGGATAAACCCCTTCAGCTCCTCCAGGGTCGCCGGTTCAACCACCTGCCCAGGTCCCACCTGAATGCGTGGGCGATGGGTTACAAACCAGCGCACCCGCCCAGGCGAGGGAGCGTGAGGCGTTGAGGGGGCCCCGGGCGAGACGACAGGGGGTGGGGGAGCGGGAGGTGGCTGTGGAGGCATCCCCACCGCCTCAGGGGCAGGTTGGGGCTGACCTGCCCTCAGTTGCTCCCGGAGCACCTGGAGGAGGTGGAGCGCTACCTCCAGATATTCCGGCGTCTCCGGACAGCGGAGAGCGCCGCCGCTAAAGGTAATTTCCAACACATTTGCCCCCGTGTCGCCCCATATTACAGAGACGACACGGCAGGCGTCAAGGGGGTTTCCCCCCTCCCTTTTACAGGAACACCCTGCGCCTTTCCCCCAGCGACCTGCAGGAAGCACCTACCGCCTAACGCCCCTTAAAGACGGGAGGACGCTTCTCCACGAAAGCCCGCATCCCCTCCCTTCTGTCCTCCGAGGCGTGCAGGATGGTAGAGCACCGCGCCTCATACTCCAGGCCGGAGTGGAGGTCTACCTGCATGCCCACATTGACACACGACTTGATGAGAGCAAGGGCAAGAGGGGGACGCTCCAATAGCACCTTGCCCAGGGCGCGTGCCTCCTCCATCAGACGCTCTTGCGGCACCACGCGGTTCACCAGCCCCCACGCCAGGGCGGTGCGGGCGTCAATGAAATCCCCTACATACATTAGTTCCTTGGCCCGCCCAATGCCGATAAGGCGGGGGAGGCGCTGGGTGCCTCCAGCGCCAGGCAGGATGCCCAACTTCACCTCTGGCTGGCCAAACTGGGCATCCTCCGATGCGATGCGCAGGTCGCAAGCCATAGCCAGTTCACAGCCGCCCCCTACAGCATATCCGTGCACGGCTGCAATGGTAATAAGGGGCAGGGCCTCTAAACGGGTGGCTATACGGGTGGTGGCCCTAGGGAGAGCCACCCCCGGCTCCTCCTCCGCCATCTCCTTGATGTCGGCCCCGGCGCAAAAGGAGCGCCCCTCCCCCCTCAGGATAAGCACCCGCACCTCCCGCTGGCGCTCCATCTCCCCCAGAAAGGCGTCCAACTCCTGCACCAGTTGTCGGCTCAGAGCGTTGAGGCGATGGGGGCGGTTCAGGGAGAGCACCCCCAATGCCCCCTCCTGCTGATAGAGCAGCGTCTCGTAGGGCATAGGCACCTCCTTTGCTCTTTCTCCCAGAATAATAGAGGGCACTCCTAGGGGACAACAAGTCCCACATCCACCCTATCCAAGCCAGCAGCCCATCAGGGGCTTGCCCAACACCCCCCTATCACCGTGAAATAAGTAGACGCCACACTTCCCCAGGGCTATAATGGCGAGGATGGAGAGGAGAACGCCATGAGCCGATTTGGCGACGCCCTGGCCTCCGGACGCTTTGTGGTAACCGCCGAACTCAATCCCCCTAAGGGCACCGACCTGTCCGAGGTAATAAGTAAAGCCCAGTCCCTCCAGGGTCTGGTGGATGCCTTCAACCTTACCGATTCAACCGGGGCACGCATGGCTATGGCCCCCATCGCCGCCGCCCACCTCCTCCTGGAGCGGGGCGCTGAGCCTATCCTGCAAATCACCGGGCGGGACCGCAACCGCATCGCTATTCAGGCGGAACTCCTGGCAGCCGCTGCCCTGGGTATAGAGAATATCGCCGTTATGAGCGGCGACCCGCCCGGCACCGGCGACCACCCCGAAGCAAAAGCCGTCTTTGACCTGGAGGCCATCGGGATATTGAAGGCGGCCTCTGCCCTGGCAGCCGGGCACGATATGGCGGGGAACGCCCTGAAGGGAACTCCCCGCTTCCACCTAGGGGCGGTGGTGAACCCAGGCGCTAAAGACATAGACAAAGAACTCCAGCGCCTGGAGGAGAAGATCTCGGCCGGCGCCCGCTTCTTCCAGACCCAGGCCATATATGAGCCTGACAAGTTTGGCTCCTTCATAAAGCGTGTGGAACACTATAGGCTCCCCTTCCTGGCTGGCATAATCGTCCTCAAATCAGCGGGTATGGCCCGCAATCTGAACCAGAACCTCCCTGGGGTCTTTATACCCGAACCTCTTATCGCAGAACTGGAAAGCGCCCCCGACCGCACGGCAAAGGGGGTAGAAATCGCCGCCCGCATCATTCGGGATGTGCGCCCCCTATGCCAGGGGGTGCACATTATGGCCATCGGGTGGGAGCGCCACATCCCCGCCATCCTTGCCCAGGCTGGGGTAAAGTCGGTAGCTCCCTCATAGGGATGGGGCTGTGCTTTACATCGGTGTAGACATCGTTGAAATCCCTCGTATCGCCCGAGCAGTAGAGCGTTGGGGGGAGCGCTTCTTGCTCCGTATCTACACCCCTCACGAGTTGGCCTACGCCCGCGGGCAGGCCCCCCAGTTGGCCGTTCGCTTCGCCGCCAAGGAGGCGGTGATGAAGGCTCTGGGCACAGGCATAAGAGGCGTCTCCTGGAAGGAGATTGAAGTGGTGCGGGAGCGGGGACAGGCCCCCACGGTGCGCCTGTCGGGGCGTGCTATGCTACTAGCCCAGAGGCTAGGCATTGCCCGCTTCGCCCTTTCCCTCTCCCACAGCCGTGAACTGGCCATAGCCGTAGCCGTAGGTGAAGTGGCCCCCCAAGAAGGCCACACCACCGTGCAGGCCGCCCATCTCCTGGGCCAGAGCCTAACTCCATAAACCCTGCCCCTTGCGAACCATGAAAGTTGTTACCGCTGAACAGATGCGCCGACTGGAACAGCAGAGCGAGGCGCTGGGCGTCTCTTTGGACACCTTAATGGAGAACGCCGGCCTTCAGGTGGCGCGTGTGGCGTGGGAAACGGTAGGCGAACGGAGAGGGGCAGAGGTGGTGGCCCTCATCGGCCCGGGCAACAACGGTGGGGATGGCCTTGTGGCAGCGCGCCATCTGGCCTCCTGGGGTGCAAAGGTTACTGCCTATCTGCTGGTTCCCCGCCCCCCGGCAGACCCCAAACTGGCCCTGGCCCTTCAGCAGGGGGTGGAAGCCGTGGAAGCCCCCGGCGACGAGCAGTTGGCCACCTTGCGCGCTCTGCTGTCCAGCGCCCACCTGGTTGTGGACGCCGTCCTGGGCACAGGGAAACGCCGCCCCTTTGAAGGGATCTTCGCCGAGGTGTTCACCCTGGTGGCCCAAATTAGCCCCCAACGCCCTGCCCCCCGCCTTCTGGCCCTGGACCTCCCCTCTGGCCTGGATGCGGACACGGGAGCGGTAGACCCCCTTACTCCCTATGCCGACATCACTGTAACCCTGGGTTTCCCCAAGTTGGGCCTATTCCTTTTCCCGGGAGCGGAACGGGTGGGCCACCTGGAGGTAGTTGACATTGGTATCCCAGAACACTTGGCGGAAGACGTCCCCCTAGACCTGTTGGATGCGCGCTGGGCACGCCAGGCGTTTCCCCCCCGTCCCCTCTCCGCCCATAAGGGGACCTTTGGGCGGGTGCTGGCTGTTGTAGGCTCCCAGCGCTACATCGGCGCAGCCTATTTGGCCTGCATGGGTGCGGCCCGTGTCGGCGCAGGATATGTTACCTTGGCAGCACCCTCCGGCATCCACCCCATCCTGGCCAGCAAGTTAACAGAGGTAACCCACCTGCCCCTTCCCGAAGCAGCCAGCGGGGTGTTCTCCCCAGATGCAGTGCGGGAACTGCGCCGTGCCCTAGGGCAGTTTGAGGTGCTCCTTATGGGGTGTGGCCTGGGGCAAAGCCCCGCCGCAGAAGCCCTGCTCCGCCACCTCCTCCTGGGGGAGACACCCCCAAACACCCCCCTCGTGCTGGACGCCGATGCCCTCAATATCCTGGCGCACCAGGAGGGGTGGTGGGAAAAGGTGCGTGCTCCCGCCGTGCTCACCCCCCACCCCGGGGAAATGGCCCGCCTGCTAGACACCACCATAGAGGAAGTAGAGCGGAACCGCCTCCACACCGCGCAGCAGGCGGCACGTCGGTGGGGCGTTACGGTAGTGCTCAAGGGGCCTTTCACCGTGGTCGCCTCACCGGAGGGCAACCTGCGTCTGAGCCCCTTCGCCAACCCCGCTCTGGCCACCGCCGGAACTGGGGATGTGCTGGCCGGGGCCATCGCCGGCCTGATGGCCCAGGGGATGCACCCCTTTGACGCCGCCAGCCTCGGGGTCTTCCTGCACGGGGCAGCGGGGGAGGTGCTCCGCGCCGAGGCGGGCGATGCCGGCACCCTGGCAGGCGACCTACTTCCCCTTCTGCCCAGGGTCATCAAGGCCCTTAAGGCCGGCACACCCCTTCCGGGGCCCGCCCTGAGGAGAAAAGGGATATAATCTTTGCAGGGGGCGAGCGTGCTCCTGGCACTGGATGTAGGCAACAGCAATGTGAAGATAGGGGCCTTCCAGGGGGAGGAGTTGGTAGCCACCTGGCGTGTGGCTACCGACCCACGGCGCATGCCCGATGACTACGGTGTGCTCCTGCTCTCCCTCTTGAACCTGCGGGGCCTAAACCCCTCCCAGGTGCGGGATGCCGCTTTATGTAGCGTGGTTCCTTCCCTCACCTGGGTCTTTGAAGAGGTGTGCCGCTCCTTCTTCCGTATCAACCCCCTGGTGGTAGGCGCGGGGGTAAAGACGGGGATGCGTATCCTCTACGACACCCCCAGGGATGTGGGGGCCGACCGTGTAGCCGCCGCCGCCGCCGCCTACCGCCTCTATGGCGGCCCTGTAATTATTGTGGAGATCGGAACCTTCACCGTGTTTGACGCCGTTACACGGGAAGGGGACTACCTGGGCGGAGCCATTCATCCCGGCCCCCAGGTGGTGGCCGAGGCCGTGTTCACCGCCGCCTCCCAACTGCGCCGTGTAGAACTGGTGCGCCCCAGGAGCGCCATCGGGCGCAACACTGTCGCTGCTATTCAGTCGGGCGTCCTCCTGGGGCATGTAGGGATGATTGAAGGGCTGGTTAGGCGCTTCAAAGAGGAACTTGGGGAGGATGCCCGGGTCATCGGCACAGGGGGATTGGTCTCCCTTATCACACGGGAAACGGACATATTCACCGCTGTGAACCCAGACCTCATCCTCCACGGTCTGCGCATTATATATGATATGAACCGCCCAGAGCGCTAGGGCAACGCACCAGCGTTCAGGCCCTTACCTTTGGGAGAAAGGAAGGGACCTATGCCAACACCCTTGCATGGGAAACGCATCCTCCTGGGTGTAACAGGGAGTATCGCCTGCTTCAAGGCCGCCGACCTGGCCAGCAAACTGGTCCAGCACGGGGCCCAGGTGGACACGGTGCTTACCCGCGAGGCGTGCCAGTTCATAACCCCACTCACTTTCCAGGCCCTCACCCATCACCCCGCCTTCACTGACCTGTTTGACCCCCGCGCCGAGACGGCCATGGACCATGTGGCCCTGGCCCTGCGAGCAGACCTTATTGTGGTGTGCCCCGCCACGGCCCACACCATTGCCCGCATCGCCCTGGGCCTGGCCGACGATGTGCTCACCACCACCATCCTGGCCTCCCGTGCGCCTCTGGTGGTGGTGCCGGCGATGGATGCCCACATGTATGAACACCCCACCCTGCAGGAGCACATAGAGCGCCTGCGCCAGCGGGGAGTCTACTTTGTGGGGCCAGTGGAGGGGAGGCTCGCCTCGGGCCTGGTGGGTAAAGGGCGCATGGCCGAGGTTACCAGCATCTTAGAGCACCTGCGCTGGGTGTTGGGGAAGGCTACAGGCGACCTGCGCGGGCGCACCATCGTAGCCACCGCTGGCGGCACCCAGGAGCCTATAGACCCCGTGCGGGTGGTTACCAATCGCTCCTCGGGAAAGATGGGCTACGCCGTGGCCGAGGCAGCGCGAGACCGTGGCGCACGCGCCGTCCTGATTACAGCACCGACGGCCTTGCCCGACCCCGTGGGTGTAGAGGTGCGACGGGTTACCACCGCCATGGAGATGCGAAAGGCGGTGCTGGAGGCCTGCAAAGAGGCCGACGCCCTTATTATGGCCGCCGCCGTGGCCGACTACCGCCCCACCCGCATGGCCCCCCAGAAGGTCAAGAAAGGCCCACCCCTCTGGGTGTTGGAAATGACCCGCAACCCCGACATCATCGCCGAAGCAGACGGCAAAGTGATAAAGGTGGGCTTCGCTGCTGAGACGGAGAACCTGATCGCCAACGCACGGGAGAAACTGCACGCCAAGGGTATGCACCTCATCGCCGCCAATGATGTCTCCGCCGCCGACAGCGGCTTCGGCGCCGACACCAACCGCGTCGTTCTGCTGGACCGGGACGGGGGTGTGGAGGAACTCCCCCTGCTCCCAAAATACGAGGTGGCCCAGCGCATCCTGGATAGGGTAGCGGCCATCCTGGCCCAGCCAGCGAAGCAGCCCCAGCCCTCCACCTCCTAGTGTTGCGACGCCACCGCTTCCCGTGTCGCCCTAATTTGCGCCTCGTGCTCGCGCAGGTGGCGAACCACACCCTCCACGAACCCCTGCACCGTCATCCGCCGCCCCTGGTAAACGCAGGGGCGGGCTAGGTCAGCCTCCTCCAGGCGCAGGAGGGCCGCCACCGCTTCGGCGTGCGCCTCACCCATTCTGGAGAGGATCACAGGCAATGGGTCTCGGCCGTGCTCCTGCACGGCGCGCAGGCGCTGCTCCCGCTCGGCCTCAGTGGCCCGGGCAAAGGTGGGGGTATCCTGCTGGCGCACCAGCAACGCCTTGCGCACCCAGAAAGGCTCCATCTCTATGGAGTGGGCCAGCACCTGGGCCACCGACCACTCCCCTTCCCTGGGAGGGGTATACAACTCTTGCTGTGTGATACCCTCCAACGCCCGCTCCACGGCCTCGTGGGCCATATCCAGTTCTCGGAGCAGGGCATGCACCCGCGGACATGCCATGTGTCCACCTCCTTCTGGCCAACTTGTGTTAGAGACGCCTCTGTTTGGCAAAGTCCTCCGAGGAGGCAGCGGCCTGGGACGCCTCTTTGCGGATATGGCGAAAGCGACGCCACAGCCACCACACCCCCAGGGCAACCATTGCCACCAGGATAGGGATATCAAAGGGGCGCATCGCCGCACGCAGGCGTTCCCAGTGCTCCCCCAGGAGAAAGCCACCCCACGCCAGCCCTAGAGACCAGGGGAACGCCCCCAGGAAAGTGTAGAGGCAGAACTTGCCCAGATGCATGCGCGCCACACCCGCCGGCAGGCTGATGAAGGTGCGCACCACCGGCAAGAGGCGCGAGAAGAAGACCGTCGCCTCCCCATAACGGGTAAACCAGCGGTCAGCCCGCTCCACGTCGTGAGGGGTAATGAGCACCCATTTGCCCCAACGCAGGACGGCAGCCCGCCCCCATACCGCCCCTGCCCAGTAGGCTAGCAGGGAGCCCAGCAGGTTACCCAGCGCCCCCAGGAAGCCCGCCAGCAACAAGCCACCGAGTCCCCCGCCCTTGGCCTGCACTAGGAGCCATCCACCCAAAGGCATCACAACCTCGCTGGGCAGGGGAATGCAGGCGCTCTCAATAGCCATCATGGCCACCAGCCCGGGCCACCCCAGGGCCTGGTAGACCGCCTGCACCCACTGCAAGATGACTTGCTCTACGCTCCCCATGAACTCCCACAAGGCGGCAACCGATATCGCCGATGTAGACACTCTAGCATAAGGAAGGGGGTGACCACAATATGAGACGCCACAACGCCACCACCACACAATGTTCTGAACAAGTTTCAAACATGGCTTATCATATGCCATTCCTTGTCCGTAACAAGGTCTTGACAAAAGGGGCGGGCTGTGCTAAAGTTGGGGGAAAGTGAGGCGGAGGAGGCCATGCTTCCAGCAAAAGCGCAAGTCCGAAAGACCCGTCTTATGCTCCAGGTTGAGGAGCGCTACGGTCGCCCTCTGGAGAGGCTGCTCCCGGAGATGGTCAACGAGAAGGGGCTCTCGGCCACCGCTCACGACCTGGGCGTCAGCAAGGCTACCCTGGGCTACTGGCTGTTGAAACTGGGCATACAGGTGCGAAGGGTAGCCCTTGCCCCTGGCGAGAGCCTGGAAGTTACCCGCACAGGCCCTTAGGGGTAGAGCGTTGGGCCTGCGCCAAAGGAGGCCCTTGTGGGCGAGGGGAGCACAAGGGCCTCCTTGATATTACTTCCTTCGGATGGGCAGAGCGCGCGTTGCGGAGGAAAAGCCGGGCCTTTGCCGTGGCTGCAGGGAACAAAAGGGGGCAAAGTATCGTTACCCTTAGCGAAGACACAGGCTGCCCCATGTAAAAAAGGAGTGCAGAAACTGATGAAAAAGGGCGCTGAACCCCTTGACACCCGCAAAACCCATCTCTACACTAGTCGGGTGTTAGGGTTGGGGATGCTCGGGGTGGCCGCCTAACCACGGCACTATTTAGAAAAGGGGGGTCACGTGAAAGGTTTCCCGAGCGCAAGGCTCCTGGGTATCCTTCTGGTGCTTTCCCTGGTAGGCGTTCTGGCTTTGGCTGCCTGCCAAGGCCCACAAGGGCCCGCAGGCCCACAAGGCCCCCAAGGCCCGCCAGGCCCTGCCGGCCCCCCAGGGCCCCAAGGCCCGCCAGGCCCACAGGGACCGGCAGGCCCTCCAGGCCCCCAGGGACCGAAAGGTGAGCGTGGCCCGGCCGGCCCGCCAGGCTCCGCGGCTTCAGCCGAGCCTACCCTTGTCTTCGCCAAGCCCACCTACCACACGGGCGAGCGTTTCACCGCATACCTCTCCGGTTTCAAGCCCAGGGAAGCGGTTATTCTGGTGGCAGTAACCCCGGGTGGCGAGTTCCTTCTAGTGGGAGCCGAGGCCAACTCCTCGGGTGCCCTGCGGCTCCTTAGCGGCGCGGGGCAACTAGCGAGACTAGGCGCGGGCAACTGGACAATCAAGGCCATTGGCGACCAGGGGTCCGTGGCCACTGCACCCCTGGAGGTTACACCAGCGCCTACACCCACGCCGCGCCCTTAGGTAGCGCCAAGCGGGCTCCAGGAGCAACGGGGAGGGGCTGTCAGCGCCAGGCAGCTCCTCCCTATTTTTCAGGTTTAGAGATGGGAGAAACCCGCACGCGCTTGGCGCGCCGCCCCAGAGTAGCCACCACCTGGAAGCGGAGGCCATAGGCTTCCACACTGTCCCCAGGCGCGGGAAGCCTCCCCAGGAGGGTGGCTATCATACCCCCCAAAGTGCCCACCCTCTCCTCCTGCACCCGAACCCCAAACATGCCCTGAAGCACCTCCAGGCTGGCACGCCCATCTATCAGGGCTTCCCCACCACCCAGGGGCTGCACCAGCGGCTCGGGGGCCTGCACCTCGTCCATCTCCCCCACCACCTCCTCCAGCAGGTCAGCAAGGGTTACCAACCCTTCCACGCCCCCAAACTCGTCCACCACCATAGCCATATGGATGCGCTCTTCCTGGAAACGGTGCAGGAGGCGGTCAAGGGTTAGGGTCTCAGGAACAAAGAGCACAGGGCGTGCCAAGGCTTTCAACGAGATTGGCGCCCCCCTGTGCAACGCCCCTAGCAGGTCGCGAGCGTAGAGCACACCCACCACCTGGTCCAGGGTCCCCTGGAACACAGGCAGGCGATGCAAGCCCTTCTCGGCCATCAGCGCGGCCGCCCGCTCCAAGGAATCCCCTACCTCCACCGCTACAAAGTCTACCCGTGGGGTCATTACCTCTTTGACGGTGGTCTCCCTCAGCAGGAGCACCGAGCGAATCATCTCCAGGGTCTGGGGGCTGGGGTGTGGCTCCCCCTCGCTCTGGGCGAAAAGCTGGTCCAGGGGGCTGTTGCGCGGAGCCAAACGCTCCGGAACGGCCGCCTTGACAGCCGGGGAAAGCAGGCGTGCCCCCCAGTAGGCTAGAGGGGCCATTAGTAGGGCCACCGGCAAGGCGTGATAATGGCCCAGGCGTCGCCCCCCGATGTGTAGGATCAGCAGAGCCAGTGCGAGCACACCCCCGCCAGCCCCTAAAACCACCAGCCCACGGCCATACAGCACAGATGCCACGCTAAAGGCCAGTAAAAGGGTAACGGTGATACGCAGGAACTGGAAAGCAGTGCGCAGGCCCCGGGTGCGGTGCATGGCCTCCAGGGCCAGACGGGCACGGCGGCTCCCTGCCTCGGCTTTCTGGCGCAAGGCCACATGGGGCACCGTCGTCAGTGCCGCTTCCTCAAGGGAAAGGCCGAAGAAGCCCAACATTCCCGCCAGAAGCAAGAAAACTACAACTGCTACACCCATCTGGAGCCTTTCGCCACAGGCTTGCGCCCGGCGGACTGCCGGAACACTATGCGGCTAGCCATATCCTAGGGCCAAGGTGTAAGTGCGTCAAGGAACTGTAATCGTTCAACACCTGTGAGGCATGGGTGGGGGCAGGACGAAGATGCAGATGCCCCACTCCTGGCGAGCCTGCTCAAGGGGAGACCACCTGCGCAGGCATAAAAAGGCGGGCCGCCGCCCACGGGGAGGCGGCCCGCCTGTCTCAAGGCCCCCTTAGGGCGCCGGCCTTATCCCCTTCGGCGCAGGCGCAAGAACACCACCACAAGCACAACTACCACAATCACCGCCACAATGATGCCTACCACCAGCCCTGTCGGGAAGGGCTTAGGCGGTGGCGGCACCGGCGTGGGTGTGGGCGTCGGCGGGCGCACCGGTGTCGGTGTGGGCGTGGGTGTTGGCACCACCACCGTTGGTGTAGGTGTGGGCGGCATCGGCGTCGCCGTCGGCGTAGGCGTCGGCGGGCGCGGCGTAGGTGTGGGCGTTGGAGTTGGAGGCCGCGGCGTAGGTGTCGGAGTAGGTGTGGGCGTAGGCGGCGGCTGAACCGTTACCCTGCCAATCTCCACCGTCTGGGTGTCAAAGCGCACCGACACCGTATAGGCCCCTGGGGTGTCCAG